>JAWNZB010000009.1:0-39041 GCA_038447835.1 Candidatus Igneacidithiobacillus chanchocoensis | reverse complement strand
TGGCAAAGGGCGGTTCGCCAGTCAGGGCAAAGACACCAACGAGGGCGAGTCCCAGGGCGTCGCCAAGAAAGCCCCAAAATTGCGTTTGGCGTCGACCAATGCGATCGATGAGTAGTGCCAAGGGCACCCAACCCAAAACAAAGCTGGCGGTAAATACGGTGTTGCCAATCAGGGCGGCTTCGTGGGTGTGCAAACCGAGGTGTAGAAGCATGATGGGCATGAAAATCGCCATGGCGTAGCCCATCACATCCATCAAAAACCAAGGCACCGCCGCGTACAGGGTGCGGCGCCGATAGGTCTTCCCAAAGAGATCAAACCAATTGTGCTTGCGTGCTCCCTCCATGCTGGCGGCAAGCTCGCCCAGGGCCTGCTGACGCTCGACGGTGCTGAGCTGCGGCGCCAACCAGCGCACGACCTCATCCGCCTCGGACCATTGACCACGACGCAAAAACCAGCGCGGCGACTCCGGCAAATTGCGGCGCAGCCAAAGCACGAGCAGGGCCGGAAGGGCACCCGAGATAAGCATCCAGCGCCAGGCGTCGGGGCCGGCATGCAAGAGCGCGAGACCAACCAGACTCGAGACCAAAGCACCCCCCATCCACAGCCCAAAAATCCAGGTCATGGATGCGCCGCGCGATTTTTTGGGCAAGAATTCCGCCATGTAGGTGGAGCTTAGGGGGTAATCTGCGCCCACTCCCAAGCCCAGGAAAAAACGCAGCACGATCAGCGAGGTCGCATCCCAGGCCAGTCCGGAGAGCAAGGCGGCAAAGAAAAAGGCCGCAATGTCGATCAAATAGATCGTTTTGCGGCCACAGCGATCGGCAATCGGGCCGCCAAAGAGCCCGCCAACCAGGGCACCGACCAGGGCGGCGGTACCCAGTCCTCCCAGCTGCACCGGCGTCAGATGCCATTGTTCTTTGAGCAAAATCAGGGCTACCGCCATGATGCTCAAGTCGTAGCCATCAAGGAAAATGCCCAAACCGGAGGCCCAGAGAATGCGCCGATGTTTGCGCGTTACCCCAGACTGGTCGAGAAGATCCGTGTTGCTCATGATGGCTCCCGGCTGCTGTCGATAAAGTCGTAACGTTAGCACAAGAATATGACAGTTTTATGAATCCTGGAGGCACCGATTCGCGGGAGGCAAGGATTGCCAATTGCTATGACTCTCCCCTACCCTGATAACGGAGACAACAATGGAAGCCAACGACTATGCACAAACGGATTCTCGTACTCGGTGGTGACGGTTTTTGTGGTTGGCCTACCACCCTGCATCTTTCTGCCCAAGGGCACGAGCTCCACATCATCGACAATATGGTTCGACGCCGTCAGGATGAAGAATTGGGAGTGGAGTCCCTCACTCCCATTCGCTCGCTTACCGAGCGTATCGAAACCTGGCAACAACTCACAGGGCAGAAGATTGGGCTATCGACTTTCGATATCGCCCGGGATTACAACGAGCTCAAATCTCTAATGGGAAACTGGCGCCCCGACGCCATTGTCCACTTTGCCGAACAACGATCAGCGCCCTACTCCATGAAATCTCCATGGCACAAACGCTTTACCGTTGATAACAATCTCAACGCTACCCACAATGTGCTCTGCGCCATTGTCGAAAATGCCATGGAGGAGTCCTGCCACCTGGTACATTTAGGAACCATGGGGGTTTATGGCTATAAAACCTCCCGCTTTACTCTGCCCGAGGGCTATCAAAAGGTGCGCCTACTCTCACCTGAAAATGGCGAAGAAAGTGAGGATACCGAAATCCTCTACCCCCCTGATCCTGGCTCCATTTATCATATGACCAAAACCCAGGACCAACTCTTTTTTTACTATTACAACAAAAACGACGGGTTACGCATTACCGATTTGCACCAGGGTATTGTTTGGGGTACGGAAACGGAAGAGACTAAACGCGACGAACGACTCATCAATCGCTTCGATTACGACGGCGATTTTGGCACGGTACTCAATCGCTTTATTCTGCAGGCGGCCGTCTGCCACCCATTAACGGTGCACGGCACCGGCGGACAGACCCGCGCTTTTATTCATATTCGCGACACCGTGCACTGCATACGCCTTGCCATCGAACATCCGCCTGCCCCTGGGGAACGGGTACGGGTTTTCAATCAAACAACCGAAACCCACCGCGTGCGCGATCTTGCGCGCCTCATTCACGAACTCACGGGCGCCGAGCTGCAATTTGTCGATAACCCCAGAAAAGAGCAAACCGAAAACGATCTTCGGGTAGAAAATCAGGGCCTACAAAACCTGGGTCTACAACCAATTACCCTGTCTGCCGGTTTACTAGCGGAAGTATCGGAAATCGCCGGAAAATACCAAGATCGTTGCCGACAAAGCAAAATCCCGGCGCGCTCCCTGTGGCGAACGCGCCGCGATGCATGAGGCATCAGCTCTCTCGCGTCGCCTGAAAAGGATTGAGATCCTGCGGACAAGTCTCGCCATACATCACGTGGGCGCGGCTAACGATCAGGTGGTCGACCTTGCCGATGGCCTGAACATCCTTGTTTTCATACGGAATCGTATGCAAGAGATGGCGCATGGCGTTAAGGCGTGCCCGTTTTTTGTCGTCGGACTTGACCACCGTCCAGGGCGCATAGGCGGTATCCGTATGGAAAAACATGGTCTCCTTGGCGTGTGTGTAGTCATCCCAACGATCCAGCGAAGCAAGGTCCATGGGCGATAATTTCCACTGTTTGAGAGGGTGATGCCGACGCTCATCAAAACGGCGATGTTGCTCGTCTCGAGTAACAGAAAACCAAAACTTGATGAGATAGATGCCGCTATACACCAAATGGCGCTCAAATTCCGGCGCCTGCCGCATGAATTCTTGGTACTCCTGCTCACAACAAAAACCCATTACCCGCTCCACACCTGCTCAGTTGTACCAAGAGCGATCAAAAAAGACCATTTCTCCGGCCGTCGGCAGTTGCTCCACATAGCGCTGAAAATACCACTGCCCTTTTTCTCGCTCCGAAGGCTTCTCCAAGGCCACCACACGCGCACCACGGGGATTAAGATGCTCCATAAACCGCTTGATCGTACCGCCCTTACCCGCAGCATCGCGCCCCTCAAATACTACCACCAAGCGCTGTCTGGTGTTTTTGACCCAGGCCTGTAACTTGAGCAGCTCTACCTGCAGATCGCATTTAAGATACTCATAGTCGCGTCTAGTCATCCGATTTTTATAGGGATGAGCACCGCTGCGCCAATCGGGGTTCAGGGTATCGTCAGTATCGGCAACCCGCTCTTTTTCCAGTTCGGCGTGGATCATGCGAATATCGTCTGCAGAAACGTCCGAGCAACAATAGCAAGAGCGGCAGCAATATTGCCACTGCTGGCATCGAGCTGATGTTCGACGAGATAGCGCCGCACCGCGGCAAGATGGTGTTGCTGCGCCATTTCCGTGCTGTCACTGACCGTAAAACTCCGAATTCCTTCCGGGCCCAGATCACCGGGGATATCAGCTACAGTTGTTGGTGCCTGTTCCGCTTCCTGGGTTTCTATCGTCGTCACCTTGGACATCACTGTCTCCTTTGTGCAGGGCAGACTGCAGTCTAGCAGGGCAATATGACGTTTTTATGACAGCCGACCGGAGCTGCTTTGCTTCGCTGTCCAAGCAATTATCAAAAACCAGATATTAATAACCGATTTATAAAAACCAGTTTCTTCAATTTGTTAAAATCTGTATTAGCATAACACTATATTATATCTTGTTTTTATTTATCTTTTTCAACAAAGCATAGAAAATTCCAGATTGCACCTATACAAATTTGTAGGCTATAACATCTAATGTTCAGATCAAGTTGTCTCTGGATCAACGCTAAGGAGCAAATCCATGCAATTTCGCACCCCTCTATGCTTGGCGCGGTTCGCCTCGGTACCCGGCCTAGCCCTCACCCTGAGCGGCTGTGCTCGCCACTCGCCCTGGTGGATCTTCGATCCCAAAGGGGTAGGAGCAAGCGCCAGTTACACTTACATGATGATTGATGTGGGGGTGATGCTAGCTATTGTCGGCATTACCGCCCTGCTCATCATCTGGTTTCTCTGGAAATACCGAAAAGGCAATAAGCACGCCGACTACGATGGTAAATGGTCACATTCCAATGTCTTGGAGATTACTTTTTGGGGTATTCCCATCGCTGCCGTTGCTTTTCTTTCTTGGGCAGTGGCGATCAACGGCAGTTTTGCCGTTAATCCATACAATCCTACTGCCGTCACCAAGCACGTCAAACCGCATGGCGATCCTATTGATGTCGATGTCATCGCTACGGATTGGCAATGGCTATTCATTTACCCACAATTCCACCACATAGCCATCGCCAATAGATTGATTGTGCCCGCGCATACGCCGGTATTTTTCAGGCTCACTTCCACGGCGGTTACCACCGATTTTTTCGTGCCACAGTTGCTCGGCATGATCGACGTAATGCCGGGTATGCGCACCAAAGACGCCCTAATGAGCAACCATCTCGGTAGCTATCAAGGAATTGCCGCAGACTACTGCGGTGCCGGCACTTCTTGGATGTTGTTCAAGACCAATGTGGTCAGTAAAACCAACTTCGAGCACTGGGCCAAGGGCTTAGAAAACAATCCGCGCAGCATGGATTACCACCAATTCAATCGCTTTGCTGAGCCCTATATCAATGTTGCCGAGAAACAGCCGGAATGGGGCCGAGTAGAGCCGGGACTATTCAACCATGTCATCTTGGAGGTGATGGATGGCAAAAAGTGGCCACTACCCATGTTCATGACCGAAAACATGTTCCATTACCTAAAACTGCAAGCGGCAGAACATCGCTCGTAATCCGCAAAAAACTGGAGAATTGCTATGTTGGTTAATGTTCCTGGACCTTGGAGTCCATTTCTAGGGCGCCTCGCCCTATCGGAGATCCCCTACACAAACCCGATCCTGGCGCCGTTGTTTGTGGTTGTTGTCCTCAGCGGAATTGCCTTGGTAGCGGGGATCACCTACTACGGCAAATGGGGCTACTTATGGAAGGAGTGGTTTACCACTGTCGATCACAAAAAGCTTGGCATCATGTACATCATCCTCGGTTTAGTAATGCTGTTCCGGGGTTTTATTGATGGCCTAATGATGCGCACGCAGCAACTCCTCGGTGACGGCCCTGGTGACAATGGTATAAAGGTGATGGGTGCCATTCATGGCTATCTAACACCTTTTCATTTTGGACAGATTTATAGCGCGCACGGCTTGATTATGATCCTGCTCGCAGCCACGCCGCTACTTGTCGGCATTATGAACATCGTCGTGCCACTGCAGATTGGTGCCCGCGATATGGCGTATCCCTACCTCAACGCCTTGGGGCTATGGATCACTACTGCTGCAGTGGTCTTGATCATGGCCTCCCTTTTTGTTGGGGATTTTTCCCACAACGGCTGGTTTGGCTACGCCCCGATCTTCGAGCTTTCCTATAGCCCAGGAGTGGGGGTCGACTATTGGATCTGGACCCTGGAATTGGTTGCCCTTGGCACCACATTGGGCAGCATCAATTTTCTTGCTACCGTGGTAAAAATGCGGGCACCGGGAATGACCTGGAGTCGTCTGCCGGTATTTACTTGGTCGGCGGTCTCGGCCAACATCATCGCCCTTACCTCTTTCCCCTGCCTACAGGTTGCCCTTGCCTTGGTGGGTGCCGATCGTTATCTAGGCACCCATTTCTTTACCGCTGGCTTTGGCGGCAATTTGATGCTCTATACCAATCTCTTTTGGCTCTGGGGCCATCCGGAAGTCTATTTTGTCATTCTTCCCGCCTTCGGGATGCTGTCGGAAATCATCCCCGCCTTTTCCGAGAAGCCCATATTCGGGTATACCGCGATGGTGCTCGCAACATTTGCCATTGCCGGGGTATCGTGGATTGTGTGGTTACACCACTTTTTTACCATGGGTATGGGCCCCTATGTGAGCACGGAGTTCAGTATCGCTACCATGCTGGTTGGCATTCCTACGGGCGTAAAGGTCTTCAACTGGGCCTTCACCATGTACAAGGGAAGAATCACCATGAGTGCCGCCATGCTTTGGGCCATTGGTGCGCTATTTTTACTACTCATTGGCGGTTTAACCGGTATGATGCTGTCTATTCCCGCCATCAATTATATGGTACACAACAGTGTGTTCGTCGTTGCACATTTTCACATGATGCTCCTGTGTATCGTTTATGCGGTCTTTGGCGCGGTGATTTTCTGGTTCCCCAAGATCTTCGGCTTCCGCCTCAGTGAAATCTGGGGAAAAATCATGTTCTGGCTCTTTACCACCGGCACGGCCTTGGTCTTTTTCCCGATGTTCATGCTCGGCTTTATGGGCGAAACTCGGCGTTTGGATTGGCCCTTTAACCCGCAATGGGCGGGCTGGTTTGCGGTTCAGGAAGTTGGCATTGCCGTGTACTGCCTCTCGGTTCTGGCTTTTCTCTGGATGCTTTATGCCAGCATTCGTGACCGTGCGCAAAATCGGGTGCATAGCTGCGACGCCTGGAATACTTCTCGCAGCCTGGAGTGGCTCACGGATACCCCAGTGCCCTTCTATAACTTCGCCATGGTTCCCAATATCAACGCTCGGGATGAAGTCGCTTGGCGGCGCGAACATGGCTTCGCAGAAACCCAGCCAAATCATTTCAAGGCCATTCACATGCCCAATAATACTGGTGTTGCTCTGTATATTGGCGCCATGACTTTTCTGGTGGGCTTTGGCCTCACATGGAGAATCTGGTGGCTGACGGCGGCGGCTCTGATCATAGCGGTGTTACTGATGATCTACCGTTCTAACAAGGGTGATTCGGGTTATGTGATTTCTGCCGAAACGATGGCAGAGCTAGATCGTGCTTCTAAGACCGCAATGATAGCCAGTAGCAAGCAGCCCGTGCACCAAGGCGGGGGCTTTAGCGGTGGTACGGTGCATGCGTATTCGCCGCTCTCGTCATCCGCTCGCAACGGCACGCCGCCGACGGATTCCCGGCAGCTCTAACACTGCGCTCGCCGGCGCTGGGTTACGCGCCGGCATCCATTCATAGGAGTTTATATGCACGCACATGATAAGGTTGTGGATCCCAAACAGGTAGTCCTATGGTCCGACGACTACGAAGGTCATGATGTCATTTCTACCCGCACCTTTGGCTTTTGGATGTACGTATTAAGTGACGGCATGCTCTTTGCGACAATTTTTGCGGCCTATGGGGTGTTAAGCTATAGCCATAGCTATTATACCGGCCCAACCCCGGCACAGTTTGTTGCACCTTGGTACACATTTATCCAGACCATGGCGCTTTTTCTGAGCGTTCTTGCCTATGGTTTTGCCATGACGGCCCTCAAACAGGGAAATAAAACCGGGGTTATCAATGCCATTATCGCCTCGATGGTATTAGGCGTCATTTTTCTGGGCCTCGACATTCACGATGTGTTGCGCATGATTAGTATGGGGGTTATTCCAGAGGTAAGCGGTGGTCTTTCGGCATTCTACGCTCTTACCCAGGTGCATGCTGCGCATATCTTTGTCGGTTTGCTCTGGATGCTCGTCATGCTCTACCAAATTCTGCGCCAAGGGTTTAGCGAAGATGTTGTGGGTAGACTCTTGAGTCTACGCATGTTCTGGCAATTTCAGGCAGTTATGTGGGTATTTATTTACGTTTTTGTTTATCTGTGGGGGTACCTATCATGAGTCACGGTCACAGCGATCCCTTGCATCATCCCGAAGTACAGATGGCCAGCAAACGCAACTATTTGACCGGTTTTATCGTTGCCTCACTACTGATGTTTGCCGCAACGATTCTCGTTAGCGGCCACGTACTACCACCCTTTGCCCTGCTCTTGGCGATTATTGGTTGCGCTGGTCTTGCCATAATCGCCCAAGTCTATTTTTTGCTGCATATCGATATCTCCGAGCATAACATCTGGAACACCGTAGCGCTGGTAATGTTCATTCCCCTCTTCGTCATTACCATTGGACTGACTTGGTGGATGTTTTCGCAGCTTTACCTGCGTACTATGCCCATGATTCCCGGCATGCCAGGAATGCATTGATCAAGCCTTGGGGGATCACCTCCCCCGCTACTCGGGAGTTCGAGATGCACCCGCAAATCGGTACCGCCTTGGGAATTCTATTGATTCTCTTCAGTTTGCTCCATGCATCTTGAATCGCAACGACATCCCGACCACAAAGGCATGTTTTCCGCCCAGCCACGCCCCTAGGTAGCCCAGGGCGGAACTACTGCCCCTTGGTGAAAAGCCCGCACAGCACTATAATCCGGGGCCATGCCGGCATAGCTCAGCAGGTAGAGCAGCTGATTTGTAATCAGAAGGTCACGGGTTCGATTCCTGTTGCCGGCACCAATCCCTTCAATCACTTACGATGCTTGTGACACAGATTCCAGCTTGGTCTGTGTCTTTTTTGTACTGTGGTTTGTGCCATGCAGTGTGGCATCGAGCCCACCATTCGCATTGAGGTTAACGGTGTCGAAGCCCTGGGCACCGCGGTAGCGGCTGGACTGGGCATCGGCTTCATTACCAGCACCGCCTTGCGCCACCGCCCCGATTGGGCACTCGAAAGCCGTCGACTAGGCGACCCTATTAACTGGACCCTATATCTATATCTGGTTGCGCCCAAAGCCCCCTACCGCTCCCAAACCATCGCTCGCTTTCTGCAGTATGTAGAATTCGCTGTGTAAGACATCAACCCGAGAAACCGTTTTAGCTGATCCCAAGAAAGCCATAGCTCCAAAGGGGGCAGATTGACTCCTTTATGTTTCACGATCAAGCAGGGCGCCGCTGGTGCGGAGCCTGACCCTACGAGATAGCGCAATTGACGGGTCTGGGGCGTGTTGCCCATGCTAGTGACTATGCGCAGGTTTTCTTCGCAATTATCGAGATCTTCTCCCAATGGAAGACATCGAATTGCGCTTGGAACCTGCGCTACCTGCTGGACACCAATTGCTGGAAAGGTGCTAGATCATGCGCGGCGGGCGCGGCCCGAAGGCGCCGTCCCTGAACCCGGTCGCCCCCGCCTCGCGGCTTGCGCCGGACGCCGTGGAGCCGATGACGGCACATGGCTAGACGAGGAATGGCGCGGCTCGAAACCAACGACAATCTCCCGCTCAAAAGAGCGGCGCAGCAGCTTTTCCACGTCCTGCAGCTGCTTACGCTCATCGTTGCTCACCAGCGATACGGCCTGACCATTATTCCCAGCACGCCCAGTCCGCCCGATGCGATGAACATAATCCTCGGGCACATGGGGTAGCTCGAAATTGACTACATGAGGTAACTCGCTGATATCAATACCACGGGCAGCGATGTCCGTAGCAACCAAGACCCGTATTTTACCTTCTTTGAACTCCGTGAGAGCGCGGGTGCGCGCGCCCTGACTCTTGTCGCCGTGGATGGCCATGGCCTGTATTCCATCCTGGGACAAGTGCTTGGCGAGTCGATCGGCACCATGCTTGGTACGAGTAAATACCAGCACCTGCCGCCATTGATTGTTTTCAATCAGATGTGCGAGAAGTTCGCGCTTGCGATCCTGTTCAACGGCAAAAACCCGCTGCGCGACAGTGTCAGCAGTCGCATTGCGCGTCGCCACTTCGACGCTAGCCGGATTGTGCAGCAGGCCATCGGCCAGACTGCGGATTTCCGGTGAAAACGTCGCCGAAAACAGCAGGTTCTGGCGCTTTTTAGGCAATACCACAAGAATGCGCCGGATATCGCGAATAAAGCCCATATCGAGCATACGATCGGCTTCGTCGAGCACCAGGATTTCGACATGAGAGAGATCGACGCTGCGCTGCTGAATGTGATCCAGCAGGCGACCGGGGGTAGCGACTAGTATGTCGACGCTGCGGTGCAACTTCTGCATTTGCGGATTGATCTTGACCCCACCGATGAGCACCAGCGACCGCAGGGAAAGATAGCGCCCGTACATCTGCACGCTCTCCTCTACCTGCGCCGCCAATTCACGGGTGGGGACCAAAATCAGCGCACGCACACTGGAAGGACTACGCGCGGTGCTATCCGCGGTGGCGGACAGTTTATGCAGTATTGGCATGGCAAACGCAGCGGTCTTACCGGTACCCGTCTGCGCGCCGGCCAACAAATCGACACCAGACATAACCACCGGAATGGCCTGTTCCTGAATAGGAGTGGGGGTGGTGTAACCGCGCTCGGCAGCGGCACGAAAAATAGGCTCAGAAAGCCCAAGGGATGCAAAAGATGACATAATTTCTACTCCGAAAACACCGGCCTCGCCACAAGGGCGCCAGTCTATGGCAGACGCTTCAACAAGGTGGGGACCAGTGCGACGCGCATCATGCAGACTGATGCATGACAGCCCAGGCACCTTATCAGAACAAACCAACTATTGCGAGCCATACATGCTGGCAAAATCGGTAGTCGCCCCCTATCGCCAAGTGTGCGGCTGCGCCGCGACACGTCGTTGACGCTATTCCCCAAAGATGCTCCAGCTCGACTACCCGGTAAAATCCCCGGACTCGGTATCCAAAGTGCTGTATCCGCATGGCGCTCCTTCTTCGCTACAGGACTACCAAAGGTTTCTGAGCTTATGCGGGGCATCACATGATGCCCTTATCAATAATTCGCGCTGGTTTGTCTTGGGATCTGGGCGCATATCTGAGAGCGACTTTACCTCTCTCCTGCTCTCAATATACCTAACATTCGTCGGCACCTCCTCTTATGCCAGTCCACCGCTTCAACATTGCCGATCGCCAATGCTAACAACGAGAGGACAGCGGAAGCAGTCGTTCATTGTTCCAATACAATTCTATACATCGCGTTACCACAGTCACGAAATAATCTGAGCCAGTTCATTTGTTGTGCGGACGTATTGGTGCTGCAGTAAATAAGACTTAAAACTATTGGGGGCAGGTGCAAGTTTTTTTCCTTTTCTATGTACTAAATGCCACATTTTTGATAGAGGGAATCCTTCGACTTTGAGCTCTCGCAAATACCCTGCCTCAATTTTCGTAAGCACACTGTGTCGGGAAACCACGGCAACTCCCATGCCTACTTTCACAGCTTGCTTGATAGACTCATTATTGTTCATGATCACACGATCCTCAATATGCAAACCGTGTTCCTCAAAATACCGTAATATGGCTTCTCGAGTTCCCGATCCAGGCTCGCGCAGGACAAAGGTTTCCCTAGCCAGTTGCTCCAGCGGAATCATTGCATAGCGAAATAGAGGGGAATTTGCAGCAGCAATGACGATCAAGTCATTACGATGAAATGGCAGCGCCACCAAATCCATGGTCTGCGGCGGTTCACCCATGATTGCCATATCGATGTCATTCCGCTCCAAACTTTCTAGCACCTCCTTACGATTGGCAATATCGAGTCGGATTTGAATATGCGAGTGTTGCTGCTGGAAGCGTGCCAAAAGATCTACCGCAAAGGCATTGGCAGCGGACGTGACGGCGATGCGGATATGCCCATCTTCTACATCTCGTAAATGCTCCAAGGAGCGAGACAGCTCTTCTAATTGCCCATTGATCTTGGCACTGGCGCCCAGAACCTCGATTCCCGCGTCGGTCAAGAATACGCGCTTGCCTACCTGTTCCGTCAACGGCAGGCCAATTTCCTGCTCGAGCTTGCGCACCTGCACGTACACCGCCGACTGGGTAACGTGCAGATGTTTTGCAGCCTTGGTGTACGATCCGGTAGCACCCAACGTCTGCAAAATATCCAGTTGTCGCAGCGTAATATTTTTCATGGTTAAGTAGCCGATTCCCTCGCAAATCACTATAGACCAACCGACCCCAAAATAATCATGATTATTTTTAATAGTTTCTATTATAAATAATCGTTTTTATTGATTATTGGGCGCAGGTACAGTATCCCTTCTAGACCATACTAGGAGCAATGCCATGGATCAATCAGCACGTTATGCCGACCTCTCGCTGCGGGAGGAGGAACTGATCAAGAACGGTCAGCACATTTTGGTAGCCTACAAGATGAAGCCGAAGTCAGGCCACGGTTACCTCGAAGCTGCAGCACATTTTGCCGCGGAGTCCTCCACCGGTACCAATGTGGAAGTATCGACCACCGATGACTTCACCAAAGGCGTCGACGCCCTCGTTTACCATATCGACGAAGCCAACGAGGATATGCGCATCGCGTATCCGCTGGACCTCTTCGACCGCAACGTCACCGATGGCCGCATGATGATCGTCTCTTTCCTCACCCTGGCCATCGGCAACAACCAGGGTATGGGTGACATCGCTCATGCGAAGATTATCGATTTCTGGGTACCACCGCGCGCCATTCAGTTGTTCGACGGTCCGAGTCGCGATATCTCCGATCTGTGGCGTATTCTTGGTCGCCCGCTCAAGGACGGCGGCTACATTGCCGGCACGATCATCAAGCCCAAACTCGGCTTGCGTCCGGAGCCTTTCGCCCATGCCGCATACCAATTTTGGCTTGGCGGCGACTTCAT
Organism: Candidatus Igneacidithiobacillus chanchocoensis; assembly: GCA_038447835.1. Taxonomy (GTDB): domain Bacteria; phylum Pseudomonadota; class Gammaproteobacteria; order Acidithiobacillales; family Acidithiobacillaceae; genus Igneacidithiobacillus; species Igneacidithiobacillus chanchocoensis. The sequence continues at coordinate 26,575 of JAWNZB010000009.1, read as the reverse complement.
CAAAAATGACGAACCGCAGGGCAATCAAGTGTTCTCGCCCCTCAAAAAGACGATTCCTCTCGTTGCCGATGCCATGAAACGGGCTATGGACGAAACCGGGCAGGCAAAAATCTTCTCGGCCAACATCACCGCAGATGATCATTACGAAATGTGTGCTCGCGCCGATTTTATTCTCGAGACGTTTGGTCCCGACGCTGACAAAGTGGCCTTTCTGGTGGACGGCTTTGTTGGTGGCCCCGGCATGATCACCACCGCCCGGCGGCAATATCCAGCGCAGTATTTGCATTATCACCGCGCCGGTCATGGCATGATTACCTCGCCGTCCGCCAAACGAGGTTATACCGCGTTTGTCTTGGCGAAGATTTCGCGTCTGCAGGGCGCTTCGGGTATCCACGTCGGTACCATGGGCTACGGCAAGATGGAAGGCGAAAATGATGACCGCAATATCGCCTACATGATCGAGCGCGACGAGTGCCAGGGGCCAGTCTATTTCCAGAAGTGGTACGGCATGAAGCCCACCACGCCGATCATCTCCGGCGGCATGAACGCCCTGCGCCTGCCCGGCTTTTTCGAGAACCTTGGGCACGGCAACGTGATCAATACCGCGGGCGGCGGCTCGTATGGCCATATCGACAGCCCCGCAGCCGGCGCCATTTCCTTGCGTCAGGCATATGAGTGCTGGAAGTCCGGCGCCGACCCGATCGAGTTCGCCAAGAGCCACAAGGAGTTCGCACGCGCCTTCGCCTCGTTCCCGCACGATGCCGATAAGCTCTACCCCGGCTGGCGGGATAAGCTCGGCGCGCACCGGTAAGACGTCCACCTGCTGCATGCTAGCGCTAAGCGCTCGCGTGCAGCGCACGTTCTCGAAAGGAAAATACCACGTGAGCGATCCCCATCTCTCTGCAGAAAGCTATCGTGTCCAGCGGGAACCCTATTACCAGCCCCAAGGCAACGAGATTGCGCTGTTCGAAGCCGCTTATCGCAAGCGCTTGCCGGTCATGGTGAAAGGACCGACAGGCTGTGGCAAATCTCGTTTCGTCGAGTACATGGCCTGGAAGCTGGGCAGGCCGCTGATTACTGTGGCCTGCAATGAGGACATGACCGCCAGCGACCTGGTCGGCCGCTATTTATTGGATGCCAACGGTACCCGCTGGATCGACGGCCCCCTCACCACCGCGGCCCGAATGGGTGCCATATGCTACCTCGATGAAGTCGTCGAGGCGCGCCAAGATACTACCGTGGTGATTCATCCCCTGACAGACCATCGGCGCGTCCTGCCCTTGGATAAAAAGGGTGAGCTCGTCCATGCCCATGCGGATTTTCAGCTGGTCATTTCCTATAATCCGGGCTATCAGAGTTTGCTAAAAGATCTCAAGCCTTCCACTAAGCAGCGCTTTACCGCATTTGATTTCGACTACCCTGATCCTATGATTGAGGCCACCATCCTGGAGCGAGAAGCGGGTGTAGCGCCAGATATTGCCGAGCAATTGGTCAAGATCGGCGCGGTGGCTCGACGGCTCAAAGGCCATGGGCTCGACGAAGGTATTTCTACCCGGTTGCTCGTTTACGCCGCCGCATTGATCGAGGATGGCGTAGCCCCCCAAGATGCTTGCCACATGGCCCTGGCAGCCCCCATCACCGATGATGCCGACATCCGGGCTACCCTGGAGCATGCCATCATCGCCACCTTTGCCTAAAAGTCGGGCTCAACGTGCCGCATCCATCCAACGAAGAAGACACCCTCGCAAGCGCCTGGGCGCGGCTGGACACCCGCTTTAGCGAAGTGGAAATGGTCTTTCCCGACCTCTGGCAGAAGGCTCGAGCGCTACTCAGCCCACAAGGGCTGCTCGACTACCTCAAAGCGGCGCGCCAGATCGGTAAACTCGGGCGTGGTGCCGAGCCGATGCTCGTATTTCTTGAAGAATGGCCTGCCGTTGCCAAGGCAGTTGGGGAAGACGCCCTGCCGGCGCTAATCGATGCCATCGATCACCTACAAAGGTCGCCGAATGGCCGCGCCATTGCCGGACTACTGCAGACCCTCGCCCACGTGGCAGATCGGCTGCAGTCGCAGGAGCTACTCGCAGACTATTTGCGCATTGCACTGCGATTACAGGTACAGACCAGCGGATCCATTCACGGCCGGCAAACCACCATTCCAAGCAGTGGTCTCCCGGAATTTTTCGCCAAAGCACCGGCTCTACTGCAACAAGTAAGTCTGGAGGGCCTCGCCAACTGGGTCGAATACGGAATCCACAATTATGCCAAACATCCAGATCGGCAAAAGGACTACTTCGGTCTGCAATCGGCCGACAGCCGTGCGGTATTGCAGAGAGAACGGCACGGGACTCTGCTCGCGGATGTCGAACGGCGTTTAGATCTCTACCTGCGTGGGCTATGGCAGGATAGTGCCCAGCTCATCCCCTATTCCACCGCCTTTCATCAGTTGCGACAGCCCATGCCGTATGTTGATTCTCTCGGCTTTCGCCTCCCCGACGTCTATGATGACGCGCATGACGTGGCCGGCATCGACCGCTATCGTGCTGCCCTTGCGCATATGGTTGGACATCGTCGCTGGAGTCGCCCGCTCATTGCCGACAACTGGAGTCCGTTTCAACGCCTGGCGGTAGAGTGTCTGGAAGACTGCCGCATCGACACCTTGCTTATTCGCGAATATCCTGGCCTGCGCAGGCTGCTGTTGCGTCTACACTCGGCCCCCAGGGAGGACGCCTGCGACCCGCAAACCACGTCCTGCCTGCGCCATCGCTTGGCGATGTTGTCCCGTGCCTTGCTTGACCCTGAACACGCCTATACAAATCCTGCCATCCTCGCAGTTGTATCTCGGTTTCAGGGGTTGTTGGCGCAAGGGCCCAGCAACACCGACGAGGTGGCAGCCCTGGCGCTGGAGTTTGTTACCCGCACCCGGCTGCCTAGTGATCAGTTTGCCCAGGTCCATTTTGCCGACACGATTGTGGACTATCGAGACGACAATCGTCACCTCTGGACCTTTATCGAGCCGGATGATGAGGAAGAATCCCTCGAAGACAGCCCCCGCTCCCAGCACGCCGAAGAGACCTCTTCGCTACCGCCCCGCCATTATCCCGAATGGGATGACCAAAGCCAGAGCTACCGACCCGATTGGGTGAGCGTCTACGACCAGCTTCACCCCAGCGGCGACCCGGACCAGATTGACCGTTTGTTGGCACGGCATGCGCCCCTCGCGAAACGACTCCAGCGACTCTTTGAGCTACTCAAACCCCAGGACAAGGAGCGGGTGCGCTACCAGGAGGATGGTAGCGAGCTGGATCTGGACATCGCCCTACGCGCATTCATCGATTACAAAAGTGGCGCCCAACCGGATCCGCGCATCAATTTTCGACATCGTTGTCATCGCCGGGACATTGCCGTACTGCTCCTGCTCGATCTCTCCGAGTCCCTCAACGATCCCATCGCCGGGACTGGTCAAACCCTGCTCGAATTAAGTCAGGAGGCGGTTTCCCTACTCGCCTGGGCCATTGAGAGCCTGGGGGATCCATTCGCCATTGCTGGTTTTCACTCCAATACTCGCCATGAGGTGCGCTACGCCCACATCAAAGGGTTTGGCGAACACTGGGATACATCGGTGAAAGCGCGCCTTGCCGGCATGCAAGCCTGCTGTTCGACGCGCATGGGGGCGGCCATGCGCCATGCTGGTCAGTATCTGGGCGCCCGCAGGGCCGAGAAAAAACTGCTGCTCGTCCTGACCGACGGCGCTCCGGCGGACGTAGACGTTAGCGCACCCCAACACCTGATTGCCGATGCTCGACGAGCAGTACAAGAGCTAGATCAGCAGGGAATTTTCTCCTACTGCATCAGCCTCGACCCACAGGCAGACGCTTACGTTGGCGATATTTTTGGTCGCCAGTTCGCCATTATCGATCACATCGAACGATTGCCTGAACGATTGCCGCAACTGTTCTTGGCCCTCACTCGCTAACCAATATATTGCGCACATCGATCGGAATTTTGTACACTCGTTCCCATGGACCAGCTCGCCCGTCAATTGCAAAAGATCCGCGAAGAGCGCCAGCTCTCGCTGCGTTCCCTGGCTGAACTCGCAGGAGTTTCTCCCAGCTCGATCTCCCAGATCGAGGCAGCGCAAGTTTCGCCTTCCATCGCCACCCTGGAAAAAATCTGCAATGCCCTAGGGGTGCCCATCGCCACCCTTTTCGATGAGCCAACGGACGGGAACGGCCCCATCATCGTACGCGCCAAGGAGCGGAGACGGGTGTATAGCGCCGGCTCTCATGCCAGTATCGAGCCCCTGGCGCGGGGTTTCGCCCGCAAAATAATGCAGCCAATCCTGTTGACCTTGGATGCGGGCGGAGAGTGCGGAGAGCATCCCTACACCAGTGCCGAAGGCGAGGAATTCGCCATGCTCATTACCGGCCAGGCGCAATTTGAACAGCAGGACCAGCAGCATACCTTGGAAGAAGGGGACGCGGTCTACTACGATCCACGACAGCCCCACAATTGGCGCAATATTGGCCGCAAACCCGCAGTATTGCTCATCGTCGTCGCGCAATGAACATCACCCTCCCGGTAGCACTTGCCCTAGCGGCCGCCGCTCTTGGCCCGCTATTGAGCGTGGGCGCACTGTTTCCGCTGCCGCGTATTTCCTGGTTGCGCTACGGCTCGCTATTGACCACCAGCGGGATGAGCCTGCTATGGCTGGTCAGCGGCTACCTGGCGCTGCGGGCTCCTGACCATTCGCCAAGCCTCCGTCTTGGCACACAGATACTCTGGCAGTTCCGCCTCGATCCCCTCTCAGCCTTCTTTCTGTTGATTCTGGGGGTGGTGGGGTTCGCCGCATCGCTGCATGCCCTGGGATATTTTCGCAGCCTCGATAAGGTGGAATTGCAGCGGGTCCTGATCCCCTTGCCGATCTTTCTCTCCGCCATGGCGCTCGTTTTGATGGCCGGTAATGCCTACAGCTTTCTAGTGGCCTGGGAAGCTATGGCCTTGAGCTCCAGTTTTTTGATCCTCGCGCAATCCCAGACACCCACCGCGCGGCGAGCCGCCTACCTCTATCTGCTCATCGCCCATTTGGGAGCCCTGTGTTTGCTCGCCGCCTTTGCCTTGCTGAGTAACGGCAACCCTCTATCCGGTAATGATTTTTCGGCCATGGCGCAGTGCATCCATACGCCCTGGCAGACCCAAGCCGTCTATCTGCTCACCCTGCTCGGATTTGGAGCGAAGCTGGGCGCCGCGCCCCTACATGTATGGTTACCCGAGGCGCACCCGGCGGCACCTTCTCCAGTTTCTGCTCTCATGAGCGCGGCCATGCTCCCCATCGCCCTCTATGGGCTATTACGCATCGACTGGGTAATCCTGCCCCCATCTGGCATCTCCTGGGGCTTGATTTGGCTCGCACTGGGCTTGCTAACCGCGGGCTTTGGCGTGCTCTTTTCTACCCTGCAGCGGGATCTGAAACGGTTGCTGGCCTATTCCTCCATGGAAAATATGGGATTGATCCTGGTCGCCCTGGGGCTTGCTCGGCTCTTTGACGCTGCAAATGCACCCACTTTGGCAGCCCTAGCCTTGACCGCAGGGCTTCTGCAAACGCTGAATCATGCATTTTTCAAGGGGTTACTCTTCTTGGGTAGTGGCAGCGTGTTCCATAGTACTGGCACCATCGATATGGGGCGTCTGGGTGGACTGATTCGCGTTATGCCGCAAACAACACTGCTCATGCTCATCGGCACCCTCGCTATTGCCGGACTGCCACCCCTCAATGGCTTCGCCTCGGAATGGCTGTTACTGCAGGCCTTCCTCTTGGCACCCCAAATGGCCTCGGGGGCCCTGCAAGCGATTCTGCCATTAGCTGCTGCTGGGGTCGTCTTGGTCTTGGCGTTATCCAGCTTTGCCATCATCAAAGCCTTCGGCTTGAGTTTTTTGGGGCAACCGCGCAGTGCCTATGCGGCCCACGAGGCGGGCCTGTGGGAGCGCCTCGCCATGATCTTCCTTGTCTTCGGCTGCATACTCTTGGGACTCTTTCCGGGTTCTGCCGCGAATGCTTTGCAGGGGGTAAATCTCCTGCTGCTACATACCGGAAGGCTGGGTCGACAAGATCTCTGGGGGTTGACACCGATTTCTCCGGAACGGGCCAGTTACCTGCCCGGCGCCTTTCTCATCGGAATTGTACTCGCCGTTGTTTTGACCTTTGTGCTGGTATGGTGGCGTTTTGGCCGCCCCGTGCGGCGCGTTCCGGTATGGGCCTGCGGGTTTGCCGGGCCGCTCACGCCACGGATGCAAGATAGTCCGGTGGGATTTAGCCAACCGCTACTGCGCATTTTTCAACCCATTCACCGAGGTGCCATTCTGCACAGTTCCGAAAACAGTGGCTTGCAGGTCGAAATCGTCGACCCCTTCTGGTCCGGCTTGTATCAACCCGTGCAACGACTGGCCAATGCCTTGTCGCGTCAGGCGCTGCGTCTGCAACATGGCCGGATTACCTCGTATCTCCTGTATGCCTTTCTGACGTTAGTCATTCTCCTGGTGCTCGTGCGATGAATTGGGGCGCCTGGGGAGTACAAACCATACAGGTATTGTTGGCCCTGGCCATCGCACCCCTCTTTGCGGCGTGGCTACAAATGCTTCGCTCCTTGTTGCAGAACCGGCGTCCGGCGGGACTCGGGCAGGCCTATCGCGATCTGCGGCGACTCTTTCACAAAGAGTCTCTCCTCCCGGAGGGTTCGTCCTGGCTCTTCCGCTTCAGTCCATACGTTCTCTTCGGCACCAAAGTGATGGCCCTGACGCTGGTCCCCATCGTCGCCGTAAATCCTCCCTTAGCGCGCGCCGCCGATGTCATTGCCTTGGTCGGCTTGCTCGCAGTCGCCCGCGTTTTTCAGGTCCTGGCGGCTATGGATACGGGCACTGCCTTTGCCGACTTAGGCGCCCACCGGGAAATGCTGGTCTCGGCCTTGGCCGAGCCAGCGCTGCTGACGGCATTTTTCATTGCCTCTCTGCTCGCAGGGTCGACGTCGCTAAGCACCATCGCTCTCCACGCGCAGCAAGGGATGTTCTCCCTGCACCCGAGCATGGTGTTTGCCGCTGCCGCCTTTTTTCTTGTGCTCTTGATCGAAAATGCCCGTATTCCCGTCGATAATCCGGCTACGCACCTCGAGCTCACTATGATCCATGAAGCGATGCTGCTGGAGTATTCCGGTCGGCATTTGGCCCTCTTGGAATGGGGTGCGCAGGTAAAACTCCTTCTTTATGTTGCCATGGGCATCGCTCTCTTTTTCCCATGGGGAATAGCCGATCAGGCGAACCCCATCGCGCTTTTGCTGGCTTGCTTAGCCTTTGTCGGCAAACTCTTCCTCGCAGCCCCCATCCTGGCCCTTGTAGAGACCTTGCTTGCCAAAAAGCGGCTGTTCCGCGTACCAGAGTTTGCCGCCAGCGCGTTTCTGTTTGGGGTGATCGGCTTGTTGACGCATTTTATGTTGGGGGCCTGAGCATGCATCCGGCAATAGATTGGTTTTCCCTGCCCTCCCTACTGAAATTCCTGGCGGCCTGGATGTTGCTGCTCAGCTTCGCTCTCCTCGCCCAACGACGGCTTTTGAGCCTGATTCATCTGCTGGCCTGGCAGGGAGTCACTCTGGCGGTGAGCACCGCCTTGGTCGCCGAGCTCACGGGCGATCGTCTGCTCTGGCTTTCGGCAGCCCTGACCTTTGCCCTCAAGGGGCTTTTGGTTCCTACCTTGCTCCATCGTCTTCTGCGACGCTTGCAGGTGCGCGGCGATGTGGAAATGAGCTTGAATGTGACGAGTACCCAGCTTATAGGCATCGTTCTAGTCATCTTCGCTTTTGCCCTGGCGGCGCCCCTGTCCGGCGCTTTGCCCGCAGCTACGCATGGCATGCTCGGCATTGCCCTGGCCGCCTTTCTCCTCGCTTTTTTGATGATGATTACCCGTCGCAAGGCCATTTCCGAGGTGGTGGGCTTTCTAGCCATGGATAACGCTTTGTTCTTTGCCGCTACCAGCGCCACCCTGGGCATGCCACTGATCGTGGAACTTGGCGTTGCCCTCGATGCCCTAATCGCCTTTGTGATTCTTGGCGTCTTCTTTTTCCATATCCGCGAAAGCTTCGAAAGCCTGGATCTCCACTGGCTAGAACATCTGCGGGAGGATCAATGATCCTGCTTTGGCTCCTGGGTTCAGCACTTGCCGGAGTACCGATCCTTGCTTTTTGGGGTGATGGTCGCAAAGGGCGTTGGCTCTTCGTCGCCATCAATTTCCTTGTCTTGTTGTGCAGCGTCCTCGCAGCAAAAGATTTTCTGCAGCACGGACCATTGGCGGCGATGGGCGAGGAGTTACGCATGGATGCGTTTTCCTTGATTCTGGTGCTGCTCAATAGCGTGGTGGGGATGATGACCGCTTGGTTTTCCGCCGGCTACTGGCAACAAGAAGTGCAGCACCACAGCTTTGGCAAAGGACGTCAGCGTCTCTATCACGCCATGTTCCAGAGTTTTTTGGCGACCATGCTCTTGGCACTACTGAGCAACAATCTCGGCATCCTCTGGGTCGCCTTGGAAGGTGCGACCCTCTCGACCGTGCTGCTGGTAAGCCTGCAGCGTAGCGGCGAAAGCCTGGAAGCCGCCTGGAAATACTTCATTCTTTGTGGCGTGGGCTTGGCGATGGCCCTTTTTGGTACCGTTCTGCTGTACTTTGCTGCGCAACCTGTGTTGGGAACAGGAGCAAGAGCCTTGTTGTGGTCAGCATTGCATCACCACGCCGCAAGCCTCAATGGCACGGTCATGGCCTTGACTTTTGTCTTCATCCTAGTCGGCTACGGGACCAAGGTAGGCCTCGCCCCCCTCAACAGTTGGTTGCCGGACGCCCATGCCGCCGGGCCCAGCACAGTGTCGGCGGTGCTTTCCGGGCTCCTGCTTAATGTCGCGCTCTACGCCATTCTGCGGTACAAGAGCCTGGCCGATGCTGCGTTGGGTCCCGTGTTTGCCTCGCGTCTGCTTCTCGCCTTTGGACTTCTCTCCCTATTGCTGGCGGCCTTTTCGATGCTCCGCCAGCATGACGTGAAACGGCTTTTTGCCTATTCCTCCGTAGAACACATGGGGATCATCTGCATTGCCTTTGGCTTAGGCGGACCGCTCGCTATCTTTGCGGGCGTCCTGCACATGCTTGGCCATAGTCTGGCAAAGTCCTCGGTATTCTTCTCTGTAGGTCGCGCAGTGCAGGAAAGCGATTCCCGAGAGCTAGAAGACCTGCGCGGAATTCTTGCCAGTCGTCCAGTTCTCGGCTGGTCTTTACTTCTTTCGATCTTGGCGATTTTGGGCATGCCGCCTGGATCGCTCTTTCTTAGTGAATTTCTCATCGTTGTCGCGAGTATTCAGCAAGCCTGGTTCATTACCCCACTACTACTTCTTGGCTTGGGAACGGCCTTTGCCGCCATCCTCCCCCGGCTCCTGCAAATGCTTTACGGCGCGCCCAATTCTCCCAAGGTAATGCTCAGCAGCAAAGACCTTCGCCCGGCGTTTTTGCAGATCCTTGCGGTCATGACCTTAGGCATCTGGATTCCCGCCTCTTTGGATAGCTGGATGCATAGTGTCGCCGGGATATTGCAATGAATCAGGAAGCCATTTTTCCGGAGACGGTGGGTGCGGTTTCCAATCTGAGCGGACCGTTATTCTGCGTCGAAACAGATATGACAGGCTGGCAAATCATCGCCCAAGAATTGCAGCAACAGGGAGCGCGTTTGCTGGGAATTTGGGGCGAGTCCTTGGGCGATCTCAGTTTTCTGATTCATGCGCTGTTCCTGCAGAAAAATAACTGCCTTTGGTGCCGCCTGCGCCTTCCCGAGACTGCAGAAGAATTTCCCAGTCTTTCCGCAATTTTTCCTACGGCTTCGCGACAGGAACGCGCCATTGCCGATCTATTGGGAGTGCATGCCCAGGGCAATACCGACCGTCGCCCGTGGCTGCGCCATGCCGCCTGGCCGGCTTCCTTTTTTCCCCTGCGGCAGGGTCCGATTCCACAAGCCGAACTGGGTGTCCAAGGCGACACGGATTACGCCTATGTCACACTTTCCGACGAAAACTCGCACGAAATCCCTGTTGGCCCGGTGCATGCCGGCACCATCGAACCTGGACATTTCCGTTTTACCTGCCTAGGAGAACAGGTCCTGCATTTGGAAGAACGTCTGGGCTATACCCACAAGGGGGTAGAGAGGTTATTCCATGGTCTGGATCCAATTGGCGGTCTCACCTTGGCGGGGCGAATCAGCGGTGACAATACCGTAGCCTACGCCTGGGCCTATAGCATGGCCTTGGAAAACATCGCCGGTATCACACTGCCCGATCGCGCCACAGCGCTGCGCGGCATCTGCTTGGAGCGGGAGCGTCTTGCAAACCACCTGGGAGACCTGGGGGCGATGGGAAATGATGCCGGACTTGCCTTTGCCCTCACCCAGATGATGGCGTTGAAAGAGGAACTATTGCAGGGGAATGAACGAATCTTTGGGCACCGCTACCTGATGGACGTGGTCTGCCCCGGCGGGGTTGCCGTGGATCTCTCTGCAGACGCCAGTCGACAGCTGTGTGCCAGCGCTACACGTTGGCAAGAGCGGCTGCAAGATTTGGAACTCCTCCTGCGTGAACACGCCGGTTTGCGCGATCGTTTAGTAGGCACCGGTTCCATTACCCCAGCTCGGGCGGTTCATTGGGGAATGGGTGGGCTCGCTGGTCGCGCAAGTAACCAAGCTTGGGACCTACGGGTGCATCTCATGCCCGCCCCCTATGACCGTTTCCCCATGACAATTGCCCTGGCATCCGAAGGTGATGTGGCGGCCCGTTGGGCAGTGCGCTTTGCCGAGGTATTTACCAGCTTGCGCTGGCAGGAGGAAGTACTGGCTGCGCTACCCGAAGGTAGTCACCAAATACCGTGTGCGCTGCCCAAGCAAGGGCAGGGTCTAGGCATCGTAGAAGGGTGGCGCGGCGAGGTCTTTGTAGCTCTCCGTTTGGAAGCCGGGAAAATCGCCCGCTGCCACCCACACGATCCCTCGTGGTCCCTATGGCCGGTGTTGGAGGAGGCGGTGCTGCAGGATATTGTCGCGGATTTTCCGCTCATCAATAAATCCTTCAACCTCAGCTACAGTGGTCAGGATCTTTGAGGCTGACAATTTTGGAGGTATTGCATGTACCGTATTCTGAAGGAGGCCTGGCGTCTTGGTAAAGTTGGCAGATCGGTACCCCATCACAAAAGTGCAGGGGTGTTGGCACGCAGTGCCGCCATCCGCCATGTAGATGCCGGCTCCTGTAATGGCTGCGAACTAGAAATCCAAGCACTAGGCGGCCCCCATTACGGCTTGGAACAAGCGGGCCTTCGTTTTACTGCCTCCCCCCGCCATGCCGATATTCTTTTGGTGACCGGCCCGGTGTCCAGGCACATGGCTGCCGCTCTCCAGGATACCTACAATGCCATGGCCCATCCCAAGAAAGTCCTGGCGTTGGGCGACTGCGCCTGTACCGGAGGGGTATTCAAAGGCAGCTATGCCATCGTCGGGCCAGTAGAGTCGGTCCTCCCCGTACAAGGGCGTTGTCCTGGTTGCCCACCGAAGCCCGAAAAGATTCTCGAAGCTTTGGATGCCTTACGCAATGATCAAGTCGTCCCATGAGGAAATCAGAAATCATCCAGGAAGTAGCGCGCCGCACCGGGATACATCCCAAAATGGCAGAATATATGCATGATAGCCTAATGGATATTTTTGCCGAGACACTATGTACGCTTGACCGCGTCCCGATAGGTCACCTAGGCTATCTGCAAGCGACTATCAACAGCCACTGCGAGGGACGAAATCCAAAAACCGAAGAATTTATCTGGATTCCAGCCCATGCCAAGTTGTGCTTTCCTACCGCCAAGTCATTCCAAGAGCGTTTGGAACGAGAGTTATTGCCACAAAAAGACGCTCGCGAATAATTACAGACAAGCCGCCAGATCAAACAGGGTAAAGAAATCTCTGTCGTTACTTATCCGAAAAAATATCTTCTTGTATCTGAAATACCGCTGGCAATTTTTGCGGAGCGGTAATACGTAGTTGCTTATTGATACTCGTTCTGCCAAATACCACATCGATTGCCGAAGGCGACACACCAAATTCACGCGCCAAAAACCGTACCATGTGATCTGTGGCACGACCATTCTCTGGAGCAGAAGTCACGCTGACTTTGAGCTGTGCTCCCTTGGGCTTACCAATTGCATCTTTAGAAGCGCCTGGCTTGCCAAGAATATTGACCACCAATGTCTCCCCGTCCCACCAGAAAAATGGCTTTTCCGCTATTGACATTAACAGGCTCGATTATGGGAAGACATCCACATTCTGAAACCCAAATCAAAAAATAAGATCTATATTCAATTGAGGGCGATTTTTTAATGCCATTACTTTGACACAGGGAGGATGACGAACTAACCGTCATAGTGATCTTAGATTGTTGATTTTATTGGTGGAGCCAAGCGGGATCGAACCGCTGACCTCTTGAATGCCATTCAAGCGCTCTCCCAGCTGAGCTATGGCCCCATTTTCTGGTCCGCGTACTATTCCAGAAGCCGGGGCCCGTGTCAACCAAGGGCTCAGAATGCGTCAGGCGCGGCGCCGCCCGAGCAACACCACATCGCTGCCAAAGGGATGGATACTGGGTTCGAGCCCGGCGGCCGCGAGGGCGTCGGCAATTTCTTGTGGCCGCAAAAAATGATTACCCTGCACGTGCTCGGTAAGGTTCTGAAAGGCCATACCCCGATACGCCGGCTCGCGAAGGACTTGGGTGTCGTCTGGCCAAGCGGGTTCCCAAATGACCAGCGCTCCGCCAGGGCGCAACTCCTGCTGTAGGCGAGCGAAGAGTGTGCCACGCTCCTCCCATACATGGTGGAGGGCACGATTCATGGCGATGAGATCTGCAGGATCAGGCAACTGAAAATGATGGATATCGCCCTCGGCAAAGTGCAGTCGCTCTCCCAGCCCCTCGGCCTTGGCAAGCTCTGTGGCCTGGCGAACATTTTCGGCAAAACCGTCCAAACCAAGACCCCGCAGACCGGCGCACTGGTGCAAGAGAGCGCGCAAATACCAGCCGTTGCCGCAGCCCAAATCCACAGCCAAACCCTGGCGCGCGTTTATTTCGCTAAAAAAAGGTAAGGCGGGAACGATTTTTTCTTCAAAGGTACGGCGGAAATTGTGCTCCAACATGGCACCAAACCAGGGCAAGATCGTTTCCCGCTCGGCCAAGACCTTCTCGCCAGGGCGCTCGCCGGTACGCATCAGGCCGGCGGCACGTTCCGCCATATGGGCGCTCAGTACCGTACCAACTGCGGCGGCCATGCGGCTTTGGGGGTGCTCTGGCCGCATCAGATCGCCGTCTTCGCTAAGGCGATAGCTCTCCCCCTCTTTCTCCAACCAAGAGAAGGCGTAGGCGGCATCGCACCAGCGCTGCAGGTATCCGGCATCGAGATGAGTTTCTTGCGCCAATGCCGCAACCGATGTCGGCCCCATTCGATGCAGGGCCGCGAACAGTCCATTGACTACCCCAATGAAGGCAATATGCAAAGACATAGCGCCTTGCGAACGCGCCCGTAGTTCTTCAGCAGAAATCATCTCGCTTCTCCTTAGAGCAAATATTTGAGGCCGACGATGGCCAAGACGATCAGGGTACCGCGCAAAAAGGCCTGTTGATTGATTTTGAAATGCAGATGATTGCCAGCCCAAAGGCCAAGCAAGGTCGGCGGCACCAGCAGCAGAAAGCCCAGGGCCAAGGGGCCGGTGAGTAGCGCCAAAAAAATGTACATAAAGGCGCGGATCACATTATCCGACAGAGCAATGCCCTGAAAGGTGGCGCGAAAGGCTCGCTTGTCGAGATGGCGCATCTGCAAATAGGCAACAATGGGCGGACCACCACCGCCGTAGAGGCTGCCGATGATTCCCCCAAAGGTTCCCAAGGGCACACCCCAAGGTAGCGACAAACGTGGCAATTTCTCCGGCTTGAGCAACAGGGCATAGAGCACATACGCAAGGATGAAAACACCGAGAAAGCGGGTAAGATCCTGCGCGTTGCTATCCGCTAGCACAAAGGCGCCAATCAAGAGTCCTAGCAAACTGCCGGGAAGCAGCCAGCGCAGTTCTGGCCAGCGGATTTCGGAGAAATCGTAGGCACCCAAAAGTACGGAGCCGAGCAAATCGAGGAGCAGGACTACCGGCACGACTTCCTTGATGGGGAAAAGTAGCGTCAACAAGGAAACCGAGATCAGCCCTGAGCCAAAACCAATCACGCCTCGCACGTAAAAAGCCAGAAAGACGATGAAGGCAGCAATCCCCCACAACAGGGGATGGGCCATGAGACTACTGGCCGCGAGACTAGCGGTGGCGGACAACTCGCCCCCAATGTGCATAACCTGCTCCTATAAATTGTATTGAAAAATAGAGAAAAACGCCTACACTCTAAACCATCACTTTAGCATGGAGCGGCAGCGTCGTGGTCGCGATACGGAAAACTTTCATCAATTCTTTGTTTTTTATGATGTTTCTTCTGGCACCTTGGGTGGCCAGCGAGGCCAATGCGGAAACGGTTGCAGCTGAGCCTCCCATCGATGCCCGCTCCTACATCCTCATGAATGCGGATACGGGGCAGATCCTGGCGGCAAAGAACGCCTATCAGCCTTATGCCATTGCCAGCCTGAGTAAGCTGATGACGTTGTATTTGCTTTTTCAAGACATCAGCAACGGTCATCTGCAACGCCATGGTCAATATACGCCCTCCCCCGCTGCCTTACGCACTGGCGGCTCGTCGATGTTTCTGCGTGCCGGCCTGCCCTTTACCCTTTCCCAACTCATTCTTGGCATGACGGTCCCCTCGGGCAACGACGCCGCAGTAGAGGCGGCGGTGCTGGTAAGTGGCAACGTGCCCAGCTTTGTGCAGCAAATGAACGTCACGGCAAAGCAGCTTGGCATGGTCTCCACCACGTACAACAACCCTGATGGATTGCCACATCCCAACAACTACTCCAGCGCCTACGATCAGGCGATTTTGGCGCGCAACATCATGCAGCGCTTTCCCAGCTTTATGCCCTATTTCAACCACGAGAATTTCACTTACGCCGGCATCACCAGCCCCAACCCCAATCTTCTGGTCGGCCGCGTGCCCTTCGTGACCGGTATGAAAAGCGGCTATACCGATGCTGCGGGCCATTGTTTGGTCGTTACCGGAACCCAAGGCGATGTGCATCTGATTGCCGTGGTCCTGGGCGTTCCCTCCTTTCATAACGAAAGCAGAGGCTTCTGGAAAACTTCTTGGGAAAGCCTCAAATTGCTGGACTGGGGCTTTGCCCGCACCCTCTGGTTGCCGCAACTGGAACCCACCGCTGCCGAGCAATGATCAGTGCCCCGGCAATTCCTGCGCCGCGGCCTTGGGCTTAGCTCTCGGTCTACGCAGCAGCAGGATCAATGGGAATAAGGCCAAGAAACTGTAGAACGCGAGGATAAGGGCATCCAATATCCCGCGCATGCCCGCTTGGGGAAGAATCACAAGTTGCCCGAGTATGTGCCAAGCTTGCTCCGTCTTCCCTAACCCCATGGCTTCCAAATACCGATGCAAAGCCGGATTGAAAGGGTTAACGTGCCCCCCCATTTGATTCCAGCCCATTTGCTGCCCCTGGGTCATTACTGTCGAGACAATGGCAATGCCGATGCTGCCGCCGAGCGTGCGCATGAGATTAAAAATTCCCGAGCCCTCCGCCTGGTCTTTTGCATTGATGGTAGAAAATGCCAAGGTAAACAGCGGAATACTGACTAGACCCATGCCAATTCCACGAATGAATGCGGGCCAAATAATCCACCACGCACTAATATCGAGATTGTATTTCGTGGTATACCAACTGCCAACGCTGCCGAAAACAATTCCTACCAAAACAATATTGCGCGGGTTGATGTTGCGTGCCAGTAAGCGGCCGGCGAACATCATCGCAATCATCGCACCAACACCCTGGGGCGCCATCACCAGACCCGTCGTAAAAGCCTCATAACCCAGAAAGTCCTCGAGCATAATCGGCAAAATCACCATGGCGCCGAAAAGCGCCAAGCCAAATATGGCAATACCCACGCTCCCGAGCGCGAGATTGGCATCCTTGAGGAGGCGTAAATTCACCACCGGATAATCGATCGATAAGGAGCGCCAAGCAAAAAATAACAGGCCCAGAACGGCAACTAGGCTCAGGATGACAATCGTATGCGAGCTGAACCAATCGTCTTGGTTACCGAGACTAAGCAGTGCCTGCAGACCGCCAAAACCGACGGCCATGAGCGCAAAGCCCAGCCAGTCGATACGCCGCGGCTGCTCGCTGCGACCGAGATTGGGCACCGAGCGCAGCAACAAAAAGGCGAGAACCCCAAAAGGGATATTGACGTAGAATACCCAGCGCCAACTGAGGGTATCCGTCAACCAACCGCCGAGGGTCGGACCGAGGATAGGCCCGACCATGATGCCCATGCCCAAAATTGCCATCGCCTGTCCGCGCTTTTGTGGCGGATAGGTACTGAGCATGATGGTCTGCCCCACCGGCGCCAGAGAGGCACCAAAAAACCCTTGCAGCAGCCGCCACAGCACAATTTCGGGCAGACTGTGCGACTGTCCACACAAAGCCGATGCGACGACAAAACCAGCCACGCTCCAGAGCATGACTGCGCGTTGCCCGTAACGCTCCACTAGGAGCCCGGTAAGGGGCAACAGGATGACGTTGGCGACCATGTAGCTGGTCAATACCCAAGTGATTTGATCGCTATTGGCCTGCAGCGAGCCGCTCATGTAGGTGAGGGCGACATTGACGATGGTCAGATCGAGCACCTGCATGACCACCGCGAGCATGACCGCGATGGTGATGACGACCACAGAAGTGTTCTCGGAATCGCTCATCGGTCTCTCCACGATTTTCTGCAGTGTACTGACCGATCGGTCGGTATGCAACCGAGACGCGCTTGCGCGGGGCCTGATCTAGGGCAGCCAGGCCTTCATCCAATCATCGAGATGCTCTTCCAGCAACCAGTGCCTACGTACATGCTCGCGCAGCCGGTCACCGGCGTCGGCGAGGGCGGCACGATCCGCTATCGCCTCGCGAATCGTCCGGGTCCAGTCGCGGTAGCGGTTGGCCACCCGCCATACAGGGAAATCGCCCTGGTAGGGAAAAATGTCCGAACAGACCACGGGGTAGCCGAGAATACCGTATTCCAAGAGCCGCAAGTGGCTTTTTGCCTCATTGAAAGGGTTCTCTTCCAGCGGCGCCACGGCGAGGTCGAGATCCAGACTGGCCAGCTTGGCAGGGTACTGCGGCAAAGGCACACCACCGTGAAACTCGGCAACATAAGGCCGCAAGGCGTCGGGACAGAGCCCAAAAAAGATCCAGTCGACCTCACTGGCCAAGTCGCGGACCACATCGGCAATCATCTCCAAGTCGCCCGTATGCCCCACCCCGCCAGCCCAGCCCACCCGCGGCTTGGCAGCACCACGCCGCGTCGGTTGCAACTTGCCCCAAATGGCATCCTCAATGCAGTTGGGCTGTACCCGGACCTCGTCGCTGAAGCCCCTGTAGGCTTGGGCGAGGGGTTCTGTGGCTACCACCAATCGGTTACAGAGCCCTGCCGCCTTGCGAAACCGCTTGGCAATATCCTTATGAATGTGGGCCTTGTGCAGACTTTTTACCGGTAAGTTGGTGATGAGATCATCAATCTCGAAGACGCGGAATGCTTTCGACAAGGCCTTGTGGCGCTCCAAGGCCTCGATCTGCGGCCACTCCATTTGCCGCTGCAAGACGATGCTCTCCGGCGCTATGCGCGCCATTTCTGCCGGCTCAAAAATGCGCATGGTTTCCCAACCCTGCACCCGCCCGGCCTGCTGTAGGGCACGCATCGGGCTGATAATGCGATACTCGCCGCAACCCTCGCGGTCGGCAGGATGCACCAGGATGCGTGGGCGCGGACGCCAGGCGGGATCCCAGGTCAGTGCGGCCTCGCTCTCGATGAAAAAATCGGTACTCGCAAGACTCAGCTGGCGGTTATAGGCAGGATCAAAGGCCAACTGCGGCATCCATTTCCGGTAAAATGCCATCTTTTCGCCAGCAAAGCGTTTTTCCTTTTCCGGATTGGGTTTTTGCTCGACCTCACCCCGTTGGCTCGCCGATCCCTCATGCAGCAGCATGGCCCAAGGGGTAAAAACAATTTTCTTACCCAACGCGCGCACTTTGAGACACAAATCGATGTCGTTATAGGAAACCTGGAAACTCTTTTCATCGAGTCCACCAACGTCGGCATAGAGTGATTTGGCAATCAGGAGGCACGCGCCAGTTACCGCCGATAAATTCTGCGTGAGCATGGCGCGGCCAAAATAACCCCGATATTCCGGGGGTTGACCAATGAAAGGGTGTTCCGCCGGCCCTTTCATGCCCAATATCACCCCCGCGTGCTGTATTTTACCATCAGGAAAAAGCAATTTGGCGCCAACGATCCCTACCTCCGGCCGCAAGGCATGGCTCACCATTTCGTCCAGCCAATCGTCATGCAAGGCTGCAGTATCGTTATTGAGCAGTAGGAGAAATTCCCCCTTAGCCGCCGCCACCGCGCGGTTATTCATCGCCGAAAAGTTGAATGGACCGGGGTGCTGCAGCACCCGAAGACGACCACCCAGGCTTTCTTCTTGCGCCGCGAGCAATTCCAGATAGTTGATGGTCTCGGGATCATCGCTGCCATTGTCGACAATCAGTATTTCGTAGTGGGGGTAGCGCGTTTTTTCGATAATCGACTCGACACAACGCTGAAGCATACCCAACTGATTACGGCTGGGCACAATGATGGAAACCACCGGCGTTGCTGTGAGGGGATAACGGACGCGGGTAGAGGGCGGAAAAGGACCAGGGAGAACCTCGGCCGCAATCCCCAATCGTTGCAGATGTCGCTCGAGAGCGCCCTTACTTGCCGCCAGAATTTCCTCGATGGATTTGGTGCAGTGCCCACCGCCTTGCAAGCGATGATAGAGCACCTCGGGAATATGCCCTATTCCCGCATCTCCTACCCGCTCCCAAGCACGCAGCACAAGATCGTAGTCCTCGGCACCATCCGCGGCAGGATCAAAGCCCCCCAGGGCGGCAAAGAGTTCCTTCTTGATCACCAGCAAACCGCCCACATAAGGTAAACTACGCAGATAATCGATATTGCAATCAGGCTTGCAGTGCGGGTTTACATGCTGCCCATCAGCCGTAAGGGAATCTTCGTCGGTATAGAGCAACTGCCATTCGGGGTGCTGCTCGATCGCCTGCTGAATGCGGAATGTTGCATCGGCAGACAATTGATCGCCGGCGTCGATAAAGGCGAGCCAGTCGGCTGTGCAATCGAGAAGCCGAACACCTGCGCGCGCGAGCCAAGTATCCTCTGCTGGCCCAGTTTCGATTTGCAGTAACTCGACTTTCTGCCACTGTGTAGATAAGGAACCTATCGTTCCTTGAGCAGATCGATCAGCATTTAACAACACTGCAAACGTGATTCGAGGCGGTATCTGGTCAGAGGTATGGGAGGCCTTTGACGCCCAGGATTGTTCCGATGGAAGCCAGCGGGACTCGGGTAGCCAAGTCTCTAATTTCCTATCTGGCGCCAGCAGGACTTGCCCAGATGTATCCTCCACGCGAAAACCCGCATGCTTAACCTGTATAGCGAAGATTCTTTCATACGCATGCGCTAACGTATGATCTAGCTGACCCTTTTCGTCCTCGAAGCATAGTCCAGAATCAACACTAGCTAACAACGGAGATATGGCCGAAGATCGCACCCAAAACATACTGCCAGCAAAGAACCCATCCAAGCCGAACCATAAATTTAATTCTAATTTTTTCCCCAATACTTGCAATAATGGTAAGTTTCCATCCGGCACCAACATGATCCAAAATCCAGCCGGGCCCACCATCCCAAGCCTCTCATCACAGCAAAATTTCTTAAGAATGACTTCTGAATTTTCGCACAATGACGCGATCAACTCGCGACGCCAACGATCCCCATCGCGATTTTCAAGAAAAGTTCCGCGTACCTGACCAGTATTTAACTCCTTCAAATGAGGGGATTTTTTTCCATGTAGGAACAACATAAACTCAGCGCCATTGGCCAGCGCAAGCTTGGCTAGATACAATCTTGGCGCTATATCTCGGCCACAATTATTGACAAGGACTACCCGCGCTGCCGGATAATCAGAAATAATTTTGGGAAGGAGCTTTTGAGATTCCGCGCAAAGTGAAATATAAAGATCCTTGACCGCAGCAATACGACGAACTTCTGTGGATATCTCATCCCATAAATCAGCGTAAAAAATATGAATCAGCACTGCACAGGAGGCGCAAAGCAACTCTCCTTCATGCAAGGTTTCGATTTCAACCTGATCCTGATTAACACAAATCGCCGCGGCATCAAGAGCCCCTGCAGTCGGCATCAAAATCGACCTCTCCGAACCATTGCCGAGAGAATTCTGAAGTTTTGTGTTGATTATCTCCTGTCTGGTTTTTACCCTTCGTATTATAATATCTGGGTTATTGGTAGGGAATTTAGCGCAAACTTTTTCGAAACAATCCATCCACCGCAAGAAACCAGCCGCAGTAGTAGCAGAATCTTCACAATCAGGCCTCTGCCTAATTTCCACGAGAGGCTCATCGCACTGACTAACTTTTCTTCCAAAAAATAATCGTAAGATAAAATCCCAATCCTCATAAACTTTCAATTCTTGATCGAAAAATATTTCATCTATTCTATCACTACGATAGGAAATGCATGGAAAAGGAATATAATTGCCACCAAGAAGTACATTATAATCAACTCGCATTCGATTATATGGCTGAAACCTACCAACCTCTTTTCTCCTTCCAGAAACTATCTTTTCAAGAACATAAACACTTCCACACACAAAAACATCTGAACTAACCATACTAATAGATAGTTTCTCAAAATAATTGGGCAAAAATATGTCATCGTCATCCAGAAATGTAATCACGTCAGCTTTTATAACTCTTAAACCAATATTTCGCGCTTCAGAAACGCCGTAACTTTTATTAAGCTCAATCAGCTTGATTCTCTGGTCATTAAACCGCGTTATCAACTCCGCAACAGATTCTCCCCCATCATTAATCACGCACAAAGTCCAACGTTGATATTTCTGTTTCAATATTGATTGAACAGCATCGCGCAAGAAAGCCGAGCGATTTTTAGTTGGCAAAACAACGCCGATGACTGGCTTAGAAGAGGTTTGCAATGCGTCCTCCTAACTTAGGTAATTAAACAAACTCAGCCCTTGCACCTGTGCAAAAGCTTTTTGCGCCGCCTGGAGGGCCGTGCTGCTTTCTTGAAACTGGGTAATGACTTCAGGATAGCTTATATCGGCAAGGCTGCTTTGGGTGGTCTGGAACTGCTGCGTTAGGTTGGTATTGAGTGTACTCACCGATTGCGCTGCTTGCAGCTGCGAGCCGATAGCAGCTTGCGTACTGAGGAGTTGGGTTTGCGCAGCGCTAAGGTTTGCCAAGGCATTACTCAGGCCTTGGGCACGTTGGGTGTTAGCAGTCACCGAACCGGCACCCGCCTGTAGAGCGGTAATGATGTCTTGAAAGGTTTGGAACAAACTCTGTGGCTTGGCGGCCTGGAGGGTAAAGGTATCGGTTTGCCCGGACCCCGGCGTGCCCTGGGCGGTTATCTGCGCCATGGGACCATTGGTACCCGGAATTTCGATACTTTGCCCGGCAACATAACTCCCGGAGCTAACCGGGTTCCAGCTTGTTGGCGGATTGCCATTACCACTGCTTACGGTATAGGTCATACCGCTGCTGCCCTGGCTGATACTGATTTGATAGCTTGCGCCCTGCGCCACGAAGGCGTTCTGGGCTGCGCTAGGATCCAGGACCGATCCTGCGCCCAAGGTAACCGTACCCGAACTACCAGCGCTGTAATTGCCAGAACTCGGCGTAACGGTGAAGGTTCCATTGCCAGCGGGGATGTCCATGAATATCTCATTGCCCGGCTGATTGCTCGGCACGCTCAGAGAAGGACCAATTTGCAGAGAATTGGTGCCACCATCGCCTTGATAAACCACCTGACCGTTGCTCTGTAAGGCAAAAGGTGGGTTATTATCTTGGGAACCACCGTAAATGTATTTGCCGTTGGCGTTCTGGGTGTTGGCAAGCTGCACCAGCTGCTGCAAATTGTTTTGCATGGCAGTGGCAGCATTTTGTAGGTCATTGCCATTGACAGTGCCATTATTCATTTGTACCGCTAACTGCTGCACCTGATTGAGCAAGGTACCCACACTCTGCAGGGTGCTGCTACTCTGGCTTAGATTTTGCTGCACATACTGGTTGTTTTGTTGATAGTTATTCAAATTGGCGAGGCGGCTTCCCAAATTCAATACCTGTCCATACGCGGTAGGATTACTAGCGGGATTATTTAGGGCATTACCCGTAGATAGCTGCTCGCTCAGATTATTGAGCGTATTCTGCTGCTGCAACATGCCGTTGAGCCCGGTCTGGAATATCTGCTGTGTACTCAGGCGCATAGTCTGTCTCCTTTTCTACAGGGACTGCATGAGGGACTGGAATAATGTGTTACCAATAGAAATTGCCTTTGCCGCCGCTTGATAGGCCTGCTGATACAAAATCAGATTGGCAGCCTCCTGATTCAAATTTACCCCAGAGTAGGACTGCTGCGCCGCCTGGGTTTGCGCGAGCAAAGATTGCTGCGCCTGACTCGTGGTCTGCGCCTGATTGGTCTGCGTTGCGACCTGCGCAAGGAGCTGCGCGGCCTGTGCAGAGAAATTATTTTGCCCACCATTTAGTGTTCCCTGGGTGGCCAAGGAAGACATGGCTTGCGCATTGCCATTGCTTCCTGGCCCGCCCGGACTGAGGGTGAGGGTATCTCCCGCACCCACCAAATTGCCCGACAAGACCATCTGGTAAAAGCCACCCGGGGGATTGCTTGGGTAGGCAATATCGATGGCGGTGCCAGAGCTACCGAGAGCAACGGTCCCCGAGGCCAAGGTCGTGCCGGAGCTGGTGATGGTAAAGTTTGCCGTACCGCTGCTCGCCCCACTGGCAAACTGTAAACTCAGGGTGGTGAGTGGGAAATGCAGACCGCTGACCTGCACCGCCCCAGCACTCGTACCACTAACGAACTGCCCGGCAGACAAGGTCATATTCCCGAGATTATTGTTGACAATGCCACCGCTGCTTGCCACACCGGCACTACCCACATATAGGCTTGCTGCAGCGATCCCGGACGGATCTTGTAACAGTGTTTGCAGGCGAGATGCCCCCAAGCGGGTAGGCTCGACCAAATAGCTGTCGCCCGCTGCAACCGAACCACTAACCTGCAACTGAAAACCCTCCTGAGAGAAGTTCAGGTTCGTTACGCCACCGCTGCTGCTGCTGCCACTGGTACTATCTACCAAGGCGCCCGTACTGGCATTGCGCAATTGCCAAACGCCGCCAGAACTCACCTGCAGGATATAGTCTTGCCCCTGCAAGTTGGCGACATTAGTGATCTGGCCTTGGACGCTCACCCCGCTGCTCTGGTTCTGTGCATTGGCAAAAACCTGCACCGGTGCTACGGAAAATAGCGCGGAGCCGCTACTGCCATTGAGGTTTAGCCCCTGTGCTTGTTGCTGGTTGAGGGTCGCCGCCAGGCCGTCCGCTAACAAGCCTAGGCCATTTTGGGCGGGAATCAAAGACTGCTGCCGAAATTGCAGCAATCCACCCAGCGCGCCACCGACAAGACCCTGACTAAGACGCTCGCTGCCCAGCGAACCGCTATAGGCTATCGTCAAACTCCGACTGTCATAATTGCTTGCCTGGGTAGCCAGAGCAAAGGCCTGGGTACCAGCAACTAAGACCTGTCCATTGCTCAGATAGACATTCGTCTGATTGCCTTGCTGCATCACCTGCACACCCACCTGGGCACTGAGCTGGGTGATGAGTTGGTCTTGTTGATCGAGGAGATCGTTGGGATTGCCGTTACCCTCTCCCTGCAAACTGGCAATCTGCTGATTGATTTGAGCAATCTGCTTGCTCAGACTGTTGACGGTCTGCACACCTTGCTGCAGTTGCTGGTTTACGCCCTGACCGATGCTATTGAGCTGCTGCGCTAGGCTCTGAAAATTGCTTGACAGCGACTGGGCATCACCAAGGAGGGTCTGGCGCGCGGGAAGATCGCTAGGGCTCGCCGCTACTTGCGCGACCCCGGAAAAGAATTGCTGAATCTGAGAGCTGACACTGCCGCTACTGAGCAGACCCATGACTTGCTGCAAATTCTGGTTGAGGATCGAGGCGCCGCTGGCACCCGCCGTTGCCGACCACACCTGACCCTGTAGAAAGCTGCTATATACTCGCTGGACATTACTGATTTGGGTGCCATTCCCATAAAACTGCCCACCCCGGTAGTTAGGGGTTAAAGTCGATTGCACAACCGTTTCTTGGCTGTAGCCCGGCGTATTGACATTAGCAATGTTGTTGCCGGTCACTTGCAAGGCCTCTTGCGCGGCCTGAAGACCACTCAGCGAAGCATTGATCAGTCCCGATACTCCCGACATGGTTCAGGCACTCCCCAAAGAATGACCGCGGCCGATGCGATCAGCAAAACTCGAGGCGGAGGTGGGACTGCTGGGCTCCAGACGCTCGCGAATCTGCCCCATACCCACGCGCAGTAGGTGCTCGAAGGAGGCCACCGTCTCTTGCAACTTCAATACCGCCGCCGCCAACTCCGCCCCTGGGGGACGCGAGCCCGCGCTACTGCGCAGCAGCAGAAGTTGTTGGGCAAGATCCTGTTGCAAGGCGAGCTCTTGCTCGCCAGCTACCTTGCCCGCCACTAAGGCGGCCTGCGCTTCCTGCAGCCGTAGCGTCAGGCGCCACACGGCTTCCAATTCGGGTTGATCTTCGGCTTCCATGCCCATCTCCGTCTATCCTCCCTGGGATAACGTCACAGCTGGCGCAAAACTCAAGGGCTTAGCCCCGTACCTGCCAAGGCGGCCTGCATAACGGGTCCTTGGGCCAACTCGGTGATCTTGGCAGCGTAGGTGGGATCGGTGGCGTAGCCCCCATTCTGGAGGGCCTGCGCAAAGCCGGCGATGTTATTGCCCTGCCCCAAAGCTGCCCGGTAACGGGGGTTGTTGAGAAGCAACTGGGTATAATTCTCAACACTGGCGACCACATTGCTGTAGGCACGGAAGCTGTCGTCCTCCACAACTTTCACGCCATTGATGAACTCGTTGGTGAGATTCTTTTCTGCCGCTCCGGTCCAGCCCGTTCCGGCCTTGATACCGAAGAGGTTATCGCCGGGGGCATGGGCACCCCAGCCAGTCTCGAGGGCCGCCTGCGCGAGAATGGCAACAGGGGACACGTCGAGTTGCACTGCCGCTTGGCGGACTGCTGGGAGAATACTCTGGACAAAGGCGCGGGCCCGCTGCACCAGGCTCTGCCCTGGCTGTTTCCAATTCGCACTGGTCGTGCCGGGCGTGGGTTGCGCCGGAGCTGCCGGAATTGTCACCGGCGTGTCGGCGGCCTCCGCCTTGGCTGCCGCATTGGCACTCCAGTGCAGGTGGTAACGATTGGCAATTTCCTTGGCCAGAGTGCTCGCCAGGCCAATGCCCCGTCCTTGCGCCACGGTTTGCGCAATCTGTTGGGTGAAAAGGGACTGAAACATCGGCCCGCTGTTGGAACCGAGCAGATCCGAGCCAAAGGTAGCCTTGCTCATGGAGGAGAGCATTTCATTGAGCAGCATCGCCTCAAATTGCTTGGCGGTGGCGAGAATGGCGGCAGGATTTTTCGCCTGTGCTTCTTGGTGCAACTGCTGCAGTTGCGCAAAACCAAGGGCGTTGGCACCAGCTGCCGTCGCGCCCTTTCCGCCCAGGGATACTGCCTGGGTCTGCGCCTGCAGAGAAATACCCGCATCGCTCATATCACCTCCAGCTGGGCGTGCAACGCGCCGGCGGCCTTCATTGCCTGCAGAATGGCAATGAGATCCGTAGGCGTCGCACCAACCGCATTAAGGGCGCGTACCACCGCCTCGAGGCTCACGCCGGGTTCAAACATCAGCAGCTTGGCTTGCGGCTGCTTGATTTTGACATTGGCCTGGGGAGCGACCACCGTCTGCCCAGCGCCTAGCGGATTTGGCTGACTTACGAGATATTTCTGCGAGATGGTGACCGAAAGGTTACCATGGGCCACGGCACAGCTGCCCAGGGTCACGTTCTGCCCGAGCACCACCGTGCCACTGCGCGCATCGATTACTACCTTGGCCAGCGGTGTTTCCGGATTGACATTCAGGTTTTGGATCAATGCCAAAAAGTTGACGCGCTGACTGGGATTGCTCGGCGCCCGTACCTGCACCACCCCCGCATTGAGGGCCTCGGCCGTGCCGTAACCGAGGCTACGATTGATGGCATCGACAATGCGCGCCGCCGTGGTAAAGCTTGGCGTGTGCAGGTCGAGTTGCAAAGGCCCGCCTCCGGCAAAGGCGTCGGGTACACTGCGCTCCAAATTGGCGCC
>JAWNZB010000244.1:0-1407 GCA_038447835.1 Candidatus Igneacidithiobacillus chanchocoensis | reverse complement strand
TCTGCCGGGTTGACCGACCCAGTCACCATCTCCGGCAACTATGTCAGCAGCATCTCCATATCAGGCAACGCATCGGCCGGGCTGGTCACCATCACCTACGGCAACCATGCCAATGCCAACCTCAGCGGCAAAACCCTCTACCTCGCAGGCACCGGCTCGCAGGGCGCACTGAGCTGGGTTTGCACCACCGCGCCAGGCGGCACACCCAACGCCAACGGCGTCCCCCGCGCCTATCTGCCGACTTCGTGCAGTTAAACCCGGACTGTCCATGAAGTGAGGCTTCGCCTCGGCGCGGATGCTGGCAGGCGCGAGTTTGAGAATTCTCAGAGCGTCTTGGTCTCCGCGCAAAAACCTTCCCCCTCCCCTACCCTCCACACAAGTGGAGAGGGCGTGTTTGCTCCTCCTCCACGCAGTGGGGGAGGCTAGGAGGGGGTTGCGCCCGCAGCGATCCACCCATCCTCGTTTTCAATCAGCAGGTCGGCGCATTCCAGCAGTTTTTTGAACAGCCCGATCCCCTCCGGCCAGCCCACCTTGTCCCCGCCGCGCAACACCCACTTGGTTTCCAGCCGCGTCAGCAAGCTGACCTGCGCCAAATCGCCCCTCGCGGCGGCTTGGGCGCTTGCGCGCATCGCCAATTTTCGCCTCACCTGACAAAAATTGGCAGGCCCAGCAAAGATTGTCGGCGGCTGAGAGGGCCGATGCGCCGGTTTTCGTGAAGCAGTTCACGAAAAATGAGGAGAGCAAGACACAAAATGGCTGGCACGGCATGTGCTCTATCTCTCCTGCCCATCGGGGGGTGATGTCAGTCCACCGCAGTCTGGGGTAAGCAGCATCTCCAGGCTTTGTTCCGCCCCAGGCTGCGGTTATTTTTTGCCCAACCGTGATTGATTTTTTTACTTTCCACTCTCAGGAGTTTCAGATGAAAAAGCAACTGCAACAAGGCTTCACGCTGATCGAGTTGATGATCGTCGTGGCCATTATTGGTATTTTGGCGGCCATCGCGATTCCAGCGTATCAAGATTACACCATTCGCGCCCAAGTAACGGAAGGTCTGTCGTTGGCGGATGGTGCCAAGACTGCAGTGGCTGAATATTTCACCAACAGCGGCAAGTTTCCGGCGGACAATTCCGCAGCAGGTGTCGCAGCTCCTGGCGACATCAAAGGGAATTATGTATCGAGTGTGACTGTTGCTAGCACATCCGCCAGTACCGGAACCATTACGGCCACATTTAGCAGCACTAACGGCTTCAAGGCCAATACGGCTTTGACAAGCCCCATTGTGCTGACCGGTACGGGCGGCGCGGGCTCGATCACTTGGACCTGCACTTCAGCTCTTCCGCAAAAGTATCTGCCCAGTTCCTGCACGCATCAGTAAACACACAAAGCTGAACTGAACCCGCCGCAAGG
>JAWNZB010000243.1:0-1408 GCA_038447835.1 Candidatus Igneacidithiobacillus chanchocoensis | reverse complement strand
TGGCACTGTGATGCGCATGGGACTTCCTTACAGGTGAGCCTTTTTAGGGCCTGGGTCTTGGTGTCCCAGATGATAGGGCGCAAGGGCGGGCACGGCACGGGCGACGGCAAAAAGAAATCCCATGCCACCGGACGGTGAGCATGGGACGTAAGGGTCGAAAAGCCTTTGCAGGCTTATGTCGTAGTAGTGCGGCGTTCAGAGAACGCCAAAAATGCCCACTCAAGGGGGCGCGCCCCGGCTCGGGCGAGGTCAGCAGTACCGGTGTTTTGCGTGGTTCCGGTGCACACCACCGATCGAGTCTTGCCGTTTTGGGAGCCACCCATCACCGCAAAATCGAGCACGAAATATTGAAACCCTGCGCAACGCAAAAGCGGCGCAGACCCTTTCCTAGCTGTCTCGATGTTCTGAGCCAGCCGTGTTAGCTTTGCATCCAGTCGCCAAACTGGATGCGGCAGGCAAGACCGCCAAGTCTTGCCACGCCCACTGCTGAGGACGCGCCCGCCAAGACGCACCCTCTGTCACTTCACACAACCTGCGACTCCCGTCGCTAGCACTTTCGTCCGACAGTGGCTTTCTTACCCGAGTCATCCTCGGCTCACCGAGCTACCACATTGGTCAGCAGCTCTGGTGTCTCATACTTGCCTCATCTCCTCCGCCATCACCATTTCACGGCGCCACCCGTTACTGGCGATTTGGCGGTTCCCTGCTTAGATGGTTGCCCTCGTCTATTCGACGGTCGGGCGCTTCCGTTAGCGCTTGTTTAGCGGTCGGCTCCGTTCGTTTTGCTTAGCTACGCCTACCCAGCTTTTATGCCAGTTTCCCCGGGAAAAGATTCCAAAAACCCTCGGGTACTACACAACGAACCTCTTCGCCTACCAATGCACCACCGCATCACAAGCTTGGGGCCAAAGTCATTTGGCCCTCTCCCGAATGCTCCCTCTAGGGGTTACAAGTACACGCTTAAGCTTTACATCGACCCCAGCCTTCGCTGGGTGCCAGACCTTCCAGTTTTCACCTCGGGTCCCTACTCGATTTCTCGAGTCTCAGAAGCCTACGTGTCGGGCCTAGTCAGTCGCATTTCTGCTACTCCCTAGGGCTGGGTTTCCACCAGCTTTCACGGCCATCAGGTACTGCTCTGTTACCAGGCAGCCCGTTTCGCAGTCGCCCAATCCTCCATTGTCAAAGAGCGTGATTGAGTCGAAAGGAGCATTTCAGCTCCCAGCGCTCTTCGCAGCCGCGCCAGCCCTGTTAGAGGCACGCGGCTACATCGGACTAGACCACCCCTGGCGGGGGCGGCCTATGCAGCTTCCACTGCTGTGCTGTTTGTCGTGTTGGCTTGGCGGCCAGCACGACTGTGTGTGCTGGCTTGGCAGGCCTCGTGACGCGCCCAAGTATAGGCCAGCCGAAG
>JAWNZB010000242.1:0-1410 GCA_038447835.1 Candidatus Igneacidithiobacillus chanchocoensis | reverse complement strand
AAATCACGGGTGAGATGATCAAGAGCACGCAAATGATGAAACGTCGTCTGCGCGAGGGTGTCGAATTCGTCCGTTTACTCCGACAGCGCCACGGCTGAGGTGGGGCAGGTCGGCGGTCGGCGGGTCATCTTCAACGCCGACGACTTTGGCTTGGATGTGGCGGTGAATGAGGCGGTGGAGTCAGCGCATCGTGATGGTGTGCTGACTACCGCCAGTCTCATGGTGGCTGCACCGGCGGTTGAGGATGCTGTCGCCCGTGCCAGAGAACTGCCACGCCTGGGCGTAGGCCTGCATCTCACGCTGGTAGATGGGGCACCCCTGCTCCCCGCAGCGCAGGTACCTGATTTGGTCGATAAGCAGGGGCGTTTTGCCGCCGATCTCTGGCTACGGGGGGTGCGCTACTTCTTTTTGCCCCAGGTTAGAAAACAACTGGCGGCCGAGATCCGTGCCCAGTTTGCGGCTTTTGCGGCGACCGGTTTAGAACTGGACCATGCCAATGCCCACAAACATCTGCATTTGCACCCCACGGTACTGATGCTGATGCTGGATATCGGGGAGGAGTTTGGTTTGCGGGCGGTGCGTTTGCCTTGGGAACCTCTGGGGGCGGCGCGTTGTGGAGGTGCCAAAGGTTTGGCCCCGGCACTTTGGTCTGTCTTTCTGCGCCCCTGGCTGGCGCGCATGCGCCGCCAACTGGACCGTCGCCGGATCATGCACAATGATCTGCTCTACGGTCTGGATGCGACTGGCCATATGGACGAGGCGCGACTGCTCCGGATGCTCGGCTGTCTGCCGGCGACGGAAGTTACGGAAATCTATTTTCATCCGGCAACGGTGCAGACCGCAGCATTGCACGCCCTCATGCCGGAGTATGAACAGCACGCTGAGTGGGCGGCACTGATGAGCCCCCGCGTAAAAAATTATTTGCGCGATCAAGATATCGCGAAGGGTACCTTTAGTGATTTTGCCGTCCGTTGATCGTTTTTTGCAGCGCACCGGGGCGCTTGTCTCCCAAAGTTTAGTGGCTTTGGTGGACCTCTCGGTGCGGCGTGCTGCCTGGATGCTGGCGGCCATTGTGCTGGCTACGCTGCTCGCTTTGGTCTACTCGGTTAGCCATTTTTCCGTAGATACCGATACCAGCCATGCCTTGTCGCGTGATCTGCCTTTTCAGCAGCGCGAAGTGGCTTATCAGAAGGCTTTTCCGCAGGATAAAAACACGATTGTGGTCGTCCTGCAGGGCGATAACCAGAATCTTACGGATACGGCGGTGGATCGTCTGAGCGCCTGGCTGCGCGCCCGGCCACAGTCTTTCCATGATGTGTATGTGCCTGGCGGCGGCGCCTTTTTTCAGCGTAACGGTCTCCTGTACCTCTCCCCCAAAGAAGTACAGGCTTTCGCTAACCGCATTACCGA
>JAWNZB010000241.1:0-1417 GCA_038447835.1 Candidatus Igneacidithiobacillus chanchocoensis | reverse complement strand
CTCAATACCCCCCTGACGAGCGGCGTCGATAAAACCCTGCTGCCACTGTGCGCCGAGGATTTTACGTGCCAGTTCGACGACGATGTAATCGGTGTCGAGACCGGTATCCTCCCGGTAGCGTTCCAGGCCCTGTTGGCAGGCGGGGCAACTGGTGAGCAGCTTGACGTTGCCATTCTCCGCACGCACGCTGCCGGTGAGCTGCAGGATGCCTTCCTTGAGTATCTCTTCCTTACGGAAACGGAGCTGGGTGGCAATATCCGGGCGGCTGCTGGCCAGGGTACCTGCTTCTCCACAGCAGCGGGCAGAGTCCAGTACCTGTTGCCCGAGCAGTTGTGACGCCACGGCCTGGGGCTTGTGGGTTTTCATGGGGCTGTGGCAGGGGTCGTGGTAGAGATACTGCACGCCCTCTACGCCTTCCAGAGCGACGCCCTTTTCCATCAGGTACTCATGGATATCCAGCAGGCGGCAGCCGGGAAAGATCTGCTGGAACTGATATTGCAGCAATTGATCCATGCAGGTGCCGCAGGACAGGATCACGGTCTTGATATCCAGGTAGTTCAGCGTGTTCGCTACGCGATGAAAGAGCACCTGATTGCGCACGGAGATTTCCTGCCCCTTGTCTTCATGACCGCCCGCCGTTTGTGGATAGCCGCAGCAAAGGTAGCCGGGTGGCAATACGGTTTGCGCGCCGACATGATGCAACATGGCCAGTGTCGCCAGACCAATCTGGCTGAAGAGCCGCTCACTGCCGCAACCGGGGAAATAGAACACCGCGTCACTCTCGTCGGTGACTTTGGCGCTGTCGCGGATGATGGGGACGGTCTTGTCATCGACAATGGCGAGAAGCTGGCGCATGGTCTGCACGCCCATGTCCGTAGGCAGCGGTTTGCGCAGGAAGTGGATGACCTCGGCGCGCAGCGGGGCCTTGCCGGTGGTGGCCGGTGGTGGCCCCTTGGGCAGCAGTGGTTTGACGATTTTATGGGCGAGGGCCTGCGCATTGTAGGCAGTTTGCAGCACGCCCCGCCGTAAAAGGTGGACTTTGCCGGGCTCTGTGGCATTGAGATAGCCCATGGCTAAGCGCGTGCCGAGATTAAAGGACTTTTCACCCCGCGCCCGGAGTATGTTACGCATGTGAATGGAGACCTTGCCGAAGTCGATATCCACCGGGCAGGGCGTCTCGCACTTATGGCAGGTGGTGCAATGGTCGGCCACATCGTTGAGGGCGGCAAAATGTTGCTGAGAGACGCCGCGCCGCGTCTGCTCCTCATAGAGAAAGGCCTCGATGAGCAGGCCGGTGGCAAGGATCTTGTCGCGCGGTGAGTAGAGCAGATTGGCGCGGGGGATATGGGTCATGCAGACCGGCTTGCATTTGCCGCAGCGCAGACAGTCCTTGATCTCACGATTGAGGGCGCCCAGC
>JAWNZB010000240.1:0-1422 GCA_038447835.1 Candidatus Igneacidithiobacillus chanchocoensis | reverse complement strand
CAACTGCAAATACGTAGGCACTTCCGGCACAGGGTCGAGACCATTGCGGCACGCCCAACACATCACGCCGTTGTCGCTCAGTATCTTTTTGAGCACACCATCACCGCACACACGCGGGGGTTCAAAGCAATACACTGCATCAGGCGGTTTGCCAAGCTGGCACAGCCGCCCGACGTAGATCAAAGCAAGTGCGCCGCCAAGTGAATGCCCCACAATGGTAGACGGCGTCATGGTTTCTATCTGGGCTTGGATAGTTTTGTAAGCACCCCAAAACCCATTGTGACTATGACCAAGGGGTGTTAACACTACAAGCGCGTCAAGGTCAAACAGCCATGCTTCAATGTCGTCTGTCCCACGGAACGCCATAACGTCGCCGTACAAGCGAGCGCGGGCAGGCCCGTCCGCCGCACCAAACTGTGGCGGGTCGTTGTAGACCTGCCCGGCAATCCGGGCTAGGCTTGTGATTTGTTCATCGCCGCCCATGCGTCGTGCGTGTCCTGGATAGCTTTGGCGACGTTTGCAAATTGCGTAGCCAATTCAGCAGCCGACATGCTGCCAGCGGCCTGCGCTTGCGTAGCCGCTTGCAGCAATTGCAAAGCAACGGGGGCGAGGGCCACAATAGCAGCGTTCTGCGGGCTGGATGCGCTGGCGGCTGCAAGTGCCGTGGGGGCAACCGCCTCGGCAGTTGCTAGAGCGGTTTGCAGAACTACGTTAGTGGTGTCGGTTGTGCTCATGGTTTGCTCGCGTGTTGGGCTGCTTCGATGATCGCCAGCGTCGTCACAGCAGCCGTGACTTGCGCTGTTGCCGCTTGCGGATCGGCTGGCAACGGGCCTGTGCAGATCGGCGTGATCTGCGAGTCCAGCAGGTTGACTTGGTTGATCTGCGCCGGGGTCAGTTTGCCCGCTTCGCGCAGGGCCAGGGCTGCGTTGAACGCTGCTCCATATGCCGTGCAGGCTTGCACGTACTGCACTTGCGTCTGTTGTGTCGTGGTCGCGCAAGCCGTCAGTAGCAGCGCCGGTAGAAGAATCAGAGGCAGTTTCATTTGGATAAGCTCCCGAGTTGGTGCCCGAGGACAAGGGCGAGACCGCCTTGAAGGTAGGCTTTAAGAACGGGGTCGTTGATCCCGGCGTAGTCCATCCATGCCCAGAGCCCGGCGCAGAATGCGGCGGCGATGAGTTTAAGCTGGTTGTTCGACATTCTGTCCCTCCACTGAGAAAAAAGGGTCAAGCCGCGCAGCCTCCCATGCGCGCCGGGTGACAAGGCCCGGTAATACCTTGCCACCGGCGTGAACCCACAAACGAATCTGCTCTTGAGCGCCGTTCCAGTCAGCGGCATTCACCCGTTGCAGAAGTTCTGATCGCGCAAAATTTTCTTGACCGAGATTGAAAACAAAATCCGTGAGCGCATCAAACTGGCTTTGCG
>JAWNZB010000239.1:0-1436 GCA_038447835.1 Candidatus Igneacidithiobacillus chanchocoensis | reverse complement strand
AGCGCCCAAGCCGCGCCGCGACAATAGCATCGTGGGATTGCTCACCTAAAACATTATCCGCATTATTTGGCCTAAATGTTTTAGCCCCTATTTTAGGGGCTTTCCTTTTATACGTTGCCGTCATTTAGAGTTCTTGCATCACCGCAATAACGCGGCATGTTTGAGGACACGAAAATGCAAGACGCAACCGAAACCCCCGCATATCTCACCGTCAAGCAATTCTGCGAAAAGCATCCGGCCTTTAGTATTGGCGGCCTACGTTCCGCCATATTCTGGAAGGGCGACGAGCTGGAAAACGCCCATGCAATCGCACGCTTAGGCCGCCGTGTGTTGATTGATGAGGCGCTATTCTTGCAGTTCGTTCGAGACGGTAAATTGAAAACCGTAAGGGGTGCAGCATGAGTCGCCGCACCGCAGCACCGGAACAGCCGGACCTTTTGGATGGATTGGCGCGCCTCTCACAGTTCCGTCAGACCAAGCAGCGCGAACCGCAAGACTTCGCTGGAACCGACAACCCGCGTCACCTGCGAGTCTTGCACGCGCTATTGCAGCGGCATCGCTCGCGTGAAGAAATCGACCTAATCGCTGCCGCTAGTAATGGGCCTGAAAGCATCCGTCAACTTCGAGAAATGGGATTGACTTTGCCCTGCTACAAATTGGGCGTTTACGACTTTGACAACAAGTGGGTTTTTCGAGGTCTTTATGCCTTGTCCCACCGCGACCGCCAACAGGTCGCAAGGGCTTTGGCATCGGGAAAGGGCGACCGGCAAGTCGCCCAAGACACTGCGAGCGAGGCAGCCACCAAAGGAAATATGGGAGGCCGCCATGCAAAATAATATCCTCATCGCCTTGTTTTTGCTACTGGTCGCAATTCCGAATTGTTGCCTGCTGGTCGCGTTTTTCTCGCTGTCCCAGCGCAAGGAGGGACGGCATGGATAACCCTCTGATGGCATTTTATGAAGCCTTGCAAGCCGCTGGCGTAGCACCTACCAAGCCTTCCGAACTGGTGGCCGACGGTCTGTTACACCGGCACCGCATCGAGGGCGACCGGGTGGGAACACGAAACGGCTGGCACACTGTCCACCTAGACAACCCCCCCTCTGCTGCTGGCGGCAGCTGGAAAACCGGCCAGCGCGTCACCTGGACGGCCAAGCGGCGGGACCGCATGAACCCCCAGGAGTTGGAAACCCTGCGCCAGCGTATCGAGCAGGACCGGCAACGCGCCCAAGAGCTTTTGCAATATCGGCACCACGAGGCCGCGCAACGGGCAGCGCGCACCTGGGCGGCGGCAGCGCCAGCCGACCCACGGCACCACTACCTTGTCCGCAAACGCATAACGCCCGGCATTGCCCGCCAAAGTGGGAACGCCTTGCTATTACCCATTGTGAGCTTCGACGGGCAGATTCATGGTTTGCAGTACATTAGTGATGACGGCC
>JAWNZB010000238.1:0-1439 GCA_038447835.1 Candidatus Igneacidithiobacillus chanchocoensis | reverse complement strand
GTATGCTGGCTCTATAGCTGCCAAACGGTTTGTAACTTGACCATATGCTTTACCAGCGGCGTTGATTGGCGCTTTTTGTTCAGTGGCTTGGACTTGCCAAGGCAATCTCGCTTGCGCGGCTGCTCCTGCGTTAGCACCTGCTCGTTCTGCCAAAACCGGGTTAAGCGCCGACGCTTTAGTGGCTGCGAGATTAGCCTCACCCTGCGATGCTGTTTGCCCCAGATCAGGATTTGTGGCAAGTGCGAGACCGCGCAATGCAACAGGTACTTTACTTAGCTGGCCTGCCGCTGCCATATTGATGACTGCTTGCGCCAATTCTGGAGAGTACGCGCCGCCGTTAGCCATGTATGGATACCGCGCATTCAAAGACTGCTGGCGCAGGTCAAGGTCAATGGTCTTGAACAGTTCCGTGTTGCTTAACCCTGCAAGGCGCATCGCATTGTCGGATTGCTGCGTCAAGGCGGGGTAAAGCTGCCCCATAGCCGCGCCTAATTGGCGGTCTGACATGCCGGGGTTGCTTTTAAGTATCTGCGCAGCTGCGTTACCTGCAAGGTTAATAATTTGGTTTTTCTTGGCTAGATCAATGACCTTGTTGTAATCAGATAAAGGAAGCGCAGGGCTTGCAGGTTGTGCAGACTGAGCAGGTGGTGCGCCCATCGGAGAAGCCCCCGGCAACGGAATTGATACAGGTACACCCTGCCGGGTCATGTCTTTCAGGATAGCCGCGCCCTGCTGCGGGCGCATAAGGCCCAGGTTGACAGCGGTCATAACCTGCTGCGGAGTACGAATGTTGGAAAACCCACCGTTCGCAGTGAACTGCGCAGAGTCCGCACCCGGCATTGCGACTGGCGTTGGCGCAGCCGCCGGGGAAGCAGGTTGCGCGCTGTTCTGGCCCGGGGCTGGCGCAGGTGCAGACAAAGGCGCAGGTTTTTGCGCGCTGTTCTGGCCGGGGGCTGGAGCGGGGGCACTTGTCGGGTCTACCGGCTGCGCAGCAAGGGAGCGGTAGAACGCACCCGCGCCCTGCTCACCAGACAGATAGTCTTGGAGTTTGGCTTGTTGAATCTGTCGTAGAAGCGCGTCAGAAGCAAGGCGGTCGTTGATCTGTTGCTGGTTCTGCTGGTTGATGATGTTACGCTGGATAGCGTCTGCGGTGCCCATCCCCGCGCCACCTAACAAATTGAGTAGTGCTAGGTTCATGTTTAGTACCCGCCTAGTCCAAGCCCGTAAAGACCGCCGCCACTGCCGCCCCCACTGCTACCGCCGAAGTAGTCCGTGCTATTCCCGTAGCCATTCGGGTTGTAGAACCCAGTGCCTAGGGACGTAGTAACACCGGACGGCGCGTTGTAATTCTGATACGCATTGATTCCAGTTGTCACTATGTCCCCTATACCTTGACCAAAGTTTGCGTTTGCTTGGTTGATTTGCTGTTGCTGGCCGAG
>JAWNZB010000237.1:0-1440 GCA_038447835.1 Candidatus Igneacidithiobacillus chanchocoensis | reverse complement strand
TTAGCGCCCAATTGACCCCGAGCCAACTCGCCGAGGGCCAATCCCAGACAAGGCGCATGCTGAACATGGGGGTTTTGAATGCCATCAAATCGATACGATAACTGCTAGGCCCACATCAGCCAGAATCCATTTCACTGATCTGCCGAGACAACCCATGCGAACTCATCTATTCGCCACATCAATCGCTTTTTCTCTGTCTTTGATTCTGTTAGGAGTCACGGCGAGCGCCATGACAAGCGACCAAGCGAATGCTCTTGCTAAAACCGTCCTTTTGCATAAGGACGCGAGCGCAATCGCAAAGCTTTCAGCGGCAGCCGTGGCCGGTGACGCTAACGCGCAGAATAGCCTAGGGTCAATTTACTATTTAGAAGCTAAGACGCCTCAAGACCTTGCTCAGGCGCGTTTCTGGTACGTTCAAGCCGCCGCGCAGGGCAACGCTGACGCACAAGATGTCTTAGGCGGCATGTACTACGAAGGCAGAGTCTTGCCGCAAAACTATGCTGTGGCTGCCTCCTGGTACCGCAAGGCCGCCGAGCAGGGCAACGCCGACGCGGAAGACAGTTTGGGCTTCATGTATCACAGAGGCCAAGGCGTGCCACGGGACGATACTCTGGCACTATTCTGGCACCGCAAGTCTGCGGATCAGGACGATGCCATGGCGCAATACAACTTGGGTGTCATGTACGCCAACGGCCAAGGTGTGCCGAAGGACTTTGATCGGGCAGCATTCTGGTACCGCAAGGCTGCCGAGCAGGGATTCCCTCAAGCGCAAAACAAACTGGGACTCATGTACCAAACCGGCCAAGGCGTGCCGCAAGACTTCGCAACTGCTGTCTTGTGGTACCGCAAGGCCGCCGAGCAGGGCAACGCCGACGCGGAAAACAATCTGGGCGTCATGTACGTCAAAGGTCAAGGCGTGCCACAGGACGACACTCAGGCCCTCTTCTGGTACCGCAAGGCTGCCGCGCAAGGAGAAGCCACTGCGCAAAAGAACTTAGGAAGCCTTTATGTCAACGGTCAGGGCGTGCAGCGGGACTATGGGCAGGCCCTTTCTTGGTACCGCAAGGCCGCTGAGCAGGGCAACGCCGACGCGGAAGTCAACCTGGGCATCATGTACGTCAAAGGCCAGGGCGTGCCGCAGGACGATGCCCAGGCCGCCTTGTGGTTCCGCAAGGCGGCGGCGCAGGGGGTTGCCGACGCGCAATACAACCTGGGCAACATGTACTTCAACGGCCGGGGCGTGCCGCAGGACTACGCCCAGGCGCTCTCCTGGTTCCGCAAGGCGGCGGCGCAGGGGGTTGCCGACGCGCAATACAACCTGGGCAACATGTACGTCAACGGCCTGGGCGTGCCGCAGGACGATGCCCAGGCCGCCTTGTGGTTCCGCAAGGCGGCGACGCAGGGGGTTGCCAAAGCGCAATACAACCTGGGCTACATGTA
>JAWNZB010000236.1:0-1466 GCA_038447835.1 Candidatus Igneacidithiobacillus chanchocoensis | reverse complement strand
GGTAGAGAAAACCGTACTTTGCGAGCGGGCTGTCCACAAAAAACCAGGTGGCCCCCGCCGCACCGAGCAGCACGGTAATGAGAATGTCCCTGTATGCCGCTTTGATCTGCGTGAAAATCACGGCAGGGCCAAAAACGGCCAGCATCAATAGCAAAAACAGCCACTGCCCGCCGATGATAAGCCTTTCTTTCATCCTCATAGCCGATCCTCGCTTGTCGCCGAGACGGCGGCCACCAGGGCGAGATAGATTGCCAAAAGTCCAAATAACGGAGACACAAAATCAGCAAGACCGAACGCCAGCATGGCGAGGGCGATAAAAAGCAGCAGCCGGTCATCTGGTCGCTGGATATGCCTGCGCGCGATGCCGAGCGGAAAGAAGATCGCGGGCAGGACAGGCCCCAGCAGTCCCTGCAACAGGCCCCGCAGATCCTCTTTCCGCTGGTTTGCCTTTTTTTGCTTAGTCAGTCTCATCAGAGTCTCCCACGCGCTTTTGCAGCAGCTCCGCGATTTTCCGCAGAACGGCGGGCCGATCCTGCTCATAGCCACCAGGCAAGCTGGCGACATACTTGCCATAGCGATCCATAGCCGAAGCGGTCAACGCTTCCCGCTCTTCCGGCGGGGGCGGGGGAAGGTGCACAAAAAGACTTTTGACCAGCGCATCCAGCATCACAACACCGGTGTCCGTCTCCGCCTGCAGCGCATCCAGATCCGTTCTCATCGCAATCACCGTAGCCGCCAGGCGGCGCTCCATGCCCTGCAACTGCGCCTCAATCCCATCAGCGGACTGCCCCGCGGCGACTTTCCGCTCCGCTTCCAGCGCGTCCAGGCCGCGCATGATCATCTCAGCAGCACAACCGGAGAGCGACAGACGGTGCTCCACTGCGTACGCCTTTAACCGCTCCGCATACTTTCCCGTCACTTTCCCGCTATAAAAAGCCATCTCTGCCATGATTATTTCCCCCTTTATTGCCGATTACTGTGTGAGTTCACTTGCCAGTGCAGAAGCGAGATCCGACAAAAAAGGCACGCCTGCGCCCGCGACAGTCTGTAAATGATGGATGGACCGCTCCCGGCTCAGCCCTTGTACGCGCCAGGCGCGCGGGCTGTACTCCCCGGACACGCCGATGATCCGTGCAATGAATGCGGCGGGAATCCCACGGCCCACGCAAAAGTCCAGAAAAGCCGCCAGGGGCTGCTCCGCCGTGGCAAGCTGCATGGCTTTCAGCCGCAGGGCGGGCATCGGGGGCGATACGACATCCCCACTGCCAACATCCGCGTAACCGTCGTAGTCGCCCATGCGACCAGAAAAATAGTTTTGTAGTGCAACATTGCTCATTTCTTTACTCCCTTTTTCGTGTTTTTCGTGTTTGTGGTGGGCTTGGGACCAGATCCAAAAGGCTTGCCAGGCTTGCCGTCCTCATCCGCCAGGAGTGCATGTGCGGACTCCCCTTTTGCGTCTTTATTGC
>JAWNZB010000235.1:0-1469 GCA_038447835.1 Candidatus Igneacidithiobacillus chanchocoensis | reverse complement strand
CGGGAGAAAGAAAAGGAGCGCCCACTTGCCGCCTTCGGCGCCGGGCGCAAACCTCCCCGGCGGGGACCCTGCTGGTCCCCCTGTCCTCGCCTGCGGCTCGCCGGGTCGACCCCCTTCGGGGACTTTGTCCCCCACTGCCTGACGGCAGCGGCTCCCCCTACTGATTCACCAATGGAAAGGGGCTTTTTGAAAAGAGCTTTAGCTCAGGACCGCGTAGCGGGAAGAACGGCGAGGAGTGGCGGACGATTCGCTGGCGAATTGGCCGACGCTACCGCAACCGCCCAGAGGGCGGAATGCCTGCTACGGAGTACTACGCGAAGGCATGTGCGGTCGAAAGTGATTCGTGCCCGGCACGGCGAAGCCGTGGCAAGCGGGCACTCCTTCTGGGGAAGGCGGCAAGGGTTTTGTTTGGTGTGTTTTCCATTTGCCCCGTATTTGGCGCAAGAGGCGTTTTTAGCGTCTTTGTGGTAGGGGAACCGCATAAAGCCATTCTGCATCGATTGTGGGGCAAGTATGGGGCCTTGGCGGGGCCGTTTGTGGGGTGGTTTGCGCTTCGCCTGTTGCGACGGGGTTCGGGGAGCCACGGACCAGGGAAGTCCGTTAAGTGTAGCGGCTTGCAATCGAAAACGGCGTGCTCGCAATCAACGGGCATTTTCTGCTCAGATTAACTGCGACTGACGGACCCTCGTGCTCACATTATTTGCGTCTATGCTCGCAATCATCCAGCCGTGCTTGCAATCTAAAATGCCGTGCTCACATTAATTGCGACTGACGGCGCTTAAATCGGCAGACCAACAGCCAGCATTTTATCCCGCAGTTCAGCGGCGCGTGCGGGTTGGTTCCAGATCATCCATCTGCCGTGGCAGCGCCGATTCGACCACTTCTGCGGACACCGGGCGCTCGCCCGCCTGGTAACCGGCTTCGAGTGCCAGAGTCAGGTGCAATTGAATTTGCAGCGGTGTACGCAGCTTGGTGGCCAGCGGACCCAACGGCATCCTGAAAAGTGTAAAGATGAGATCTAAGACCTTTGGTATGGCGTGTCAATAAATTGGTATTGCAAACCTAAACTGACGCTATTGCGGTACGCAATCTGACGTCCAGGTAGGGTATACCTCAAGCGGACAGGGGCGCCGTCAGTTGCAGTTAATGTGAGCACGCCGTCATGGATTGCGAGCACGGGCGGATGATTGCGAGCATAGTTGCAAATAATGTGAGCACGAAGACCCGTCAGTTGCAGTTAATGTGAGCCGAAAACACCCATGGATTGCGAGCACGCCGTTTTCGATTGCAAGCCGCTACAGTTAAGCCGTCACCAGTGTGGTCGACCGCGTCGCTTGCGGTGCTGGTCCATGCGCTTGCTTTTGTTGTAGTATGTAGTATTATACACGCTACTACATACAGGCGAGGAGACGGCAATGGCAGTGACCCGCGAAGTCATTTGGAAGGCGGCCGACGAGTTGGACGCCGAA
>JAWNZB010000234.1:0-1474 GCA_038447835.1 Candidatus Igneacidithiobacillus chanchocoensis | reverse complement strand
GCTGGCAACGCCTCCCCCCACTGTTCCGCATATTCTATCAATCCAGATAAGATCACTTCGGGTTCTGGCAGGGCCTCCCTGCGCCCCATGGCACGTTCAATTTCCGCCAATAGTAAGGGATGATGATAGGCAGCACGCCCGATCATTACCCCATCCACTGCGGAAAACTGCGCCGTCACCGCCGCCAAATCGTTAAAGCCTCCATTGATCTCGATGGTCAGATGCGGCAGCTCTTTTTTCAACTGATGCACCCAATCCCAGCGCAAAGGCGGCACGTCACGGTTTTCAGCCGGACTGAGGCCTTTCAGCCAGGCATTACGCGCATGAACAATGAAGTGTCGGCACCCCGCCACCGCGACGGTTTCGATGAAAGCACGCAGCGCCGCGTAGTCCTCTTCCCGATCCAGACCGAGACGGTGTTTCACGCTGACGGGCAAGCCACTTTCTCCCATAGCTGCCACCAACTCGGCGACCAGCTCAGGCGTCGCCATCAGACAGGCCCCAAAGCGGCCTTTCTGCACCCGCGGCGAGGGACAACCCACATTCTATTTGAGGCCGTCATAGCCATAGGCATGCGCCATCGCTGCGACCGCTCGCATCGCCGCCGGATCATCCCCCCCCAACTGCAAAATCAGGGGGTGCTCCGCCGCAGAGAATTCGAGAAATCGCTCAGGGTCACGCCCAAGAAGAAGCGCACTGGTGGTGACCATCTCGGTATAAAGCACACAGGAAGGGCATACCAAGCGCAGAAAATATCGACAATGGCGGTCCGTCCAGTCGAGCATGGGGGCTACGGACAGGATTTTATCCATCGCGGTATGTTTATTTGGCTCGGCCACGCCCTATCCCCCGACCTGGAAAAGCAGATAACTCAGGAAGAAACTAAACTTCGCAGGGCGCTCGTCGTGCAAAACATCTCAGCGAATTTGGAGGCTGGGCCCGGAATCGAACCGAGGTACGCGGCTTTGCAGGCCGCTGCATGACCACTCTGCCACCCAGCCTTAAAAGAAAAGGGAAAGCGTAAAACTTTCCCTCGATATTGGAGCGGGAAACGAGGCTCGAACTCGCGACCCCAACCTTGGCAAGGTTGTGCTCTACCACTGAGCTATTCCCGCATGGGCGCAAAGATAAAGGTATCACCCATCCTTGTCAAGATCAGCGCCAGAGGCCATCAAACTGGGCCAGGCAGCTTGCAGGTAACCGAGCATACTCCACAAAGTCATGATGGCGGCAATAACCAAAAGCCCGATTCCGATAATACGGGCGGACACGCCCCACAACGCTTCGCGATAAACCAGAAATAAAATGGCCAGCATCTGGGTAGTCGCCTTGGCCTTCCCCAGCCAGGACACCGCCACCTTTTTGCGCTCACCGAGTTCCGCCATCCATTCCCGCAAGGCAGACACGGTAATCTCCCGGCCCACGATCACACTGATGAGTATTCCGGCCAGCACGGGCGGCATTTCCTGCGAAG
>JAWNZB010000008.1:0-40470 GCA_038447835.1 Candidatus Igneacidithiobacillus chanchocoensis | reverse complement strand
CTCAACATCGAACATATCCTCAAGTATTCGAGTTGCATCGGTACGGCGAAGATTGCCCTGCGGACACCCGAGCGAACCCTCTACAACATGTATCGTGCCGTCGGTTTCGGGCGTATCGCCCCCCTCGGTCTGCCAGGGGAGACGGCGGGGGTACTGCCACCCTGGCAGAGCTGGGGCGTTGCCCGTCATGCCACTATCTCGATTGGCTATGGGGTTTCGGTGACCACCCTGCAGCTGGCCGCCGCCTATGCGAGCATTGCCAATGGCGGCTGGTATGTACGGCCAACCCTCTTTGCCGATGCCGGCGTGCATCGCGATCGGGTGATGCCAGCCTGGGTCGCCAACGACCTGCGGCGCTGGCTACAGTCCGTCGCCCGCCCTGGCGGCACCGGGATTCTTGCGGCCATCCCCGGCTATGCCGTGGGCGGCAAGACCGGCACCGCGAATATGGCCAATGGCAAGGACGGCTTTTACCATCATCGCACCAATGCCACTTTTGTGGGCTTTGCCCCGGGCCCGCATCCCGACCTAGTCATGGCGGTCAACCTACGTGGCAGCCATTTTGCTTGGAATTTTGGTGGCATCGAGGCGGCCCCGGTCTTTCGCTTTACCATGCGCCGCGCCTTGCGCACCCTCGATGTGCCGCCGCGTTGCAATACCGGCGGCAAATTCCTGGAGATTCGCGTACCCGCCGGCGCTGACCTGCACCAGCTTGCCCGACGCTACCACAGTACCAGCCGCTATCTGATGCAAATCAACCAACTGGCAAACCCACAGGCCCTCGAGGCCGGGGCCTTCTTTAAGGTGCCCATGCCTCTTGGGGAAAAGGATTTTTGTCGGGTACAAACGCCCGCCGTCAGTCGCGCCCAGGCCGAGATTTGGAGCGAGGGCGGCGGCTGAGTCGTGGGCAGTGCCGTGCGCAGATGCTACTCTAGTTGTCTCGGTACAGGCTTGGCAGAGGAAAGATCATGCGCAGTAGTGTCCTCGACACCGATTTGCAGCCCTGTAGTCAGCAACCACGCACCGGCTTTCGCCGCGATGGCTTCTGCAGCGGCGGCCCCCAGGATTTGGGTTCGCATACCGTCTGTGCGGTAATGACCGAAGCCTTTTTGCAATACACCCTGGAGCGCGGCAATGACCTCATCACCCCCCATCCGGAATGGGATTTTCCGGGCTTGCGGCCGGGAGATCGTTGGTGTCTGTGCGCCGCTCGTTGGGAAGAGGCGCGTCTGGCCGGTGTGGCACCGCCGGTGATCCTTGCCGCCTGCGATAAGCTCTGTTTGGAGATCATTCGTCGCGAAGACCTCTTTGCTCATGCGCTGGCGGAGCCCTCGGCATGACTCCGACCGCTGCGCCGCAAAGCCTGACCCTGCTGCGCCCGGACGACTGGCATCTG
This sequence comes from Candidatus Igneacidithiobacillus chanchocoensis, assembly GCA_038447835.1. Classification (GTDB taxonomy): domain Bacteria; phylum Pseudomonadota; class Gammaproteobacteria; order Acidithiobacillales; family Acidithiobacillaceae; genus Igneacidithiobacillus; species Igneacidithiobacillus chanchocoensis. Next base: position 39,074 of record JAWNZB010000008.1, on the reverse strand, counting down.
CATCTGCGCGACGGCGCCCTGCTGCGTACGGTATTACCGGATACCGCCGCGCGTTTTGGTCGCGCCATCGTCATGCCCAACCTGAACCCGCCGGTGACCACCGTTGCCGCTGCCACCGCCTACCGCAGCCGCATCCTTGCCGCCCTACCGGTGGGGTCCGGCTTTACGCCATTGATGACGCTGTATCTGACGGAGAGCACGACGGTTGCGGAAATACAGCGTGCCAAGGAGAGCGGCATCGTCCATGCCGTCAAATACTATCCGGCGGGGGCAACGACCAACTCGGAAAATGGCGTCCGCGATCTCCAGGCGGTCTACCCCGTTCTTGCCGCCATGGAGCGTTGGGATCTTCCCTTGCTGCTGCACGGCGAAGTTACCGACCCCAGGGTCGATATCTTTGACCGCGAGGCGGTCTTCATCGAGCGCCATCTGCAGCCCCTGCGCCAGACCTTTCCGGGCCTGCGCATTGTCCTCGAACATGTAACCACCAGCGCTGCCGTCGACTTTGTGGAAAGTGCGGGTCCGCGCACCGCCGCCACCATCACCGCCCACCATCTGCTCCTCAATCGCAACGCCCTCTTTCAGGGAGGACTGCGCCCGCACCACTACTGCCTGCCGGTGCTCAAGCGCGAGCAACATCGTCAGGCCCTCTTGCGCGCCGTCGCTAGCGGCAATCCGCGCTTTTTTCTGGGTACCGACAGCGCCCCGCACCCACGCGACAAAAAGGAATCCGCCTGCGGCTGTGCCGGGATCTACACCGCCCACGCCGGCATCGAGCTCTATGCCGAGGCCTTTGCCAGCATCGGCGCTCTCGAGCAACTGGAGGCCTTCGCCAGTCGCCATGGGCCGGCCTTTTATGGCCTTCCCTGCAATACCGATACGATTCGCTTGGAGCGGCAGCCGTGGACGGCTCCCGTCAGCCTCGGTACGGAGGAGATCATTCCCTTCCGCGCCGGCGAAGAGATTGCTTGGCGATTGGTCGACAAAACCGGAACTTGCGAGATGACTTCGGGTCTATAGGCGGGATTGAAATCGGCACAACGAGGTGCCCAAGATGTGGAAAACCAAAATCGTATCGTCGCTGAGCCTGTTCGGCCTGCTTATCGGTAGTGTGTCCGCGAGTGCCACCACCCTCCCCCAAGTGCAGTTTTCGGGTATGCACCTTCTTGGCGTGGAACATGGCGACGCCTTGTTCCGGGTCAAGGTGCGGGTCAACAATCCCAACCCGACCGGCATCCCACCGGCGCATGGGCGCGTCAATCTTTCGCTCCTGCATCAGCCGGTCGGCTATGGCACCCTACCTCCCACCGGTCTGGCCGCCCGTAGTGCCAAGACCGTCGAGCTGCCCGTCGTCCTCTCTTTACGTGCCCTCGGCAGTCTCTTGCCAGCGCTGATCTCCCAGCGTTTTCTGCCGTGGACAGCACAAGGCTATGTGCAGAGCGGCCCGGCGCGCATCCCCATCGAGCGCAGCGGCACCATTGCCAGTGCCGAGCTGGCCCCGGTCTTGCGCAACCTGCTCTTCGGGGGCTAAGGCAGCAGCGCGCACTTTACCTCGCGCAAATCCATCCTCTACACTGCCCAAATGCACGAAAAGCGGCTGCTCTTGGGCGGTACCTTCGACCCTATCCACTATGGCCACCTGCGCGCCCTCGAGGAGGTCCGCGAGGCCTTGGGAATGGGCGCGGCCACCCTCGTGCCGGCCGGGCATCCGCCGCACCGCAAGAGTCCCTGGGCGCCCGCAGAGCATCGTCTGGCGATGACCCGCATTGCCGCGCAAGAGGCGCCGGGCCTCGATGTGCTTGCGTACGAAGTGGAACACGGCGGCCCTTCCTATACCGTCGATACCCTGCGCCATCTGCGTTCGGAGAACCCGGAGGGCTTTCTCGCCATGGTCATCGGTATGGACGCCTTTCTGCGCTTCGATACCTGGCGGGAGTGGGAACAAATTCTTGATCTTACCCATCTGATTGTCATCGGTCGGCCCGGCTGGCCCATGGCGGAATTACCCGAGGTGCTGCGCCAAGTGCTCTATCAGCGCCGGGTGGAGGAGCTCGCACAGCTCGAGGCACTCCCGGGGGGCAGGATTGCCTTTCACACCGTTACCGCCCTGGAAATCTCCGCTACCCAGATCCGCAGCCTCCTGGCAGGCGGACGCAGTGCCCGCTTTTTGTTACCGGACACGGTCTTAGACTATATTGCACAGCATCAGCTCTACCACGAATTCTGATCTGGAGGATCAAAAACTTGCCCTGCACCCCCGAAACTCTCCGTGATTTGAGTATTGCCGCCTTGGATGAACACAAGGCCATCGACATCCAAAGCATCGACGTACGCCAGCAAACCGATATTACCGACTACCTGATTGTTGCCTCCGGCAATTCCGACCGCCAGCTGCGCGCCTTGGCCGAGGCCGTGGTCGACAAGGCGCGTAGCGAAGGGGTGCGTCCGCTGGGCACGGAAGGGGCCTCGGGTAGCGATTGGATGCTGGTCGATTTGGGAGATGTGGTGGTGCATCTGATGCGCCCAGAAACCCGCGATTTTTACCAGATCGAGCGGTTGTGGGGAGAGCTGCCGAAAGTACGTAGCCAAGGCACTGAGGGGTAAGGATGCGGCTGCTGGTCCTCGCCCTGGGGACGCGGATGCCGGACTGGGTGAATGCTGCGGTCGACGAATATAGCCGGCGGATTTTGCCGCCTGTGCAGGTGGAATGGCGCAGCCTACCCTTGGCCAAGCGCGGTCGCCAGAACGATCCCGTCCGTTGGCGGCGCGAGGAAGGCGAACGATTGCAAGCCGCGAGCCGCAAAGACTCGGAGATCATCGCCCTGGAAGTGCAGGGTCGTGCCTTGCACAGCGAGGAGCTGGCGCAGAAAATGGATGCATGGATCGATAATCGCCAAGATGTGACGCTGTGGATTGGCGGCCCCGATGGCATCGACCCGGAGCTGCGGCCACACTGGCGTTGGTCACTCTCGGCCCTGACCCTGGCGCATCCGGTGGTGCGCGTGGTGCTGGCCGAACAGTTATACCGCGCCTGGAGTATTCGCGCCGGATTACCCTACCATCGCGGTGCAGAGGAGAATGGATGGTGAAGTTGCTTAATCAGGTTTTGCCCCGCCTTGGGGTAGTCATTGCCCTCGGCATGGGCCTGAGTGCCTGTGCCCAAATGGTGACGCCAACCCCGCAACAAAGCAGCAATAACGCCATTGCCGTGCAGGCAGCGCGTGTTCGCATCTTCGCCCTCTCGCCGCAGGTGACGGCGCAGCAATTAGCACCGGCGCAGCAAGCCCTGGCGGCAGCCCAGGCCGCTCAGCAGCGCGGCGACTATCTCTTTGCCGAACGCGAGACCGAGCTCGCCCGGGTACGCCTCGACAACATCCAATTGCATCTGGATCAAAGCCCAGTGAGCGACGACAACCAGCAGCTCAAGAGCCAGGTCAAAGATCTGCAGCATCGCATCGCTTCCCTGCAGGAAAAGATTGCGGCTACGCGCCAGCAACTTCAGGAGAGCCAACCATGAAGCGTCGCCTACTCCTTCTTCCGCTCCTCTTGTTGCCCAGCCTGGCCTGCGCGGATACCGCTACCACCACGGCCCTACAACAGGCTTATGCCCAGGCACGCAGCCTACAGCCGCAGCTAAGCCCGCAGGAATCGGCGCAACTGCAGCAAGACCTACAGCAAATGACTGCCGATCAGGTCAACCCCGCGCTGTTTGGCGTCGACCGCGCCATTTTTGAGGCGCGGGTGCATGGCCTACGCGCGGCACACGCACCCAGCAGTGCCCAAGAAAAAGAGCGCTTGCAGCGGCAGCTGAATAGCCTCAATCAGCGCTATCAGTCGCTGCAGGCCGAGTACGCGCAGCTGCGTCAACAGTTGGCGAACCGTACCATGGAGAGCGCCCGCAGCAGCCGTCTCCAACAAGAAATTCAGCAACAAAAACAGACCTTGCAGCAGGAAGAGAAAAGCCTCGCAAAACTGCAGCTCAACTCCAGCGTGGCGCCTACCACCAGCCCTGTCGTGCGTGCCCCGCAGGCGGCACCCATTCCCCAACAGATGCAGGCTCTGGCGAGCTACGGCACCCTGCGCCAGGGAAAATATGGAACGGAATTGGACATGCCCGTAGCCAGCCTGTTTTCGGGAGATCGTGAGCTTTCGGCCAACGGACGCCAGCGCCTGCGCAGCATAGCCGGGGCCTTGAGGGGGGTAACGGCGCCGCAGATTCTGGTGCGGGTCTCGTCGCAGCCGGGGGGTATCAACCTCGCCACCCAGCGTGCCGAGGCCATCGTCCAGGGCTTGCGCCAGGCTGGGGTGCCGGAACAGCGCCTCGCCCTCGCGGCCAACGCCGGCGTTGCTAACGGCATGGCGCAGATTCTCTTGCCCAGCGGCTCCTGAGGGATGCCGCGGCTGGTGTTAGCCTCCGCCTCGCCGCGACGGCGCGCGCTCTTGGCGCAACTAGGGTACCGGGTGGAATTGCGCCCAAGCGCCATCCACGAACGTCGCTTTGACGGCGAGAGTCCCGTGCAACTAGTGCGTCGACTCGCCCGCGAAAAGGCGCAAAGCGTCATCCGCCCGCGAGAAAAAGCCCTCATCCTTGCTGCCGATACCTTGGTCTGCCTTGGCGATCAGGTTTTTGGCAAACCAGCCGATGCAGACGAAGCCCTAGGCTTTTACCAGGCCCTCGGTGGTCAGTGGCATCAGGTGCTCACCGCCGTTGCCATCCACGACGGTAAAGATCTACACCAGATTCTGTCGCGTAGTTCGGTATTCTTGCGCGCCCTCGACGCAGCCGAGGCCCGCGCCTACTGGGCCACCGGCGAGCCGCAAGACAAAGCCGGCGGCTACGCCATCCAAGGCATCGGCGCCGTGTTTATCAGCGGCTTGCGCGGTTCCTATTCTGGGGTCATGGGCCTGCCTTTGGCCGAGACCGCCGCCCTGCTGACTCGCCTTGGTTTTCCTCCACCATCCTTGCGGGCTCGCCATGAGTGAAGAATTGTTGATCAACGTCACCCCGCAGGAAATCCGCGTCGCCCTCGTCGACAATGGCGTGCTCCAGGAATTGCAGGTCGAACGCAGTAGCCATCGCGGGCTGGTCGGCAACATCTACAAGGGCATTGTGCGCCGGGTACTGCCGGGAATGCAGGCAGCATTCATCGACGTCGGCCTAGAGCGTACCGCCTTCTTGCATGCCGCGGATATTCAGGGTGCCGAGAGTGAGGCGGAACTCGCCCAAGAGGGCGAAACGGATATCGAATCGCGCAGCGTCAGCCTGCACGATCTGCGTAGCGTCTCGACCCTGCTCCACGAAGGGCAGGAGATTCTCGTCCAGGTCATCAAGGATCCTCTCGGCAGCAAGGGCGCGCGCCTGTCGACGCGCATTACCCTGCCGGGACGTTACTTGGTCTACATGCCGTTCTCGCCGCGCATTGGCGTGTCGAGCCGCATCGAGTCGCCGGAGGAACGTAGCCGTCTCAAAGACCTGCTGAAGTCCCTCCTGCCGCCAGAGGAAACCGGCGGCTTCATCATTCGCACCCTGGCCGAGGGCGTCGGTGCCGAGGATTTTAGTAGTGATCTCAAATTCCTGCAGCGGCTTTGGCAAAACGTCCAGGAAGACTTGCGCGGCAGTCATGCCCCCCAGCTCATCTATGAAGATCTCAATCTCGCCCTGCGCGTCATGCGCGATGTGATGTCCGACGACATCCAACGGGTACGCATCGATAGCCGCGAGACCTTCGAGGCGGCGCGGCAGTTTTGCCGCGAAGTGGTACCGGAGGTGACGGAACGCATCGAGCACTATGCCGGCGAGCGCCCGCTTTTTGATCTCTACCACGTTGAGGAAGAGATCGAAAACGCCCTGCAGAGCCGGGTCAATCTGAAATCTGGCGCCTATCTGGTGATTGACCAGACCGAGGCCTTGACTACCGTCGACGTCAACACCGGCGGCTTCGTTGGTCGTCGCAATCAGGAAGAGACCATCCTCAAGACCAATCTCGAGGCCGCCGCCGCCATCGCTCGCCAGCTGCGTCTGCGCAACATTGGCGGCATGATCATCATCGACTTCATCGACATGGACAACGAGGAGCACAAGCGGCGGGTGCAGCGCACCCTCGAAAAGGCCCTGCAGAGTGATCGGACCCGCTGTACCATCACCCAGATCTCGGTCCTTGGACTCGTGGAAATGACCCGCAAGCGCACCCGCGAAAGCCTGCGCCAAATTCTCTGCGAACCCTGTCCCTACTGCCAAGGCCGGGGCTTTCTCAAAACCGCCGAGACCCTGTGCTACGAGATATTACGCGAAATCGTACGCGAGACCCGCGCCTACCCCACCGAGCGCTTTACCGTTCTCGCCTCGCCACAAGTAGTGAACAAACTTCTCGACGAAGAAAGCACCAGCCTCGCCGCCCTAGAGGAGTTCATCGGCCGCCCAATCAAGGTGCAGGCGGAAAGCACCTACACCCAAGAACAGTACGATATCGTCTTTTTGTAATTAGCCATGTGCATAATCTCATGTACAAACAAAGGACTCGGTCTGATCTCCTACAAGTAGTTGGTAAGAATGAAAAAGCTTGCGTGATCCGCGTATCCTCTCTTCCAACTGTTGAATGACCGATATAGACTAATTCTGTTGAAAAGCTCCGATGGGCACCGATATGGATCTCATTGGGGGGTCTTCACCCCCTTACCCAGAGAACGATCGTCGATTAACTTCGTTATACTGTTAATATGGGATTTCATGGTACCACAGCGCATGCAATTAGCCCCCGCGACCATCGACGACGCATCAGCGATCGCCTTAGTGCACGTTCGGTCCTGGCGCGCTGCTTACGAACACCTTCTTACCGCTGAATACCTAGCCTCTTTATCTGTGGAAGCAAAAGCAGATCTCTGGCGAGAGGTCCTGCGGAAACAGGAATCAAAGACCCTCGTGGTTCGCCAAGGTTCAGAGATTCTTGGCTTTGTAAGTTACGGGAGGTGCCGGGATGAGGATGCTCCCAGCGATCGGGGGGAGATTTGGGCGTTGTATGTAGATCCATCTGCTTGGAGAAGAGGGGTTGGAACGAGTCTAATGGAAAGCGGACTGGAAGAGATCTGCGCCACTGGAGCAAAGACAGTCTCTCTCTGGGCCTTCAGCAAGAACCGTCGAGGACGAACCTTCTACGAGGCCTGTGGATTTAACCAGGTACCTGGAAGTGAAAAAATCTTTGAGTTAGGCGGCGCACAAGTCGAAGAGATCAAATATCTACACATAAATGTGGATCATATTCGGCACCTCGGTACTGATAAAAGCAATCATGGAGGTGTTAATAGTGAAGACTGTTAGCAAGTATTTTGACAAACTCCAAGAAGAAACGATTTCTAGATTTTCGGTGCTCTATGATTACTACGATTATGATGCCTTAAGGAATAGTATTTCTTCGTGGCTTATACAGCAATTAAAGTGTACTTACGATAGGTCATACGCTCAACTTTTTAGCAAAAATATTGATATTTCAGGTGTCAAAGAGCGAGATTATTTACAAAAGCTTCTCCTCTGCGGTGATGGAATTATCTTGGCAGGGATCAGATTTTATAATCTTGATATAAAAAAGCCTTTTGTTGATATAGTTGCTTTTTCGGGGTCGTTTGATTGGAGTGAATGTAAGCGTTTAATTAAGCAACAATGGGCTATGTTTAATCCAGAAAGAATTCGCATACTACATCATAATAATCACAAGGTAAATATAGATTGTTCATTGAATGAATTAGACCAAACCGTACACATAGGAAAATTGCGCGATGTGATTAAATATCAATCTTACAGCAACATTGAGCTTGTCAGATCTTTAGATCCTGCTAAAACGGCATGCTTTGTAAATGAATGCTATCAAATGATATATAATCAAGGCTATGTCAGAACTAAAGCAACTCCTGCAAATTTGGACGAATTATCCGATTGCTTAATAAACGGTACCCTACACGAGGCTTATCTCGATAACAAGATGATAGGTGTGTTTGCTACACGATGGGGTAACATAGACTTCATCGAAGGTCACGTTGTTATTGAGGAGGTAATTCATCCAAGTTTTCATGGGATGGGTATTGCAAAGCAAATTCAAGCTACAGTTGCACTAAAAATATACGAATCAAAAAATGCAAACAATAACCTGATAGGGACAATTCATGAAAAAAACATTGCTTCACAAAAGACTGCCACCGGCGTTGGTAGGAAAGCTATTCTATGTTACGAATTTTTTGATATTATTGAATAAAAAATATGTTTGCGTAGATAAAAATGAATGATTAAATATCGTAGAAAATTCAAACTATTTGTAGAAATATTTAATAACCTGTACCATCCTACTAATCAACCTTTCCTGAACTCCGAGTTTCTGGACACCGCCAGCCACTTTTCGGGACCCGTCCGTGTCCAGGAAACCCTTTCAGCTATCGACGTCCGGGAAATGGTACCGTCTGCTCTGCCAACGGCCGCTTCCGCTGAATTCTGTTGAAAAACTCCAATGGACACCCAGACTGAACTCATTGAGGGGTCTTCACCCCCTTATACCCAGAGAACGATCGTCGATCCTAGCGCTTCCTACGAGGTCAATTTTCAAACCGGTGGGGTTGCACCCACACGAAACGGAGTTTTTCAACAGAATTGCTGCCAACCCGTCATGGGTATTCGACGGTCTGATGGGTGACAGGCACCCAATACAAGGAACGGATACGGAAGGTCGAGCCTCCTGCTCAACCCTATGTTGCGCGTAACAAGCGATTCTCCCGCTACCTGCCCGCAGCCGCTGGGCAAAGCGCAGGATGCACCCAGCCCGTCAATTACCAACCCGCAGGCGGGAGCGTAAGCGCAGGGCGAGCTTTTCGCCTAAAACAGCAGCCACCCCCATGGGGCTCGCGAACCGCCCATGTGCATCGCGGTAGGCGATCAAGGCCTCGGCGCGTTTTTTGCCAACGCCGCGCAGGCAGCGCAGGGTCTCTGCTGAGCTCTGGTTGATGTCGATGGTTTCCGGGCAATCTAAGTGCTCCCGGGCCGCAACGGGGGTCGCCACCAGGAGCAGGAGCAGCAAAACGAGGGGCATCTCAGCCCGCGAGGGCGGCGCGAATCTGCTTGCCCAGGGCGGCGCGTTCCTCGGCGCTGCTCTCTCGGGCATTGGCAAAATTGAGGTCGCTGATGGCGGTCATGGGTACCAGATGCACATGGGTGTGGGGAACTTCCAAACCCGCCACCATCACCCCCACCCGCAGGCAGCCAGTGACCTTTTCCAGGGCCGGGACGAGGCGCTTGGCAAAGGGCAAGAGCCCGGCCAAGGTGGTGTCGTCGAGGGTGAAGATGTAGTCGTGCTCCAGCTTGGGAATGACCAGGGTATGCCCGGGCCGAATGGGGCGGACGTCCAGAAAAGCCAAGTAGTGCTCATCTTCGAGGAGCTTTTCGGCCGGAATCTCGCCGCGGATGATTTTGGTGAACAGGGTGCTCATGGCAGTTCTCCTCAGAGTGTTTGCAGGGCCGCGCGCGCGGCTCGGATGGTTTCGTCGATGATGGCATCGCTGTGGGCAGCAGAAACGAAGCCCGCCTCGTAGGCACTGGGGGCAAGATAGACGCCGGCATCGAGGAGGGCATGGAAGAAGCGCGCGTAGCGTTCCTTGTCCGCCGCCATGACATCGGCAAAGGTATGCACCGGACCGGGATGGAAAAAGAGCCCAAACATGCCGGGCACCTGGGTGAGGGTCATAGGCACCCCAGCCGCCGCCGCGGCCGTGCTGAGGCCGGTGCAAAGCCTTTCGGTCTGTGCCGCCAGGCGCTCGTGAAAGCCCGGTGCTTGCAGCAGCTGCAGGGTGCGCAGTCCTGCTGCCATGGCCAGCGGATTACCGGCGAGGGTCCCCGCCTGATACACCGGACCGGTGGGCGCCAGATACTCCATGATGCTTTGGGAGCCACCCAGCGCCCCTACCGGCAGGCCACCGCCGATGATCTTGCCCAAAGTCGTGAGGTCTGGCCGAATGCCGTAGAGGGCCTGGGCACCGCCCGGCGCCACCCGAAAACCGGTCATTACTTCATCGAGAATGAGTAGCGCCCCATACTGGTCGCAAAGCCGCCGTAAGCCCTCGAGAAAGCCCGGCACCGGCGGCACGCAGCCCATATTGCCGGCAATGGGTTCGACGATGATGGCCGCAACCTGCTCACCTTGGGCGGCCATGGCTGCCTCTACGGCGGCCAAGTCGTTGTAGGGCAAGACCAAGGTCTCCCGACTCAGCTCGACCGGTACACCAGCGCTGGAAGGCTGCCCCAAGGTGAGGGCACCCGAGCCCGCCTTTACCAAGAGGCTATCACTGTGGCCGTGGTAGTTACCCTCAAATTTGATGATGCGCTCCCGACCGGTGTAGCCGCGGGCCAGGCGAATGGCGGTCATGACCGCCTCGGTGCCGCTGCAGGTCATGCGCAGCATTTCGATAGTGGGCATGAGGGCGCAGACGGTTTCGGCAAGCGTCAGCTCGATGGCGGTGGGGGCGCCAAAACTGAGGCCCTTTTGCATTTCTGCCGCCACCGCGGCGAGGATCTCGGGGTGGGCATGGCCGTGGATCATCGGCCCCCAGGAGCCGACATAATCGATGTAGCGTCGTCCCTCCACATCCCAAAGGTAGGGCCCCTCGGCCCGGGCGATGAAGCGCGGGTCGCCGCCCACACCGCGAAAGGCGCGCACTGGCGAGTTTACCCCACCCGGAATGCGGCGTTGCGAGGCAGCGAAAAGTTCGGCATTGCTGGTCATGGCTTCTCCCTTGCGAGCCCTAGAAAAGGCGCCTGCAGCTGGCGGGTTGCGGCGGCCACGTCTGCTGCGCCAAAGAGGGCGGAAATGACCGCTGCGGCATCGGCACCGGCGGCAACCACCTCCGCGATAGTATCCTGCCCTATCCCACCGATGGCTACCAGGGGCACTCCCAAGGGCTTGGCGGCGGCGAAGAGGCCGAGGGGTGCGCGCCGCGCCTGGGGCTTGCTCAGTGAAGGATAAACGGCACCAAAAGCGACATAATCGGCGCCAGCTGCGACCATCGCCCGAGCGCGTTCGAGATCGTTATAGCAGGAGGCGCCAATGAGCACATCGGCGCCAAGGTAGGCGCGCAAGCTGGCAACATCGGGGTCGTCTTCGCCCACGTGGATGCCGGCGGCGCCGATGTCGTGGGCCAGCAGGGCATCGTCATTGATGACGAGAAGGGCATCGTAGTCACGACAGAGGGTCTGCAGGGCGCTCGCCTCGGCACGACGGCGGGCAGCGTCGATACCTTTATCGCGGTATTGGAGCAGGCGTAGGCCCGCCCGCAAGGCCTCTTCTACCCGCACGAAGAGCTGCTCCCCCGGTAAGAGCTGCGCGTCGGTGATGCCGTAGAGGCCGTGGATTCGCTCCGCCGCTCGCGTCATGGTCGTGCCTGCCAGCGGTCGAGAAAATACTGCCCCCGTCCAGGGGCGTAAGCCGCCTGCACCGCTGCGTGGGTAAAGTGTAGGGCTGAGGCCACCGCTGCGGGCATTTCCTTGCCAAGAGCAAGACCAGCAGCGATAGCGCTGGAGAGAGTGCAACCGGTGCCATGAAACTCCCCCTCCCGCCGCGGCTGCAGAAATTGCTCCACCAAGCGACCACGCCGGTAGAGGCGATTGTCGATGAACTGCCCGGGTCCATGGCCGCCGCTGATGAGTAGCCACTCACTTGGCCAGTCTCGTGCCGCGGCGTCGGCACTATCGGCACCGCTGATACGGCAGGCTTCGGGCAGGTTGGGGGTAGCAATCTGTGCCCGCGGCAGGAGGCGCTCGCGCAGAAAGGCGAGGAGTTCGGCCGACGCCAGTTCTTCCCCAGCGCCGGAACGCCAGAGGGGGTCGAGGACCACCGGGAGCTCGGGCCGTGCCGCGAGCAGCTCCACCACCACCTGCGCCGTCGCCAAGGAACCCAGCAGGCCGATTTTGACGGCAGCGATGGCAAAATCAGCAAAGAGCGTCTCGATCTGGGCGCCGACATCGGCGGCGGCGAGGGCTTGCACCCGCCGCACACCGCGGGAGTCTTGTACCGTCCAGGCGCTCAAGACGGTACAAACGTGCAGCCCAAGGGCCGTTCCGGTCAGGAGGTCTGCTTGCAAGCCGGCCCCAGAGCTGGGGTCCGCACCCGCTATACTGAGCAGTACCGGTCGGGAAGGGGGGAGCGAAGAGGGCATGGTTCTCGGCAGGAAAATTGCTAGTTACTAGGGCGAAAAAGCAAAAAGGGAGGTGTATCACCATGCGGCAATTGCCGGAGCTGAGTATAGCAGAAAAATTGGTCCATACCGGCTTTATTTTTCTGGTCGGTTTGGGACTATTGGTGGCGGAAGCGTACGTCTACGTGACGGTGGGCGGAAAACAAGGACTGACGGTACAAGCGGTGGCCGAACATTATTATGGCAACCGAAGTTCCTCTACCTTACAGACGGTACTGCCGAGGATGATGGGTTTTGCCGGCACGCCGGCGAGTGAAAAACCGAAGATGACAGAGGCGGTCAATCACTGGATCGCCAATGGCGAGAACAAGGCCGAGTATGAGAGCAGCATCAAGCCGCTCATTGCCGGAAATTGTCTGAAATGCCATAGCGTTGCCATGAGTGCGCAACTGCACAATCCACCCTTGGCCAGCTATGACGATGTGCGCAAGGTGGCACAAGTGGATACGGGCATGAGCCTCAGTTCTATGCTCCTCAACGGTATGGTGCATTTGACCATGCTCGGGGTGATCTTCTGGATTGCGGGATGGATCTTCAGCAAGGCGCGCTTCCCAAGCCTGCCCAAATATGTGCTGATCATCCTGCCCTTCATTGCCATGAGCATCGATTTTGCCGGCTGGTTTCTCACCCACCAAAACCCCATTTTTGTTTGGATGGTCCTGATCGGCGGCGCCCTCTCCTGTCCTGTCGCCCTTCTCGAGATGTTCCTTAGTCTGATTCAATTGTGGTTTCTCAAAGCGCGTCCGGCAGTTTGAATGCGCATAGCGAGGCCCCCGCTTGGGGGCTTCCTGTGGATAACTTTGTGGATGAAATCATTTTGCGGGCCTTGTCAAAGCCCCGGCCCCTCCATCAGCTCCGCCAAACATTCTTTCCAAAGAAATAAACTTATTAAAATCTAATGGATATAAAAACTCTTGAAGAAGTGGCTAGAGAAAGTGGCGGCAACTCGTCTATTACCAAATTGTGGAAAACTTCTTTGCCCTAGCGAGCACGGGGCGGCTTGCTAGCCAGCCCAGCCGGCCATAGGCGCCGATAGAGGTCACTCGGTACAGCGCGCAACAGGATGCTCACGACCCACATCTGCCAGGGTAAGATGTAAAAACCGCGGCGCTTGTCGATGGCCTTGCGGATCTTTGCCGCCGCCTTGTCCACCGGCAACAGCCAAGGCATGGGGAAGGGGTTATCGGTAGTCATGGGGGTAGCGATAAAGCCCGGCGCAATGCAGGTAACGCCAATGCCCCGCTGGCGCAGTTCGAGGCCGAGACTCTCGAGGTACACCGCTACTGCGGCCTTGGAAGCCGCATAGGCCGCAGCCCCGGGCAAGCCACGCAAGCCTGCCACACTACCAACGCCCACCACCTGTCCGTAGCGCGGGATGTAGGGCAGAAAGGCGCTGATGGTGTAATGCAGGCCGAGCAGGTTGGTGGCGATGATCTCGGTAAAGGCGGCGTCATCTTCGGCCGCACTGCAGCGCGTGCCGAAGCTGACTCCGGCGTTGGCAATGAGCAGGGAGACGGGGCCATACGCTTCGCCAAAGGCCGTGGCAACGCGACGCAGAGCGGCAGCATCGCGAACGTCCACCGCTGCGCATTCTACTTGGGCACCCCGATTGCGGAGGGTCTGCGCCGTTAGGGCGAGGGCCTCGGGACGCCGCCCGAGCAGCAAAAATACCTGTCCCGCCTGGACATAGCGCAGCGCCAAGGCGGCACCAATACCGCTTCCCGCACCACTGATGACGATTGCCCCCGAAGGCCGCGGGGTGCGAAAAAAAATCTTCATGAAACAGACTCCTAAGCAGAATCTCCGGGGCCTTCTCTGGCAGTGGCAAGGGCCTTGGCGTATACTTAACGCCGGTAACTGTGGTGGCGACCAGCCGATTGTAGCGCCCCGCAAGAAGATGAGCACCCAGAACAAGGACCCCATGAGTAAGCAAACAGCAAGCCAGGACGGTGCAGCTCTGTGGAGCGCCTTGAGCGTCCGTATGGAAATGTTGGTGTCCTCGCAACAGTACAATACCTGGCTGCGTCCGCTGGGGGCAGAGCTGCACGCCGAAGAGTTGCTCTTGCTCGCACCAAATACCTTTGTGCGCGATCGCGTGCAAAACCACTACCGTGAGCTGCTCGAAAAAGAGCTGGAAGAGCTGCTGCCCGGTTTGCGCCTGCGCGTCGCCCTGACCGAAGGCCCGAGCGTTGTGGCCGAGCAAGAGCCAACCCCGCCACCAGCCGAACGGCGTCTGAACGGACATCATCTTAATCCGGGCTTCACCTTCCAGGCGTACGTCGAGGGTAAATCCAATCAGCTGGCCGTAGCGGCGGCGCGGCAGGTGGCAGAATGTCCGGGAAAATCCTATAACCCTTTGTACATCTACGGCGGTGTTGGTCTCGGCAAGACCCATCTCATGCACGCGGTGGGCAACGAAATCCTGCGCAGCAATCCCCAGGCGAAAATCCTCTACATCAGTTCTGAAGGGTTCATCATGGATATGGTGCGTGCGTTGCAGCACAACAGCACTGCCGAATTCAAACAACGCTACCGTAAGCTCGATGTTCTGCTCATTGACGATATCCAGTTCTTTGCCAACAAAGATCGCACCCAGGAAGAATTTTTCCATACCTTCAATGCGCTTTTCGATGGTGGGCGGCAGATCATCATCACCTGCGATCGCTACCCCAAAGAGGTCGCTGGCCTTGAAGAACGCCTGCAGTCGCGTTTCGGTTGGGGTCTGACGGTCGCTATCGAACCCCATGACCTCGAAACGCGCATGGCCATTGTTCTCTGCAAGGCCGAAGAGGCGGGTATCGACCTACCCGAAGAGGTCGCCTTTTTCATTGCCGAAAAAATTCGCTCGCATGTCCGCGAGCTTGAGGGCGCGCTGCGCCGCGTCATTGCCCATGTCAATTTCTCGCGCAAGCCCTATACGGTCGAAACCGCTCGTGCTGCCTTGCGCGATCTAATCGATGTGCAAAAACGCATGGTTAGCCTCGAAAACATCCAAAAGGTGGTGGCCGAGTACTACCATATCCGTGCCTCCGAAATGCAGTCCAAACGCCGTAGCCGCAACATTGCCCGACCGCGGCAGATGGCCATGGCACTGACCAAAGAACTGACGTCCCACAGTCTACCGGAAATTGGCGAGGCCTTTGGCGGACGTGACCACACCACCGTTCTCCATGCCTGCCGACAGATCGAGAAGTTGCGCCAGAGTGACTCTCAGATTGCCGAAGATTACACCAACATTCTGCGGGTGCTGGGCGGATGAACCGGCCGAACAAGCTGTGGATAAGCACCGGTACAAACCCGGTAGCTGCTTGGGGATGGAAACGATCACCTTTTTCTTCCCCAACGATACCAACTTATCCACAGGCTTGCCGCTCCTCTAGCGAGCTTACAATCCATCGGCCCACGAATGACTTGGCGGCCTTATCCACAGGTAATCGGGGCCTTAATAATAACAATAAGAAAAAGAAAGATAATTTATTATATTATTGGGAGAGCAGACGATGAAGCTTCGTATCCAGAAGGAAGAGATCCTTCCCCTCCTCGCGGCCATGGCGAATATTGCCGATCGGCGACCTGTGCAAGCGATTCTCTCCCATCTACTCCTGCGTTGTAGCGACAGCGGCGTACAACTGCTGGCAACCGACTCCGAAATCCAACTGTCTGGACATCTACCGGTTGCCGCGACAGAAGGTGGCGAAACCGCTATTCCGGCGCGTAAGCTCTACGACATCTGCCGCACCCTGGCCGAAAACAGCGAGATCCAGCTGCACAAGGATGGTGAACGACTCACCCTGCGTAGCGGTTCTGCGCGTTTTACCCTTCCTACCTTGCCAGCCCAAGATTTTCCCGTCATGGATCAACCCGCGGCACAACTGCAAGGCAACTGTGATGGCGAAGACTTCCAACGTGCCTTGGCCGTTGCCGCCACCACCATGGCGCATAACGACACTCGCTATTACCTGAATGGGGTTTTGATGGAAGTTGGTGGGCAGACCATGCGCTTGGTGGCCACCGATGGCCACCGTCTGGCAAAAATGGAAATTCCTTTTGCCCATCGGGACGATGCTGAGCCGTATCAGGGCATCCTGCCGCGCAAGGCAGTACTCGAGCTCCTGCGGATCCTGACAACCGGCGACACCGTCTGCCGTTTCCATACCCGCGGCTTCGTCCTCGAACAGGGCCAACAACAGTTTGCCTGTCGCCTGATCGATGCGAACTATCCGGATTACCGGCGCGTTATTCCTATGAGGCAGCCCAGTCAGTGCCAAGTCAATCGGCAGAGCTTTCGCGCCGCTTTGCAACAGATCGATGTTATTGCCAGTGACAAAAATCCCATCTGCTCGGTGCAGTTTCATCCCCACGAAATCATCTTGCGCAGTCGCAACGAAGAACAAGAAGAGGGTGAGGTCTCCGTACCCGCAAATCTTACTGGCACAGCAACGGAAATTTCTTTTAATGCCCGCTATCTTCTCGATGTGCAGCAGATATTTAGCGAGGAAGAACTGTTGCTAGAGATTCGTGATAGTAGCAGTAGCGCCCTGATTCGTGGCGTGGAAAGCGATAATCCTTTGTACATCGTTATGCCCATCCGACTGTGATGCCCGTAGCCGAGCTGCAGATCCAAAATCTGCGGAGCATCGCGCAGCTGCGCCTGCGCCCAGAGCCGGGCTGGAACTGGCTTATAGGCGCCAACGGCGTGGGCAAAAGCACGGTACTCGAGGCCCTGCACCTGCTCGCCATGGGGCAGAGCTGGCGGCATGGCCAACGCCAATTGATTCGTGACGGCAGCGAAGAGTACCTGCTCGGGGTACGCCTCTACCAAGGCAACGCCGATTATATCGGCATGCGCCGCCAGGGAATGCAACGTGAGCTCTCCTGCGACGGGGAACGCATCCAAAGCGCCTGGGAACTGCTCGACGCCCTGCCCCTGCAGGCTTGGCACGAGGGCAATGCACATTTTGTCTCGGCTTCTGCCGAAGAACGCCGGCGCATCCTCGACTGGGGTCTGTATTACGCCGATCGTCTCTACGGCAAAACCTTGCGGGAATACCGTCATGCCCTGCGCCAACGGAATGCAGCGCTGCGCCAGGGTCTGGCGCCGCAGGCCTGGAACCCGGCATTGCTTCGTCTCGGCGTCAGTATTCAGGAGCAACGGCAGGCCCACTTGCAAGCCTTGCATGGCCATTTTCAACGTATTTGGGCAGCGGGACCGCAAGCAGAGCAACAGGTCGATTTTGTGCTCCATCCGGGTTGGTCTGGCGATCTCGCCACGGCGCTGGAAAGAGACGCCGGCCTTGACCGACAATTTGCCTATACCCACAGTGGCCCGCATCGTGCCCGCCTGCAATTTCGCAGCGCCGGACATCCTGCCGCTGAGCAGCTTTCCCGCGGACAACTGCGTTTGCTGGGCATTGCCTTTCGCTTGGCACAGATCGCTGTGCAGCGCGCGGCCGGGGCGGCGCTACCGGTGATATTGATTGACGATTTTGCCGCCGAGCTTGATGCCAACGCACGGCAGTGGTGGATGCAGGAGCTCGACACCCTGCACACGCAAGTCTTTGCCGCCAGCACCGAGGCACCAAGCAGCGCCAGTGGTACCATTTTTCGTCTGCATGCAGGTCGATTGATCGAGGATATCCAATGACAAAAACCTATGATTCTTCCAGTATTCAGGTCCTGCGCGGCCTCGAGGCCGTGCGCAAGCGCCCGGGTATGTACATTGGCGATACCGATGATGGCAGTGGCTTGCATCACATGGTTTTTGAGGTGGTGGACAATGCCATCGACGAGGCCCTAGCCGGCCACTGTAATCAGATTGTCGTCACCATTCACGACGATGAGTCCATGAGCGTGACCGATAATGGTCGCGGTATCCCGGTCGACATCCACGCGGAAGAAGGGCGCTCGGCGGCAGAAGTGATCATGACCGTGCTGCATGCCGGCGGGAAGTTTGACGACAACTCCTACAAGGTTTCCGGGGGATTACACGGGGTGGGAGTTTCGGTGGTGAATGCCCTCTCCAGTTGGCTGCGCCTGCGGATTCAGCGCGACGGCTACGTGTGGACGCAAGAGTATCGCGATGGCGAACCGGTGGCGCCCCTTGCCCGCGCCGAGGCCTCGCGCAAGCACGGCACCGAGATCCGTTTTCTACCGTCGCCGCAGGTGTTTGCCCAGACCCGTTTTCACTTCGACATCCTTGCTAAGCGCTTGCGCGAACTGGCGTTTCTCAATTCTGGGGTACATATACGGCTAGTCGACGAGCGTGGCGAAGGACGCGAGGAAGTCTTCCGCTACGAGGGCGGCATCCGTGCCTTTGTTGAGCATCTCAATCGCAATCGCAGTGCTATCCACCCCTCTATCATTTCCTTGAGCGGTGAGCGCGACGGGGTTACGGTGGAGGCGGCCTTGCAGTGGAGCGACAGCTATAGCGAGTCGGTGCTCTGCTTCACCAACAACATTCCCCAGGCTGATGGCGGTACTCATCTTGCTGGTTTGCGTGGCGCCCTCACCCGTACTCTCAATCAGTACATGGAGCGCGAAGGGCTGTTGGCCAAGGCGAAGATTGCGGCAACCGGAGATGATGCCCGCGAAGGCCTGACGGCAGTGCTTTCGGTGAAGGTACCGGACCCCAAATTTTCGTCGCAGACCAAGGACAAGCTGGTCTCGAGTGAGGTGAAGCCCATTGTCGAGTCGTCGATGACCGAAGCGCTCACCATCTTCCTCGACGAACACCCCAAAGAGGCGCAAGCCATTGCCGCCAAGATCATCGAGGCAGCGCGGGCGCGGGAAGCGGCGCGCAAGGCACGCGAACTCACCCGCCGCAAGGGGGCCTTGGACGTCGCCAATCTGCCCGGAAAATTGGCCGATTGTCAGGAAAAGGATCCAGCCAAGTGCGAAATCTACCTGGTTGAGGGTGACTCCGCCGGCGGCTCTGCCAAGCAGGGAAGGGATCGGCGCCATCAGGCCATCCTGCCGCTCAAGGGCAAGATCCTCAACGTCGAAAGGGCGCGTTTCGACCGCATGCTCTCTTCTGACGAGATTGGCACCCTGATCACCGCCCTCGGTACGGGCATTGGCAAGGAAGATTTCGACGTCAGCAAACTGCGTTACCATCGGGTCATCATCATGACCGACGCCGATGTCGACGGTAGCCATATCCGTACCCTTCTGCTCACCTTTTTCTACCGACAGATGGCAGAGCTGGTGGAGCGTGGCCACATCTACATCGCGCAGCCGCCCCTCTACAAGGTAAAAAAGGGCCGCGATGAGCGTTACATCAAGGACGATGCGGAGCTGGCGGCCTACCTGCGGGAAATTGCGATGCAGGGGGCACAGTTCCATGCCGCCGCCGATCGGCTCCTCAACGAGGAACAGTTGGCGACGATGATGCGTCTGTACCAACACATCGATACCCTCATCCAGCGCCTCGAGCGCCGCTACCCGCAGCCCTTGCTCTGGGCCTTTGCGAGCGTGCCAGCGCCCGAGGCCGAGAGCGATGATGCCGCCTGGTCGCGCTATGCCGAGGCCTTGGCGGCGGAGCTACAAGCGTATGCTGCCCCGGGGGAGACTTGGCAGCTGGAGTGGTTGGGCAGTGCCGAGGAACCGCGGCTGCTCCTGAGCCGGACCTTTCACGGCAGCCGCGAGCAGCGCTCCATCGCTAGCCCCTTCTTTGCCCGCAGTGACTTCCGCCATCTTGGCCGCTATGCCCGCGAGGTGGAGGCGGAGATTGGCGCTGGCGCGCGCATCCAGCGTGGTGAGCGCGGCCAGGACGTGCGGCGTTTTCGGGCAGCCATGCAATGGTTGCTGGCCGATGCCCGCCGTGGCGTCGAGATCCAGCGCTACAAGGGCCTGGGTGAGATGAACCCAGAGCAGCTCTGGGAAACCACCATGAATGCCGAGAATCGACGCCTGGTGCGGGTCGATGTGGAAGATGCGATTGCGGCCGATGAGGTCTTTTCCATGCTCATGGGAGACGCGGTTGAGCCGCGTCGTCGCTTCATCGAAGAGAATGCCCGTTACGTTTCGCGCCTCGACATTTGAGGCCCAAGCGGCGCACAATTGCCGGTTTCTGCCGGCAGAGCAAGCAGGGAGTTTGCGGTGTTACAGCTGAATGATTTTGCCTTTTCGGACTATTTGCAGGCCTCCGCTTTGGGGCGTCTGGATCGCGCCTTTGTCGCGGAACTGGAGGCTCGCGATGCGCAGTTGGCGCAGCGTCTGCTTGCCTATCGCGCCGGCAGCGAGGCGCAGGATGGCCAGGAACGCAGTGCCCTGTTACTGGCGCTGGCACCGCATCTGGAGCAGTTTCTTGCGGAATTTTTCGCTATCGTCGACAAAAACCAAGAATTGCAGAACCAGATTCGTGACCAAGATGTGGTCATGGAGTTCAAAAAGCAGTTTGTGTTGCGCCGTGGCCGCCGTTTTCGGGGAGAATACTCCGCCAGCTTTGCCGATTTGCAGCGTTGGCTGGATGCGGAAATTCGCGCCGCCGCCCTGCCCGAAACCGATCGCGAATGGTCCATCGCCCGCCTGGGGATGGGCTGGTTGGCCGACGAAGCCGCCCAGGCGGAGAAGATTGCCCGGTTGACCCAGTGGTGTGCCCTGGCCCTTACCGATCCGGCGGCGGCCTTGGCGGTGCGTGGCTGGTCGAGTTTTCGGCTGCCGGAACGGATGGATCACGAGCATCTCGTCCCCCTGCAGTATTTCACCGCGCGCCCTGATCAACCTTTGGCCAGCGACCCCGCGCAGTGGCGTCGCCGCGATGCCTTTCACCTCACCGATACGCGTATGGACTTGCGCAGCGTACAGAGCGAGGTCCACTACTGCCTCTACTGTCACGACCACGACGGTGACTTCTGCTCCCGTGGCTTTCCGGAAAAGAAGGGGGTTCCCGAGCTCGGTTTCAAGGTCGATCCCTTGGGCGTTACCCTTACCGGCTGTCCCTTGGAAGAGAAAATCTCCGAGATGCAGATCTTGCGCCGCGATGGCTTCAGCATTGCCGCCCTGGCTATGATCATGGTCGACAATCCCATGGTCCCTGCCACCGGGCATCGTATCTGCAATGATTGTATGAAGGGCTGCGTTTACCAAAAACAAGATCCGGTCAATATCCCGCAGGTGGAG
Organism: Candidatus Igneacidithiobacillus chanchocoensis; assembly: GCA_038447835.1. GTDB lineage: Bacteria > Pseudomonadota > Gammaproteobacteria > Acidithiobacillales > Acidithiobacillaceae > Igneacidithiobacillus > Igneacidithiobacillus chanchocoensis. The sequence goes on along the minus strand of JAWNZB010000008.1, from coordinate 17,732 downwards.
ACGCGGGTCCTCACCGATGTGCTGGCGCTACCCATGGGGGTGGAAATCTACGATTTGCTCACCCGCTGGAATCCCCTACGCCGGGAGCAGTACTGCGCCGCGCCGTATAACGGCCGCAAGGTCTTGATTGCGGGCATGGGCCCTGCCGGTTTCACTCTCGCACATCATCTGTTGCAGGCTGGTTGTGCAGTTGCGGGGGTCGATGGCCTAAAGATCGAGCCCTTGCCGGAGTCTTTGCTGCGCGCACCGGTACGGGATTGGAATGCCCTGCAGGAGGATCTCGATGAACGCATCCTCCTCGGTTTTGGCGGCGTGGCGGAATACGGCATTACCGTACGCTGGGACAAAAATTTCCTCAAGCTCATCTATATGAGCCTGTTGCGCCGCCCGGGTTTCCAAATCTTTGGTGGGGTGCGCCTGGGCGGCACCCTGCGCCTCGAAGATGCCTGGTCCCTGGGCTTCGATCATGTTTCGTTAGCCACCGGGGCGGGGCTGCCGCGGGTTCTCTCCATGCCCGGCAGCCTTGCCCGCGGCATGCGCCAGGCCAGCGATTTTCTCATGGCGCTGCAGCTCACCGGCGCCGGTAAGGAAAGCAGCCTCGCCAACCTGCAGCTGCGCTTGCCGGCGGTGGTCATTGGCGGCGGCCTTACCGCTGTTGATACCGCCACCGAGGTGCAGGCGTACTACATCCGCCAAGTAGAAAAGGTTCTGGCACGCTATGAGACCTTGCTACCGGAGTTGGGCGAGCAGAAACTGCGCGCCGGTCTTTCGGAAGAAGACGCGGGCATCCTCGACGAATTCCTTGCTCATGGCCGAGCGGTGCGCGCCGAGCGCGAACGGGCGGCGGCCGCCAACGAGGCCCCCAATTTCATCCCCTTGCTCCACGCCTGGGGTGGCGTGACCCTGGCCTACCGCAAGGGCATGCGGCAGTCGCCGGCCTATACCCGCAACCACGAGGAATTGAGCAAGGCCATGCAGGAAGGCCTCTTCTACCAGGAGGGTGTCGATCCCCTGCGCGCCGAGCTCGATGCCTATGGGCATGTGCAGAGCATGGTTTTCCGGAAGTTGCGCGAAGAGGATGGTCGCTGGGTTTCCACGGGCGAGGAGCTCACGCTGCCGGCACGGGGGGTTTTTGTGGCCGCCGGTACCGTCCCCAATACCATCTATGAGCGCGAGTATCCCGGTACCTTGGAGCTCGACGGCGATCATTTTCAGCCCTACCTTGCCCACCACGACGCTAGTATGCAGGCGGTGCAGGTGGCGGAGCACTGCAAGGCGGCAGAGCCGGGTCCGTTCACCTCCTACCAAGACGCGCTGGGGCATCGGGTGAGCTTTATCGGCGATACTCATCCCGTCTATCACGGTAGTGTGGTCAAGGCCATTGCCTCGGCCAAGCGTAGTTATCCCGATATTCTTGCCGCCATGGCGCTGCTGCCGGCGGCATCGGCTGCGGATCTCTCCGATTTTCAGGAGCGCTTGGCGGCACGCCTGCAGGCGCGGGTGCGGCGCATCGATCGTAGCAATCCGGCAGTCTGCGAACTCTGGGTCGAGGCACCGGCGGCAGCTAAAAACTTTGCGCCGGGGCAATTTTTTCGTTTGCAGACCTTTGAGACGGGAAGCCCCGTGGTGGAGAACACGCGCTTGCAGATTCCCGTCCTCACCGTTAGCGGTGCGGGGGTGGAAGGCGATCTGATTCGCCTTCTGGTGCTGCAATGGGGAACGGCGCCACGTATTGCCGGGCGCTTGCAGGAGGGCGAGCCGGTCCTGCTCATGGGTCCAACGGGGGCACCCACCGATATTCCGCAGGGTAAGACCATTGCCGTGGTGGCCGGACGCTGGGGGGCCGCGGTGATGCTCGACATTGGCCCCGCCCTGCGGGCCGCGGGCAACCGCGTCTTGTACGTGGCGGCCTTTGCCCAGGCGAGCGAACTCGACCATCAAGACGAGCTGGAGGCGGCAGCGGATCAAATCCTTTGGTGTACCGCCAAGGGTCCGCTCATCGCGGCGCGGCGTCCGCAAGATCTCAGCGTCGAAGCCAGCGATATGGTGCAGTTGTTACGCGACTACGCGGCGGGCCAGCTGCCGGGGCAGAATGCTGCCCACGGCATACCCTTGGCTGCGGTCGATCGCCTCATGGTCATGGGCTCGACGGGGCTTCTCAAGGGCTTTCAGTCGGCCTTGCGCGGCGACTTGGCGAGTGCCTTCCCTGCCCACCTGGAGGCGGTGGCCACCGTCGGCAGCCCCATGCAGTGTATGCTCAAGGGGGTTTGTGCCCAGTGCCTGCAGTGGCAAATCGACCCGGAAACCGGCCAACGCACCCGCGCGGTCTTCACCTGTGCCGGTCAGGATCAGCCCCTGGGCTGGGTCGATCTCGACAACCTCGTTGCTCGTCAGAGCCAAAATCGCCTCCTCGAACGGCTCTCGAGCCACTGGCTCGATCACGTCTTGGCGCGAGCCTGAACTTGGGGGCGTGACAGGCCGCGGCAAGTCCCTTCGCCACCATCAGCGAGGGGGAGAAGATCGAAAGTTGCGCCGCCACCTGGGCGCGCATGCTGCCCTTGTAGTGATCCGTAGCAATCAGAAAATGTAAAGTCCATATATACGGCACATACGCCGATCAAGTGCGTTATCGCTATTTTGCGTCCCGCAGTCGCTTAAGAATGGTCAGCGGCAACCGGCCGCCAGGAATAACAATGTCCATGGCGTCTCCTGCTACATCCATCAAGAAGTCTGGATCTTTTACTATATTTAACATTTCCTTTTTCATTCTGCCACCACCGATGGGTTTGCCATTGAGGCCATCTACTTCGAGCACTGCTGACTTTCCCTGCCAGAGGCACTCGAAGGCATAGACCGGATGATAATAAAGATAGACTTTATCAAAAGTGAGTGTATCTTCGACAACCTCACTCGCATTGACGGCGTGGGCCAACTCTTTCTCTACTGCGTGTAGAATGGACGCAAGCTTCTTTTCCGGCTGTATAAGTAAATTATCCTGCATCACTTCTTCGAAGCTGAGCTCCTGCTGTTCCGAGGAGTGCTTTTCCAAAAATTCAATGATCTCTTTCTTACTGACATCGCGCTGAACACCATAGACATGGGCAATATGACTCTTCTTGCTTTCGCAGTGTTCAGTGACTGGTATGTGGACTTTGTCGCCTTTCACCTCATAGTGTGTTCCGTTAATCTCGATTTTCTGCGCGTCGGTATTCTTGATGTCTACAGAGTACGACGAAATCATTTTATAGGTTATTACGCGTTCAGCCGCGGCGAACCAAAATGGCTCATAACGTTTTACCCCATCAACGATAGTAATGGTTTCATTGCTTGGGCGGTTCCAAACCTTGAGTTTATCCATTACACCGAATGCGGATACCTTGTTGTTCTCGGCGATTTGACGCGCGGCTTTTTCATCTAACCTCTCAACCATCTTGAAGTATTTGAGGTAATCGTCACGAAACAGAGTTTGCATGGCTAGTCCTTCCTATCTTTTTCCGATGTCATTGGTATTACCGCCTAGGTTTTCCCTGTCAGAATAGCAGCCTCTGAAAGAGCTCGGCGTCGCGATAGACCCCAAATTTTCGCCCCAAGCCGCGCAGGCAGCCAACGTGATCGAATTGGTGGCGCTCGTGCAAACGGATGCTCGGCAAGTTCTCGCTGTCGATAACGCCGACCAGAGATTTTTTCCCGGCTTGCTGGGCGATGTGCACGCTCGCTTGTAAGAGCTTGCCACCAATACCCTGTGTACGCCAATGGCGGCTGACATAGAGCGAGTGTTCGACGGTATCGACACTACCGGAAAAGCTGCGAAATGGTGCATAGCTGGCAAAGCCTACCAAGTTACCCTCGAGGATGGCGACGCAGAGCATTCCTTGGGGCTGGGTTCGCGTTTGCAGCCAGCGTTCGAGCTCTTCGCGGTCGAAGACTTCCTCGCGATACAGGTAGGCGCTATGGGTAATCTCGTAATTGAGCAATTCACCTATGTCCAGCGCGTAGCGCGGCCAATCTGAAGCAGAAAGGCGATGGATCTGCGGATTTGGTGCGACGTGGGCTTGTGGCGCCGCGCCGAGTGCTGGCGGTGTGCCCGTCTTCATCAAGCTCGGCCACGGCGCTGGAAAATCCAGCCGCGCCGGCGAAAATACCAGAGCATGCTCAGCGCGACGATAGTCATGAAGGCAACGACGATTTCGTAGCCATAGCGATAGTGGAGCAGGGGAATGCCGTCGATGTTCATCCCGTAAATCCCAGTCACGAAGGTGAGGGGGATAAAAATAGTGGAGATGATGGTCAAGACCCGCATGATATCGCTCAGCCGGTTATTGACCATCGAGAGATAAATGTCCATCAGACCACTCACCACGTCGCGCTCACCAGTGAGGAGGCTCATGAGCTGGATGGTGTGGTCGTAGAGGTCATTGAGAAAGGGTCGGAGGTTGCTGCGCAGCAAGGGGTGCTCGCCAATACTGTGGTTGAGGCGGGAGACGGTTTCCTGCATGGGCCATAGAACATGGTTGAAGACGATGAGGTCGCGCTTGGCCTGTTGGATGGCGACTATTTGGCCATTGTGCACGCGGGTGAGGAGATCCTCCTCCAAGACTTCGACCTGTTGGGTAAAGCGTTGCAGGGCGGGAAAGGCCTGGTCGACGACAAGGTCGAGCAGGGCATATACGAGATAACCGGCATCGCGCTGGCGCAGCCGGGACTGCGGATTCTGCAAACGATCCAGTAGGGGCGCGGTGATGTCTTCTGCGCCAGAAAGGATGCTGATCACCAAGCCCTCTTTGAGCAGGATGTGAAAAGGCACAACCTCCACTCGCTCCTTCTGGGCACTCAGATTCTGGCATTGGAGGTACACATAGTGCTCGAAAGTCTCCAGTTTAGCTTGGTGGAAGCTGCCCTGCATGTCCTCCAGGGTGAGGGGATGGATGCCGAATTGCTGGCCGAGTTCTTCTAGCTGTGCACGGTTGGGAGTACCGCTGCAGTGTAGCCAGACGGTTCCGGCGTTGGCCGCACAGAGCTGCGCGGCTCGGGAAAAACTCGGCGCTGCTTCCTGTTCACAGGCTTCTGGGCGATAGTGCAGGAGTCGTAGCGTGGCTGGGCTCTCGCCATCTTCGTCGAGAAGCGTTCCCGGCGCAAGGCCACGTCGACTCATTTGGGCATGCAGGTTGGTTTCACGTGAAACGAAGCGCTGGTTACCCATGCCGCTCCTCGTCGGAACTCAGTGCTGGTCGGGAAAGAGGATATTCAATTCCAGAACCTCAAAGTCTCCCCGTCGTTCCATATGCACGGAAATCTGATCTTTTTCTACGGGGATATATTTACTGATTACGGTCAGGAGTTCCGCCTGCAGGGCAGGCAAAAAATCTGGCGCATCGGCGCTACGCTCGTGGGCAAGGATGAGCTTGAGCCGGTCCTTGGCGACGCTTGCCGTCTTTTTCCGCGAACCCAAGAAATAGTCGAGGAAGGACATTTCAGCCTCCAAAGAGCCGTTTGAAGAAGCCGCTCTTCTCGGCCTGAATGAAGCGCAGCGGGCGCTCTTCGCCAAGAAAACGAGCGACAACATCGTCGTAGGCCTGGGCCACGTCGGAACCGCGCATGTGGATGGCAGGGATGCCTTGGTTGGACGCCTGAAGAATGACCTCGGATTCCGGAATCACCCCCAGCAGAGGAATGCGTAACAATTCCTGGACGTCGTCGAGGGAGAGCATTTCGCCACCCTGCACCCGTTTGGGCGAATAGCGAGTGAGCAGGAGATGCTCGCGGATAGGCTCAGCACCTTCCTCGGCACGCTTGGAGCGGGCGGCAAGGATGCCGAGAATACGATCGGAATCACGCACCGAGGAGACCTCAGGGTTGGTAACAACAATCGCCGCATCGGCATGGTAGAGGGCGCGCAGGGCACCACTTTCGATGCCAGCAGGCGAATCGCAGACCACATAATCAAACTCTTGCTGCAATTCTTGCATCACCGCGGCCACCCCTTCGGTGGTCAGAGCGTCTTTGTCGCGGGTTTGGGAGGTGGGCAAGATGTAGAGATTTTCCAGCATCTTGTCGCGGATCAGGGCTTGCTGCAGTCGGGCCTCGCCATGAATGACATTGATGAAATCGTAAACTACGCGGCGCTCGCAGCCCATGACGAGATCAAGATTGCGCAGGCCGACATCAAAGTCGATGACCACAGTACGATATCCTCGCTGAGCGAGGCCGCTGGCAAAGGCAGCACTTGTGGTGGTTTTCCCTACCCCTCCTTTGCCAGAGGTAACGACGACAGTTTGGGCCACGGTGTTTCTCTCCTTTATTTTGCCAGTGCGATTATATGCAGGTGTTCGCCCTCGAGGGAAACCTGCGCAGCCTTGCCCCAAAGGGGATGTTCGGCGTCAAGGTTGATGTATACCCCGGCAATGGCTACGAGCTCCGCCTCCAGGCGCTGGCAGAAGATGTATGCCGTTTCGTCGCCCTGCACTCCTGCCAGGGCTCGACCTCGCAGTGGTCCATAGACATGGATATGACCGTCGGCGAGCACCTCGGCGCCGGCATTTACCGCCCCTAGGCAAACCAAGTCGCCGCCGCGGGCATAGTGGCGTTGCCCGGAGCGCAATCCTTGTTGCAGTACCCCGCCGGCTGCAGGTGCGACTGGGGGAGGCGCTGCAGCCGGCGTTGACTCCTCCCGCCCCCGTAGCTGCGGAAGCCCATGGGCGGCAGCGGCCGTAGCCTGTGTCGCATTCGCATTGCGCACACCAATCGGTACACAGCCTTGCGCGCGCAAGACGGAGAGTAGCTCGGCAAAAGGTAGAGGGGTCGAAGAGGGGCATTCGCCGAGATCGAGCACTAGTGGCGCCCCCTGCAGTAGCTGCAAGGCGGTACCCTGCGCCGCAAGTTCGTCGGCTAGCGCCTCGGGAGAAAGATCTGCCAAGCGCAGGATACTGAGGGTAAATACGCCACCGCTAAGACGGAGGGAGGATTTGGGGGGCTGGGCGGCAGGCATGTTTCACGTGAAACCGGTCAGACTCGCTCACGACGGAGCAAGGGAAGCTTGTTTTTTTTGTTCTTGAACTCCTCTGCCTGGGGCAGGGGGTCGTGCTTGCGGAGGATTACCGGCCAGTGCGGCGATAATTCCGCATTGAGCGCTGTACAGTGTTTTTGGTCCTCTGGAACTTCATCCTCGGCAAAGATGGCGTCGACCGGGCATTCGGGGATGCAGGCGGCGCAGTCGATGCACTCGACGGGATCAATGACCAGAAAATTTGGCCCCTCATGAAAACATTCGACAGGGCAGACTTCGGCACAGTCGGTGTACTTGCACTCGATACAGTTTTCGGTAACGACGTAGGTCATGCATCAAACCTTGGCAACAGTGGATTTCTTGCGGCTGCTTGCCTTCTTGGGCGCAGCCTTGCCACGGCGAGCCGTAGTCTTGGCCGATTTTGCCGGCTTTTCCGCCTCCTCCTTGGGCTCGGGCGGCTGATAGATCTGCAGCAATTCGTGAATCTCTGCCGGCTCGGCTGCTTCGGGAAAATGGAAGGCGCAGTCGGCTTGCGGGCAAATCAGCTCTTCTCCCCGCCGTTTGGTACTCTTTTTGTAGAGGACGGGCCAAGAACAGCGCGGACAGGCGCGGGCTATCGGCTCGCCCCAGACGGCATAGTTACATTTGGGATAGGTATTGCAGGAATAGAAAATCTTGCCGTAGCGGCTGCGCTTTTCGACCAGCTCGCCACTCTGGCACTGTGGGCAGGTGACCCCCGTCGATTTGACCGCTTGCAGACTTTCCAGATACTTGCAGCTGGGGTAACCGCTGCAGGAAATGAAACGGCCGTAGCGCCCTTGCCGGTAGACCAGTTCCTTGCCGCATTCCGGGCAGTCCCGTCCCACCGGCTCTGGCGCTTCCCGCGGCCCATCGATGGGCCGGGCATAGTTGCACTCCGGGTAGCCGCTGCAGGAGATGAAGCGGCCATAGCGTCCCAACTTCAGGCGCAAAGGCTTGCCGCATTGCGGGCAGTCCTCATCAATGGCTTCGCTGGTGGCCTCGGAGCGGCTGACATTCGCCTTTTCTTCTAAGCGTTCGCGGAAGGGCTTCCAAAAGGCTGCCAAAACCGGCTGCCATTGTTTTTCACCGCGGGAGATGGCGTCGAGTTGATCTTCCAGTTCGGCGGTAAAACCAAAGTCGACATATTGGTCAAAGTGCTGCACCAAGAACTGGTTGACCACCTCGCCGAGATCCGTAGGATGAAAACGCCGCTGTTCCACCGCCACATATTCGCGATTTTGCAAGGTCTGAATGATGCTTGCGTAGGTGGAGGGCCGGCCAATGCCGTGCGCCTCGAGGGTCTTGACCAAGGTGGCATCGCTATAGCGCGGTGGCGGTTCGGTAAAATGCTGCTCGGCATCGAGACCGTCAAAGCGCGGATGATCGCCTTTCTGCATCGGCGGCAGCAGCCGTTGCTCGTCGTCTTCATCGTCCTCGTCCTTGCCTTCTTGATACACCACAAGAAAGCCCGGGAAGGTGACCGTCGAGCCATTGGCGCGCAGACGCCAGTGACCGCCATTGTCAAAATCTACAGCTACCAGATCGAGCTGTGCCGCCGCCATCTGACAGGCCACGGCACGCTTCCAGATCAGGTCGTAGAGCCGCCATAGGTCTTTGTCCAAGCGTGTCTTCAACTGATCGGGGTGGCGCCGGATGTCGGTAGGCCGAATCGCCTCGTGCGCCTCCTGGGCATTCTTGGCCTTGGTCTTGAAGCGGCGCGGCGCTGCGGGCAGGTATTCCTTGCCAAAGTGTTGCTCGACAAAGCCGCGCATCGCCGCGATGGCATCTTCCGAGAGGTTTACGGCGTCGGTACGCATATAGGTGATGAGACCCACGGTCTCCTCGCCGATGCTGATGCCCTCGTAGAGTTGTTGTGCCACCCGCATGGTGCGGCTGGCATTGAAGCCCAGCTTGCGCGAGGCCTCCTGCTGCAGGGTCGAGGTGGTGAAGGGGGCGGCAGGCTGGCGCTGGCGCTGCTTGCGCTCTACCTCGCTGACTTGCAGTTGCTTGCTTGCCAGGCTCGCGAGGATCTCCTCGCGTATGGTCGTGGCGGCTGCCTCGTCGGCAATGTCGAACTGCTCGAGTTTTTTGCCTTGCCAATGGGTGAGGCGGGCGGGAAAGCGCTTGTCGTCGTGGCCGAGATGTGCCGTCAGGGTCCAATATTCGCGGGCAACGAAGCCACGAATTTCTGCCTCGCGCTCGCAGATCATGCGCAGGGCAGCACTCTGCACCCGGCCCGCCGACAAGCCCGGCCGTACTTTGCGCCAGAGCAGTGGGGAGAGATTGAAACCGACGAGATAGTCGAGGGCGCGGCGGGCCTGCTGGGCATTGACCAGATCCATGGCGATGGCGCGAGGGTGGGCGACCGCTTCCTGCACTGCACGTGGCGTGATCTCGTGGAAGACGACGCGCTGCACCGGCTTACCCTCGAGGAGTTTCTTGTCGCGCAGCAGCTCTACCAGATGCCAAGAGATGGCCTCCCCCTCGCGATCCGGATCGGTGGCGAGCCAAAGGCCGTCGGCCTTGCGCAGAGCACTGGCAATGGCATCCACATGCTTGCCGTTGCGGGCGATCTCGGCATAGCGCATGGCAAAGTCATGCTCGGTATCGACGGCCCCCTCCTTGGGGAGCAGATCGCGCACATGCCCGTAGGAGGCGAGCACGGTAAAGTCTCCGCCCAGATATTTCTGGATGGTCTTGGCCTTGGCCGGCGACTCAACGATCAGCAGTTGCGACATGGGTCAGTGCAAAATCCGGCAACCATCGGGACTGAGGAGCTGGTCCATCCAATAGCTTTCCGGACCTTCCTCATTAACGAGAACGAGAAAGGCCACCCAGTCGAGGGTTTCGAGGTCTGTTTCCTCTAGTTCGAGGGCGAGAAGACGATCGATGATGCGCTCGCGTATGCTACTGTTGATGACCCCCAGGTACTCCCATTCTGCCAGTTGGCCGCGAGCGGCCACCGAGAGTTGTTGGCTTTCCCAGGGCTGATAGCTGCGCAATGCGGCAACGCTGTTTTCCGGGCTTTGCATCTCGTCGAAGCCGTCCATCCAGTCGAGGGCGCGCTGGATTCCCTCTTCCGGGTAGCCGGCAGCGCGCAACTGGTCTTCGATCTCGCTGCCCTCGTCTTCTTCGTCGAGGTGATCGAGCAGGTAACTGATAATGTCGATGACGTCTTCCATGCTGAACCTCTAGGCAGGATCGGGAAGGCGGCAGAAGCGCCCCCCGGGACAGGAGGCGATATATCCGTGGATTTCCATGCGCATGAGGATGGACGAAAGCGCCGGGAGCGTCAATCCACAACGCTGGGCGATCTCTTCGCTGCTCAGAGTTTCCAGCCCGAGCGCCGCAAAAACCCGGCGTTCGTCGGCATCTTCCGGCTCGCGCTGGATAGCGGGCTTGGCGCGGCTGGCGGCAAAGAGTGGTCCCAACTCCTCGAGCACATCCCGCGCCGTCTCCACCAGTTTTGCCCCCTCGCGAATCAGGCGATGCGGCCCGCGCGAGAGCGGGCTGTGAATGGAGCCCGGGATGGCAAAGACCTCGCGCCCTTGCTCCAGGGCCAGCCGCGCCGTAATTAGCGATCCACTGCTTTCTGCGGCTTCTACCACCAAGGTGCCCAAGCTCATGCCGCTGATCAGGCGATTACGGCGCGGAAAGAGGCCGCGGTGAATGCGGGTTCCTGGCAACTGTTCGCTCACGATCAGACCCTGCTGGAGAATCTCTCGTGCCAAGGGGAGATTCTCTCGGGGGTAAATGAGATCGATGCCGTTACCGAGAACGGCGAGGGTGCCGCTGGCGAGGGCACCCTGGTGGGCGGCGGTATCGATGCCCAGCGCCAGACCACTGACGATGACTAGGCCACTACTGCCCAGTTCCTCGGCAAAGGCGCGGGCGGTGGCCGCCCCGACAGGGCTCGGGGTGCGACTACCGACGATGGCAAAGAGCGGATCGCGCAGGCGTGCCCGCTGGCCACGCAAAAACAGGGCCATGGGCGGATCGTCGATCTCACGCAGCAGCGGCGGGTAATCGTCGTCCAACCAAGTGCAGAGATCTTGCTCCGGGTTCTCCAGCCACTGCTGGTCGGCCGCGATAAGGCCCTCCTCGGGCGGGCGGCGCAGCCACTCTTGCGCAGCAGCTGGCAGCTCTGCATGGCGAAGGCCAAAACAGGCCGCTGCCGAGCCGCATTTTTCCAACAGCGCGCGCTGCCGCCGCGGGCCAATGCCGGGGCAGCGCAACAGGGAAAGCCAAGCCGCTTCTTTCAAGGTTCGAGTTGTGCCTCGGAACGTAGTTTTGCCGGACCCGCCACAGGATAGTAGATATTGGCGCCGATGGGGATTCCCCTCTTGGCTGCGGTGATGACCGCATAGGAAACCTGCGGAAAGACGCGGAAGACCATCAGATAGCCGATGGTTTCTGGCGGCAAAGGAAAGTTTTTGCCGGTTACGGCGTTTTTCGTCATCCGTGCCGATTCAGCAATTTCTAGTACATTGCCGGGCTGCAGGCGGGCGTTGGCCCCTTGATCGATGACCACTACATCACCTACCGTCAGCTCATCGGCATTGTTGTTGGCAGCAACAATCTGTGCCGCCACGGCCTGGCTTGGGGCGCTCGGAAAATAGTGCGGCGTTGGCGTTGGCTGGATAGGGATGAGGCGATCACCCAGATCAATCTCGCGCCGCGCCTCATCGATTCGAATCTCTGCTTCACTGCCGCCGTGCAGCAGTTCCGCCGTGCCGAGGTTGATCATGGCATAGCCCAGCGCATGCGGATCCGCTAGGCGGTGTAAGGGCGCACCGAGGCGAACGATGCTATAGCGTGTGCCGGGTTTGGCATCGGCGAGCCCGCTCACAAAAATCTTGTCGCCGGCGGTGTAGACCGGCCGCGTTTCGAGGGCGGCGGCGAGATACGGGAGCTTGTCGTAGTCCGCTTTGCTGGCAACCATCGCGGGGCTATGCAGAAAAGGCAGAAGAATGCCGGTATGGTAGCTGGGAATGGCGCCGACCTGCAGCTGCGGATGCAAGGGAACGACCTCCACAGCGGGGCTGCCGGCGGCGTTGCGGTAGAGGACGATGCGATCGCCAGGATAGATGCGATCGGGGTTGCGAATCTGCGGGTTGGCCCGCCAAATTTTTTGCCATTCCCAGGGGTTCTTGAGAAAGTGCGCGGCAATCCCCCAGAGGGTATCGCCGGGGCGCACCACATAGCTGCCCAGCTCTTGGCTCTGGCCAATATTCTGCGCCCAGCTTACGCTCGGGACAGCAGCACCAAGCAGGGCGCAGGTAAGGGCCAGGAACGCAACCGTTTTTCGCATGTCTTTACTCCAAAGGGCTTCCGCGCCCCATAGTATTAGTCCAAGATATCCATTTTTGCGAGAACGGTGATTCCATGGCGCTTTTGAAAATCGTCGAATATCCCGATACCCGCCTGAAAGGCATGGCCCAGCCGATCGCCCGCATCGACCGGGAAATTCGGCAATTGGCCGACGACATGGCGGAAACCATGTACGACGCTCCCGGTATTGGTCTTGCGGCACCGCAAGTGGCGGCTGGCCAACGCCTGATCGTGGTGGATGTATCGGATGGGCGCAATGAGCTCTTGACCCTGATCAACCCCGAGATCATCCAGAAATCCGGTGAAGAAGAAATGCAGGAGGGCTGTCTTTCCGTGCCCGGGGTGTTGGAGACCGTGCGCCGGGCCGAGCGCATTACCGTGCGCGCCGAGGATGTGAGCGGCAAGACCCTGGAAATCGAGGCCGATGGCTTGCTGGCAGTTTGCCTACAGCACGAGATCGACCACCTCAACGGCGTACTTTTTGTCGATCATCTCTCGCGGCTCAAGCAGAGCTTGATCCGCCGCAAGGCGGAAAAACGGTCGCGTCAGCATGGCTGAGGGACGGCGCATCGTCTTTGCCGGCACCCCGGCCTTCGCGGCAGTGGTGCTGGCACATTTATTGCGGCGTGGTGAGGAGCTCGTCGGCGTACTAACCCAGCCCGACCGTCCAGCGGGCCGTGGCCGCAAAGTGCAGGCCGGTCCGGTCAAAATGCTGGCCAGCGAGGCTGGGCTCCCCATCCTGCAGCCGGAGTCGAGTCGCGCCCCTGAAACCTTGGACTGGCTGCGGCAACTTGCTCCCGACCTGCTCATCGTTGTCGCCTTTGGCCAGATTCTCCCGCAGGCGATGCTCGACCTGCCCCGCCTTGGCGCCATCAATGTCCACGCCAGCCTCCTGCCAGCCTGGCGCGGTGCCGCACCCATTGCCCGCGCCATCGCCGCCGGCGATACCGAAACCGGCATCTGCATCATGCAGATGGAGGCAGGCCTCGATAGCGGTCCCGTACTGTGGACGCGTACGACCCCAATTCTGAACACTGATACGGCAGCAACCCTGCATGACCGCCTGGCCGAACTCGGTGCCGAGGCCCTCGGCGAGGCCCTTGACCGCCTGTGGGATGGCGGCCTGCAAGCCGTTCCGCAAGATGCGACGCGGATCAGCTATGCCAAAAAATTGCGTAAGGAGGAGGCGCGTATCGACTGGACCCAGAGTGCTGCCGTCCTCGACCACCAAATCCGTGCCTTTCATCCCTACCCAGTGGCACATACCGCATTTCGTGGGCAGCCGCTGCGGATCTGGTCGGCCAGCCGCGGTGCGGGCGTCGGTAGCCCGGGTACGGTGATCGCCCTGCATGCCGAGGGGCCGGAAATTGCCTGTGGCGAAGGGAGCCTGGTGCTCACCCGCGCGCAGCCGGCGGGCAAGGCCCAGCTGAGCGGTGCGGATTTTGTGCGCGGCTACCGTCCCCTGCCCGGGGAGGTTTTTGTTTGAGCGAAACGCTGCAGGGGCAGCGTCTGCGCCGCGCCGCCCTGATTGCCTATCCTGCTGCCCTCGGCGGGGAGCGCCTCGATTTTCTCCTCGAGCGGAGTGCGCTGCAGGGGGCCGAGCGGGCGAGCCTGCAGTGGCTGCTCAGTGGCGCTTTGCGCGAGACTGCGATCCTGCAAGCACTGCTGGCGCAGTTGTTGCGGCCGGGGCGTCAGGACGAGCAGATTTCTGCCCTGTTGCAATTGGCCCTGTTCGAATTGCGCCACGGCCAACGCCCGGAATTTGCCGTTGTCAATGATTGGGTCGCGGCCACCCAGTTGATCGGCAAGACCTGGGCCAAGGGCTTGGTTAACGCTGTTTTGCGCCGCTACCTGCGCGAGCGCTCTCGCCTCGACGCCATCCCGCCTCCGCAGTCCCATCCGCAGTGGCTCCTGCAACGCCTGCAGGCTGCCTACCCGGAGCAATGGCCGCAGATTATCGCCGCCAACCTGCAGCCCGCTCCCCTGTGGTTGCGGGTCAACCGGCAGCGCCATAGCCGCGATGCCTATCAGGCGCTCTTGACGGAGCGCGGGGTTGCCAGCAGCGCGCACCCGCAGTTACTGGATGCGCTGAGGCTGGAGCAGAGTCTGCCGGTGCAGGAGTTGCCGGGCTGGGAAGAGGGCTGGGTGGCGGTGCAAGACGGGGCAGCGCAACTGGCGGCAGAGATTCTGGCGCCCAAGGCAGGGGAGCGCATCCTCGATGCTTGCGCCGCCCCAGGCGGTAAAACGGCCCACCTCCTCGCCCTCGGCGCCGACGACCTGCTCGCCCTCGATCGCTCCGAAAGTCGCTTGCAGCGCACCCAAGCGGCGCTGCAGCGCCAGGGCTTCGCTCCCACTCTGCGCCTGGCCGATGCTGCGGATCCCAGTAGCTATGCCGACGGGCGTCTCTTCGATGCTATCCTCCTCGATGTTCCGTGCAGCGCCACGGGAATCATCCGTCGCCATCCCGATATCCTTCACCGTCCATCCGATCTCGCCACCCTTACCCAGGAGCAGGCGCGCTTGCTGCGCGGAGTCTGGCCGCTGCTGCGCCCCGGCGGTCGTCTGCTGTATTGCACCTGCTCTGTTTTGCCCGAGGAGAACGGCGAGCAGATTGCGGCTTTCTTAGACGAGCAAGCCGATGCCCGCCTGCAGGTGCATCCCTTGAGCGGCCAGCGCCTGCCAGGCCAAGACGGCATGGACGGCTTTTTTTACGCGCTTCTTGGCAAGGTGGCCGAAGCGGGAGAGGCCGCATGACGGAGCGCCGCATCCCCTCGCCGCGACGACGCTGGTTGCATGCCCTGCACGCGAGGGCGGAAGAGCAGAGCCAAGGTGGATTTCTACGCTGGTGGGCGATTCTGCTCATCCTTTTGGTGCTGGGCTTTCTCGGCTTTACCTTTTTCGTTAGCAGTGCCGGGCCGCTCAGTCCGTACTTTGTGCCGATGCTGCTTGCCTCCGCCAGTATCGTCCTGCTGCTTTTGGTTTTGGTGCTCCTTGCCGTCGGCAGTCTGCTTCTGCGATTGCGCCGCGGCGAGGTCGGCAGTCAGCTCGCCACCCGTTTGGTGGTGATCATTACCATCCTCAGTCTGAGTCCTGCGGCAGTGGTCTTTGCCTTTTCCTGGCGTTATCTGAACCAAGGAATCGATTCTTGGTTGAGTACGGCGGTGGAGGTGACCCTGACCCAAGCCGTTGATGTTGCGAAGGCCGGCATCGAACGCTATCGCAGCAGCACGCTGCTCTCCGCCGAGAGCATTGCCCAGGCCCTAACCGGCGCCTCCGACGCCAATGCTGTGCTCACCGTCATCCAGATGCGCGACCAGTTTCGCCTGAGTAGCGTAACGCTTTTTTCGAGCAGCAACCGCATCATCGCCACCAGCAGCGACAACCTCGACCTAGTGCCGCGCCTGCCCCGCGACCTCTTGCTCGGGATGCACGAGAACCACCCGGTAGTGAAAATGGCGACGGTGAACGGGCAGCTTCTGGTACGCGTATTGATACCGGTCATGAATCCCCAATTTGGGCGCGGCAATCGCCTGCTCTATGTCGAACAGGTGGTGCCGGAACAGCTCGGGCGCGCCGCCGTAGCGGTACAGGATGCCGACCATCGCTACCGGCAGTTGACCCTGATGCGTGGGCCGATGAAGACGGCGTTTCAAATGAACCTCGCTGTAGCGTTGTTGCTTACCGCCTTGTCGGCCCTGTGGATTGCGCTGCTGCTGGCGCGCCGCCTGACCGCCCCCATTGCTCGCCTGGCGGCGGGTACCCAAGCGGTGGCCCGCGGGGAATTCATTCCCCTGCAGATCGTCCCCAGCAACGACGAGCTTGGCGTCTTGATCCACTCCTTCAACAACATGACGCGCCAACTCGCCCGCGCCAAACAGCAGGCGGCCAAGGCCCAGGAAGAAGCGGAACAACGGCGCTACTACCTGGAGACCATCCTAGCGCAAATCTCCAGCGGCATTCTGATCTTTGCCGAGGATGGCCAGATCCTCGAAATCAACTCCGCCGCGCGCAAAATCCTACGCCTGCCCGAGGAGGGGCTGCCCGAGCGCGAAAATGACCCGCAACTGCAGGAATTCTGGGCGCAGATCCAGGAATGGATTCGCCATCCCCGCCCCGACATGCAGCGGGAGCTGCAGATCGAGCGCAGCGACGGCGCCCAAACCCTGATCCTGCACGGAGCGCGTTTTACCGAAACCGAGGGCACCGTCGGTTTCGTCCTCGTCTTCGACGATGTCAGTCCCTTGGTGGCGGCCCAGCGCAGCGCTGCCTGGGGCGAGGTGGCGCGGCGCTTGGCGCACGAGATCAAAAACCCGCTCACCCCCATTCAACTTTCCGCCGAGCGCCTGCGGCGCAAGTATCTCGAGCGCCTGGGGGGGGAGGGCGAGACCCTCGATCGCGCTACCCATACCATCATCCAGCAGGTCGATGCCCTCAAGGTCTTGGTCGATGCCTTCTCCGAATATGCCCGCGCGCCCAAGCTCGATCTGCATCCCCTTGATCTCAATGCCCTCATTGCCGACGTCGTCGAGCTCTATCGCGGCCAGGGGGCCGGGGTAGAGATCCACATCGACCTTGCCCCCGAACTGCCCCCCCTCCTTGCCGATGCCCATCGCCTGCGGCAGATCCTCAATAATCTGCTACGCAATGCCCTCGACGCCCTCGCTGCCGAGGCGGACTCGGGACAAGCACCGCGGCAGATTTGGATTCACACCCGGTTGGCTCTCGACCAGGCGCGTCCCATGCTAGAATGGACGGTGGAGGACGATGGTCCAGGCTTTCCGCCGGAATTGCTCAGCCGGGTCTTTGAGCCCTACGTTACCAGCAAGCCCAAGGGCTCCGGGCTCGGGCTTGCCATCGTCCGGCGCATCGTCGAAGAACATGGCGGGCAAATTGTTGCCGGTGTTCGCGACGAGGGAAGTGGCGCCCGGGTCTGTATGCTTTTTCCCCTCGCGGCAGGGGTGCTAGAGGATAACTGATGGAAACGAGACGACTGAGCATCCTGGTGATCGACGACGAGCCAGACATTCGCAGCACCGTGGCCGATATCCTCGAAGACGAGGGTTACCAGGTCACCCAGGCCGGTAGTGCCGCCGAGGCCGAGGCCTGTCTGCGCGACGCCGCCTTCGATCTTCTCCTCCTCGACATCTGGATGCCCGGCGAGGACGGCTTACATTTTCTCCAACGCCTCGCCGAGACGGGGCTCGAACAACCGGTGGTAATGATGTCCGGGCACGGTACCATCGAGACGGCGGTGCAGGCGACCAAGCTCGGTGCCTATGATTTCATCGAAAAGCCCCTCTCCCTCGACAAGACCCTGCTCAGCGTTGGGCATGCTCTGGAGGCCTTCCGTCTGCAGCGCGACAATCGCCAGCTGCGC
>JAWNZB010000090.1:0-8164 GCA_038447835.1 Candidatus Igneacidithiobacillus chanchocoensis | reverse complement strand
GGCCTGAACGACCTGTTGCGTACTGCTGCGTCTTTCGACGCCCCCTGGTCAACCTAGCCTGTCTCTCAACAAGCTCCGCCTTTTAAGGCGGGGTAGTTGACGGCTTGTCCTCATGGTGGAGATCGCCCGGCGCGGGCCGGGCGGTGGGGTTAAAGAAGGTCGTCCAGAGCGTCGAGCGCCGGGGCCGATGCCGGGGCGGGCGGCTCCGGCTGGCGTGGCGCTTGGGTCAGCACGGGCGCGGGGCGCTCGCGCTTGACAAAAGGCTCCGCGGTGGCTGAGCGCTGTGAGGGGATGGGTAGATCAACCTCGCACACCGGCACGTCGCCCGCCAGGTTCAGCACCCCTCGCAGATCCTTCATCTTCATCAATTGCGACGGCAAATAGATGCGCTCAATCGCGATTTGCTCGCTCGCGCTTTCGCTTTGGCTTGACCCGCCACCGCCGGCACTGCTGCTCGTGCTCGATGATTTGGAGTTGACCCAGCGGCTGATTTGATGGTCGCCGATTTGTTGGGACAAATACTCGGCGGTTTGAGCGTCGGCGGTGCGAAGAATGAGGCTTGATCCCACGGACGACAGAATCGAGCGCGCGGGTTGCTCGCCATACAACGCATTGATTTGCGCGATGCTTTGCATGCCAAGAATGCTGCACCCCCCATGCTTGCGAGCGTTCGTCACAAAATTTTCAATGTTTGAGACTTTCCCGATACTCGAAAATTCGTCCAGAATCAGCCACCCGCGCCGCTTTTCATCGGGGGGCAGAGTCATCAAGGCTTCGCAAAAAATGTCCACCTGCGCCGCGATCAGCGGGCGAAGGGGATACATCTGGCTCGTGGTGTAGTTCCAGAACAGCCAGCCCTTTCCCGCCTGATCGCGCTGGTTGACCCATGCGCGAATGCTGAAAGCATCGCGCCCCGAGTCCGGGTCGAGCCGGGAAAAGGGGGTGAGGTATGTAGAGACGATGGCCCGCACCGAGGCGAACATTTTTTCGGCCCCCGGCGCGATCAGGCCGTAAGCGGGGCTGTTGGCCAGCACCTCGTCGAGTTCTTCCAGCGTGGCAAAAATCGATAAGTTGAGGATGTCGCGGTTCGTCAAATTTCGCGCCCAGCAATAAGAAAGAATCGCTTGCATAAAAGCCTGGGCGTAGCTATTCCATTCCGCGCCGCTGCCCTCGCCATCGGGGATGATCGCGCGGGCCAGAACGAGGGCGCTGTGCTCGTCATCGAACTCGCTGAGCAATGACCATGCCGGGGCGCGGGCGTCCAGTGGGTTCAGAATCGCGTCGCGCTGCGAGTTGTAATAGCGCGAAAGGTAAATGCCGCTGCGATCAGAAATTAGGCCAAAGTCCGCACCTGGGCGGGCGTCGAGGGTGTCGATGATGTTAGTCACAGCCACCGACTTGCCCACGCCCGGCGACCCCGAAAAAATGAACCCGCGATTTTCAAGACGCCGGGGGATGCGAAGGCTTCCAATAGTGATGCGGTAATCATTGGCCGGCGCAGCGGGCGCGGCTGGCGCATTCGCAGTGACTTGCTTTTGTTGAAGGGAATCAGGTTTCGAGAAAAAGCCCATGGCGATGCTCCTAAAAAGGGTGGTGATACTGGCATTCACCGCCCCGCGAAATTTTGCAGGGCGGCGATGGGGGCGTTATTGTTGGTCGAGCTTGTCTTGCAAGCCCTCGCTCTTTTTTGCTCCGCGCAGCGATGAGGTTTTGCGGGTGTTATTGCTCAGGCCCAGCATCAACTCAAAACTGTGGCGCGCGGTGATGTATTTGAGCGCACCGAAAAACAGAGCCAGGCCGAGGGAAATCAAGAGAAGATAAGCCGATGCGGCAAAGCCGATCGACAAACCCCATTTATAACCCCCTGGAAATGTCTCAGCGAACAAATAGATGGGCTCAAAGGTGCTTGAATAGAAGCCAGACCATCCTAGCGCGCCGAAAATAAGAAGGAACAGCGGGGCGATGGATTCGCGGGTATACACAAGCGCGGCAAAGTGCAATTCCTTCGAGTTGTAATTCTCTGCCGTGATTGACCAAATGCCCGCATTTTCAAGCCGCTTGGATGCGCCCATAAAAATGAATGACGCAAGAGCGACAACCGGGCCGAACAAAATGGGCAAGCTGAAACCCAGGGCGTAATACAACAGCGGGGCCACTGCGAAGCTAATAATGCCGAACCGAGAAAGCGCGCGATATTTATTGCCGTCCGACTTTCTGCTGAATGCTGGGGCAATCAGAGACGTTGAGAAAAACAGAAATGCGCCAAGCATCAAAGCGGGCAATGCCTGCGTGCTACCCGTGTTTGAGATATTCGACGGACCAAAAACCGGGCTCAGCATGCCGAAGAAAAAAAGCAGGGAAAAAAGAGCGATGGTTAAGAATGAAGCGAGATTCAGGGTGTCGAATCCGCGCCTTTTGTAAATCGCATAAGCGCCGACAAGCCCGATCAGTGAGGCGGCGATTAAGGCCATAAAAAGATGGCCCGCTCCAAATGATAGAACGGAAGACAAAAAAGTGAGGTAATAAGACATAGTGATTCTCCTTGGCGGTGGTATTAACGCTGCGCGCGGTGCGCTTGGAAATAATCGTGGATGAGGCGGGGCATGTTGTTATTCAGGTACTCGATAACTCCTTTCATGGTTTCTCGGTCAATCAGTTTAGTTTGCTGGTATTCAAGCATTTGACGCTGCGCTTCCTCGATGCCGGTCAAACTTGACTCTGTTAATGCGCGCATGCGGCAATACTGCCCCGCGCTCATGCCGGATTTGTCAGCCAGCGACTTGATGGCTTGATAATCCGAGTCCTTCAACTTGAATGCGATTGTTCGTTGCACTTGACTCTCCTTTGGCCCGCCCACCGGGCCATGCTTGCATTCACCGCCCCGCGAAATTTTTTTGATCTTCCGGCGCCGGGGTGGTTTGCTTGTTCGGCCCATGCGCTGATAGGTTTTTGTGTCGAGCAGGTAAACTTTTGGGCGCCCGGCAGGTTTACCTCTCAGGGCCTTGTCGTTGTTAGGGTTTCTGGGTTTGCATACCATGCGTAGTGTGTGCCCTTACTAGCCTGCCGAAGCGAAGCGAAGGCGGGCGGCAATACATAGGGGTGTTGATAATCCGCTTAGGCGGATTATCCCCGTGGCTTTGGTGGACCAAAATGAGGTTCATAGGTTATTCCATTTCATCAAGTTTGGATTGCGCAGATCGCGGGGATGGATTGGCTCCGCGCATAATCTTGTCTGGCGTGGGGGTGAAGGCTTTATGCTGCAAATGGGAAAGCAGCCAGAGCCGAGTTAATAGCGCGACGGCGGCGGCGATAAACCCGACGATCAGGCAGGGGATGAGATAAGGCCAAAGGCTAACCCCTGCGTCTTGAATATAAACCGCGTCTAAACGGGGGAACCAAGATAATGCACCCAGCCAGTGCATAAATGCGGCGGCGAGATAATAGAGAAGACCGGCCTGCACTTGCGGGCGGGGCGATAATCCGAACCAAAACCACAAGGTGAACCCTGTAATAAAGCCGAGAAGCCACGCTAGAATATGGCCGTGTAGGCGGATGGCCGCCAATGCGATTTTGATTTGCTCGGGGGTTTTGATATCTGCGGACATTTAGTGGACTCCGGTAATGAGTGAGAGGCACGGGCCGGGGCGGCCCGCCAAAGCAAAGATACGCGCGGACGAAAGTATTAACCCGCCATGCGCTGGCCCGCTTATCGATAAATCAGGGCATCGATAGTCGCGCCGTCAAATACCGGCTCGCCTTCAATTCCAAAATTTGATTCAATCCACTGCGCGCGTGTTGGGCGCGGTGGGTAAAGGTGTTGAGTATGCAAATGCACAAGCTCATCAGCTTTATCAGTTTCTTCCTGGAAAACCGAGGCGATAAACCGGGATTCGCGGCGCGCGGCGATAATGCCGCCTGCGGCTACGCCCAGCGCAGCAGCGGCGAGAATATAAGCCGGGGGTGGGTAATGGCAAAGGCCCGAGATAACCGCGCCGAGAATGGCGGAAATAAGAGCGAGAAAGAGAATGAGGGCGGTGTGTTCGCCTTGCATTTTGATGAATTGGGTTTTCATGGTTTTTACCTTTCAGTGGTTTTTGGTGATGGGTTAATTAAGGTTGGAATGGCCCCAGGCGGGTGTCAGTTGCGCGCCTGGCTTTTGCTCAAGCCGCTCGGCCAGGCTTTGAAGGACAAGCTGAAAAAAGATGGTTTCGCGAGAATTCAAAAGAATTTGAGATTCAAGGCCATCGGCCAAAATGGAAATGGAATACACGCCCGGGGCCTGGTGTTTGATGAGATAGTTTTTCATTTCGATTCTTTGGATTGAGGGATTTGGGATAGAGCGATGCCCAGCGCGAGCGCCACAGCAGCCGGGTAATGAGGAATGGCGGTCCGCGTTTTGATGCGTTCAAAACAATGCAAAATCAAACCTGCGGCCTGCAAATCGGTGTCACACAGCCCGGCGATTTGGACTTCTTTTTGCAGGACCTCGGCCCGCGCGGTCAGGGTGTCGTGCGGCCCTTCAAAAAATTCGGCGCGGATTTTTGTGTAGGCTGATTGAATGAAAGCGGGGTTTTGATCGGGCTGCGGTGGTGGTTCGTGAAAATTCATTTTTTGCTCCGTGGGGTGGTGGTACAGGTATTCACCTGCACGCGAAATTTTTTTTGTTGTGGGGTGGGCGAGCCGAGCGGCGGGCAAAAAAAAAGCCCGCGCAGGGCGGGCTGGGGGTGGTACGGCTTGATTTGCGGGCCGCTGTCGGGCTTAATGGGTTGGGTTAGGGGGGGTGTAGGGTCGGAAGTTGGAAGGGCTGCTGTGGGCTTTTAGGTTTAATACCTTGCGCCGCGCGTATCTTTGCTTTGGCGGGCCGCCCCCGGCCCGTGCCTTTGGCCGGAAGGTGGCGGCTTTCTTGCCGCCATCCTTCAGGCTCCTGAAGAGCCTGAACTACCTGAACCGTCCGGGTTTATGCTCCACGCTCCGGGTTTATGCTCCACGCTGCCGGGTTTTTGCTCCACGCTGCCGGGTTTTTGCTCCACGCGCACACCGAGCACCGCCAATGCTTGGGCGTCGTCTCTCAGTTCTCTGCGCCGGTCGCGCATTGCTTGATCGCCCAAATCGCCCGCCACGGCGCGAATGAGGGTGTTTAGGGGCCACTTTTCGCAGGTGCCTGGCCTGTGGCTTAGAACATGCCGCACCACGGCTTGCGAAATGCCGTGTCGCAGGCTTGAGAGGACGCGGGGGTCTCGGCGCTGCCACAGGTCTGACTCGATCAATCGACACAGTGCCTTGCCCATTTCTACCTTCCACAAGCGCCGCTCTCCGCCCAAAGGGTTCGGGGCGGTCACATACGCGCCGCTGGCGCGTTTCGCAAAGTCAACATGGTCGATCAAGTGGCCGATCCCAGCCAGGTGTGCAGGCTCTTTTATCTCGACGATCGCTTGCATCAAGTCGTCCATACCGCGGCGCAGCGTCGCTCCTTCTAGCCGCGTCGCGATGCTGATCTGGTGCGGGTCAACAAGCAATTTGATTCTGCCATCGCCCAGGTCTTTTGGCCGTGTGCCAAAGTGCATGATCGCCTCGAGCAGGTCGGCGTGTTGCTGCCCGAGCCTGCCCTTGATTCGCACCTCGCCCCAGGCGGTTTGAAAGACTTGGTTCATTTCGACAGGCCGCCGCGTCGGCTGAAAAATCTGTAGCCGTGCCTGATGCACGGTGCTTGTCGGCACCCCGCCGCGTCTTTCAATCAATTCAATAATCTTCATCATCTTCCCCTTCTGCAAGTGCCGGTGCGCGCTGGCCGTTTTTCGCGTTTTGATACAGATTGATTTTTGAGATAGAAGGCTTCGCGGCCTTGGACTTGATACCACCCCCTGCCGCATCATCCTGTGGCGGATCAGCGCAATACAAAACTCCCCCAATGCCTGGCCGCAGGTGTCTTGCGTTGGACTCAGGCCCGTGGCTTGCCTTGCCGTTGACCAGTTCGCGCCAGCGCGTGCCATCTTCTTCTTTCTGCCCCGCGCGCAAAGTCCAGACTGCCCGGCAACCTGCGGGCAGATCGGTGGCCCCCCGGCCCGCGTGGTGGTCGCTGCGCCTGTCCAAAATCGCGCCTTGCGAAGCGTGGTGCACCAGCAAAATGACTTGTTGATTTGTCATGGCAATTGACACAAGCCAGCGCACCAGAAAATCCATGCCGGCTCCATCGCTTTCATCAAGATTGTGAAAGGCGCGCAGGGGGTCGATGATGACCATCCGATAGCCCTGGATTTGCTTCGCCCAGGCCTCGCCCGCAGCGGTGACTTGGTACTTATCGCCCGACTTTTGGACCAGGGCAAGGCGCTGGCCTAGGAGGGGGATCAGGGTCAGCGAATCATCATCTTCTTCGATTTGCCCAATCTCACCCTCCATGCGGCAGTGTTTGGCCGTAGCGGCTAGCCGCCGCCCGTGGTCGGCTTCGCGATCTTCAACCGCAAACATCAGCACGCGCCCGGCCACGCCCTGCGGCACGTCCCACATGCCGCCACAAATTTCGGGCTGGCCGGTGGCTACCGCCAGGCCGGCAGCAAGCGCCACCCAGCTTTTGCCCAAGCCATCCGCGCCGGCGATCATGCCCACATCCCCGGCCTGGAGGGGGCCGAGGATGAATTCGGGACGGGGCCATGCCGTGGCGCAGGCCCGCCCGAGCGTCAGGGGGGTGCAGTCCATCATTTTGCCCCCCTCATTGCCTCGCGCGCGGCTCTTTTCAAGTCCCCCGCGATGCGCCCGGCCTCTATCATTTTTTCGGCCCCGCCCACAAATTCACCGATCTGAATTTGTGATAGAAGATCGGCATGCGCTTGTAGCAACGCATCGGTCAGCGCCGCGACGCTCAGCCATGCGCTGGGCCCGCCGTTACACCTCGCGGCGTGGGGCATGTTGGGGTTGAAGCTGCGAGGGTGCAGGTCTATCCAGTCGATGCCTAGCGCATCAAACACCTCGCCAACTGAGTGTCTGCAAAAGCAATGCATGAGCGGCGAGCCATCGGGCGTGATGGCGATACTCAAATCATCATTTTTTTGGTTGTGGAGAGGGCAGGAAGCCCGCCAGGAGGCGATGACGCCGCCGCGCTTCCCAGCCTTTCGTACCCCCTCAAGCCGGGGCAAAAGCAGTGTTTCGACGGGGTGGCTCATTCCTCTTCCTCCCCTTCAAACAGCGCGAATTGTTGCAAATCAATCGCATCTTCAAGCTGCTTTTTCTTGATTTGCTGGGCGCGGCGTTGTGTTACATGAAACACATCGGCAAGCTCCCGGGTGTCGGTTTCCCGCAGGATTGCGGCGAGCATGCGTGCGCGGGTTTTGTCAGCCTGCGCGGCTTTGATTGCCTCAGTCACAGCTTCTAGCGCTTCAAGTATTTCGGCGGGGTCGAGGCCATACAGACCCTGTCCTTGCAGCGCCGCCTGCGGGTCGCCGGGGTCGATCAACGCGCTGGCGGGCAGACGGTCCGGCCAGCTTTTGCCAAGGCTTCTCTCTAAATTCCGTGCGCGATTGCGGGCCTTTTTTTGGCTGATGCCTTCGCGCTCGGCCAACCAGGCGTCGGCGGGGTCGATGTATTCCCCAACTCTCGCGCGGGCTGCGGGGCTGAGAGCTTCCAGCATGCGGGCGCGGTTCATTTTTGGCTCCCGGCCTGGTCGGCGATGCTGGACTTGCGGGGTCGCCCTGGGCGGCGGCGGGGCGCCAGGTCGGCGGCGGGGGCTTGCAGTTCGGGCGCGGCGCTGGGCGACAGCACGGCTTGAACATCGCTTTGCCGAGCCAGCCAAACGCGGCCCACGCGAAAAAGGGGAATGTGCAAAAAGTGAAGTCGCAGCGTGCCTCGCGACGGGTTGCCCGGCTCCTGCTTTACTTCATTTCTTACTGCCTGATAACTTCTACGAATCGCCGCTGAAATTTCTTTCAGCGTCACATTTTTTTCCAAATCCATGATTTGCCTCGAAAAATCGGGGCGCTCAAAAAATGGATTCAGGGCGTCACTCCATCATGCGGCGCGGCGGGCGAGCGCAAAAAAGCCGCCGGCGCACGGGGCGCGGGCGGCTTTGGAGACCTGGGTTAAATCAGGTTGTCAGCAGGCCCGCGCGGACGCGGGCGGCGATGGGGCGCTGGGCGAGCAGGCGGGGGGTGAGGCAAAGGCTGGGCAGCCCCAG
>JAWNZB010000233.1:0-1481 GCA_038447835.1 Candidatus Igneacidithiobacillus chanchocoensis | reverse complement strand
GGTCGCGACGAGAGTCTTGCCCTCACCGGTACGCATTTCCGCAATTTTACCTTCATGCAGCATGCAGCCACCGATCAGTTGCACGTCGTACTGGCGCATGCCCATCACCCGCTGAGTCACCTCACGCACCACCGCAAAAGCCTCGGGCAACAAGGCATCGAGTGATTCACCGTGGGCCACCCGCTCTTTAAAGAGCATGGTCTGCCCGGCGAGGGCGGCATCGTCCATGGCCTGGTAGCGACCTTCCAGGGCATTGATCTGCGCCACGACGGCACGGGCCTTCTTGATCAGGCGGTCATTGCGACTGCCAACGACATGGCGGATGATAGTTCCAAACATAAGCACGCGAGCCTAGGTAAAAAATATCGAGCAGGGTAGCATAAAAGCCTATGGATGATAAACGACAACGTACCTGGCGCCCCATGACGCAAAACCCTTCAGGCCCGATCGGAGAGGTCTGCCGTCGCGGAACACTACTGCGTGAGCGTCAAATGGACTGGAATGCGTTACTCTCACTGGAAGCACAGGACCATACCTGGCTGGTGGATTGGTCCGGGGGGGTGCTGAGTGTGCTCTGTCAGAGCCCGGTATGGATTTCATGGCTACGACGAAATGAAAAAAACATACTGAAACAATGGAATAATCGCTTCCCGAAAACTCCAGCGCAGCAAATCACTGCCTCGGTGCGGCCTTGGTCATACCGGCTGCCGCAACCGGCCAAAATCCCAAAGGCACCTCACATTTCAGCGGCGGCGGCCCAAGCGCTGCGCGCAGAGGCCGATGCCGATCAGATGCCACAAGCCATAGCCGTCGCGCTTAAGCGCTTGGCAGCCACTCTCGACAGCCTTCAGGCGGAGGCTGTCGCCAGCGCCGCAGCAAAGGAAAATGGCGCGCGCCTCTCGGAATAATCCACAAACTCCCAGGCATCCTGACGGAGAAGCAGCGCCCGCAGCAAATTGTTGTTGAGGGCATGCCCTGCCTTGTGACCAGAAAAATGCCCAACCAGCGGGTGGCCAAGCAGATAGAGATCGCCGATGGAGTCAAGCACCTTGTGGCGCACGAACTCGTTGGTGTAACGCAGACCTTCTTCATTGAGCACGCGGTAATCATCGACCACAATGGCGTTATCGAGATTGCCACCGAGGGCGAGCCCCATGCGCCGCAAAGTCTCGACTTCGCGCATAAAGCCGAAGGTACGCGCACGTGCCACTTCCTTAAGATAAGAGGTCCGCGCGAAATCCACAGTCACTTCCTGACCGCCATTTTTCATCACGGGATGATCGAAATCAATGGTAAAGCTCACCTTAAAACCTTCGAAGGGCTCCAATTGCACCCAACGATCACCATCTTCTGCCTTGAGGGGCTTGGTGATGCGGATAAAACGCTTCGGTGTATTTTGCTCTTCGATCCCAGCGCACTGGATGAGGAATACAAAGGGCGCAGCGCTGCCATCCATGATCGGCACTTCCGGCCCGTCGAGA
>JAWNZB010000232.1:0-1482 GCA_038447835.1 Candidatus Igneacidithiobacillus chanchocoensis | reverse complement strand
TCGTGCAAGAAGGCGTTGATGAAGTCTTGGGTCTTGCGGGTGGCTTCGTCCAGCGTGTGCCGCTGTATTGGTGCAGCTTTAGGCGTGTTGCAAGGACGGATACCCTCAAAACTCAGCATTTCCCCGCCGTCCCCGCCGATCTGCTCAAGCTCTTTTTCAGAATTTTCCAGCGCCAAGGCCATTGCAGCGCGCAAGCCATCGATGCCAGCGCGGCGATGAACATCATTCCAATCGCACTTGTCGCCAAAGCTCAGAGGTGGCAGAAGTAACCATGCGGGGATTCCCTGGGCACGGCAGGTACGGACTAAGGCTGCCGCTGCATTCTGCCCCTTGTACTGCGACTCCTTGTCATCCCGATCACCGCAAACCAGCAGCCCTGCCCCGCTGGATTTCAGTTGCCGAGCGAAGGATGGAGCCAGAAGATTCTTGATGCCATCTGCGTTGAGCGCAAAAATGCCGCTGGTCCCCGTTCCCGCCATGGCCGAAAATTCGGTCTCAAGCCCCTCTGCCACGGCAAACAGTGGGCCATCGTGCCCTGGCACAGCCAGAGTTTGCTTGGGGGCGTCCTTGCGAATAAGCGCAACATGCCGCCCCTCTGGATGCCGCATGGCAGTAGGCATGTTGGGGATGAAGCTCTTGGGCTCGGGCTTGCTTGGCTTTGTGATGCTGCCGTCCTGATTCTTCACAAAGTTTGTGATATGCGCCGCGTCGATACCCCGCTTGCCATCCTTGAAGCCCAGCACAGGCATGACAAGTCGATACCGATTGTCAGTATGAGAGATGATCTTGGTTCCACTCGGCAAACAGTCCATGGGGTCAAAATCAATGTTGGGCAGGCGGCCATGGAGATGCTTCCTAACAATCTCAAGGGCCTCTGCCTGGGCCTTTTGCTCGGCAGCGCGACGTGCGCGGGCGTCCATCTTTTGCCTAACGCTCAGGCCGTGAAGCTCGACTTGCGGGTTAAGGTCTGGCAAGGGAGCAAGCGGGAATCCATCCCCAAGCCATTTGTCCGCCGAACGGGTCTTTTTCTGGGGCGCTTTGTTGCCCTTGGTGGGCAGGGTCGATGGTTTGGTCTGCAGAAGCTCGCAGAGCTTGCGGAATCCGCCATGCTCGCCGGTCGCATGGTCGCGCCATGCGCCGGTCTCAGAGTGCACCGCAACATTGTAGCCGGTGCCCCCCCGCCAAGTGGCGGGGATACGCAGCCAGTTACCGGATTGCCTGGGGGAAAATCCGGCGTCGATCAGCGTTTGCAGAATGTTTGGGGTGCTCATTCGTCACCCCCATCATTGTCAAAAAGCCCAAGCTGCACCGCGCCTGTCATGTCAGGAATGGGCGTTTCTGGCATGGGCAGACGGTCCCCATGGGCCGCCTGCTCTTGGCGTACCACTGCGCGCGCCAGCCATAAGACGCGATCCCGAGACTGGGCCAAGGCCTTGCTGACCGCCTGATCACTGATACCAAGCAGTTCGGCAACGTGAGATT
>JAWNZB010000231.1:0-1490 GCA_038447835.1 Candidatus Igneacidithiobacillus chanchocoensis | reverse complement strand
AATGCGCAAACAATTCTTGCAGTACCCGGCGCACCACCCGATGAATCCCCGGGTTATGGCCACCAGCGGCTAATTCAGAAACATCAAACAAGAGTTGCTGCCCGGCTGGGCGCTTAACTGGGTAAATCTCTGCCATGCGTTGCGCCGTGCGCGATAAATCTTGCGGGTCATCAGGCGCGCCTAAGCGGGCAATATGTTGCGCCATGCCTAGGGTGGTTTTTTGCGCTTGCGCATAAGCCCCCTCGATGGCCTTGGCGTATTGCGCCGCGCAATGCCGTGGGTCGTGGTCGGTTTCAATGTAAGCTCGCGCCCGCGCGCCGAGCTCACTGCGCAGGGCGGGGTTGCGCCACAGGCGTTCGAGCGCCGCGCTCAGTTCCGCATCGCTAAAGACATCGGGCAACATCAGCACAGCCTCAGCGGGCAACTCCGCCATGCTGCCATTGGCATTGACAATGGTCGGCACACCGTAGTTCATGCAATCGAGCACGGTACCTGAGGTTTCCCCGCGCGACAGGGTGCGCAACTGCACCGCCACATCGGCGGCCTGCAGGTACAGGCGATACGTTTCTTCATCCGCCCAGCCGCTGATGCGCGCGTGGCCTGCAAAGGGTGGTGATTGCAAGGTTTGCTGAAGCTGCGCGCCGTAATCGCCCCCATGATTTTGGCCGACGAATACCAGCTTGCAATTGGCAGCTTGCGCTAAAGGCGAGTGCTGCCAGGCTGCCAATAGCCGGTGGTTGAGCTTGGTGCTATCTAAAAACCCAAAGCTGCACACCAAAAAGGTATCGGGCGAAATACCTAATGCTGCGCGCGCCCGCTTGCGATCGACTTTGGCAACGGGTACCCGCAGGTGTTTGATGAGCGCCCAGTCATCAGCAAAGCCAGCCCCATAGAATTGCGCGGCCAGCTTGCGGGAAAAATCCGCATGCACGATAACCCCCAATGCCGCTTGCAAAACCGGCAGATTGGCGGGGTAACGCATGATGATCTCGTTGGCATCTTTCGCGCGATGCGCGTCCATCAGCGCAGGCCAGCCGTGCGATGCCAACAAAGCCTGTGGCCAAACCCCCAGCTGCTGATTTTCCAGCACTTTTGCCAACACGCTACTGAGGAAAAAATCGTGCAATACCACGACCCCAGGGTAGCGCTGGATGAGATCAAACTGGTGGGCGTGAAATTCAGAATTGCCAAAGTGATACAGCAAGCGGTCAAACTGCTGGCTGTTGCGCTCAAACCAGGCCACGCTGCGAACAGGTGCGTTGCCCAAGACCCACGGATCGGTGACTGTCTCGGGTTGCGCCACGATCACATCGATGGCGTAATGCCGTGAGAGCGCAGGGAGCAGCTCGGCGCTGTAATCGGATATACCCGACTGTGCGGGCTGGAGCGGAGAGAAATACGCCAGGCGCGGGCGGTAAGTTTTAGCCGATTGGCAAGCCGGCTGCGCTTGCTCGCTTTGCCATTGGGCGCGCCATGCCTCCAGCGCATCC
>JAWNZB010000230.1:0-1506 GCA_038447835.1 Candidatus Igneacidithiobacillus chanchocoensis | reverse complement strand
TGACCAGATCTGGGAATTCATGCTATTGCGCATGAGATTCAGCCAGGGGCTGTTGATGTTGGTGTTGTCCCAAACCTGCTTTGGTCCGCCTGCATAGTGAATGACCTCCTGCAGCGCCACATGGTCCCACTCGTCAGGATCGGTGAGGATCATGGAGACCTTTTTGAAATCCCGCCGTCGCGGGGTTTTGGCTAAACGTTCGCTCAGTTCCTTGAGGCTATTGGCGCCTCCCGGTAAAAGAGTGCCGGGATTGCCGCTCGCGCCGGCAGCCACGGCCTCGGCTTGCATGCCCAAACTGCCTACGGCGATTACTCCAGCACCCAGCAAGGCCTTCTTCATGGCATCTCGACGACTTAGCAACTTCTTTGTTTCTTTCATTGTACTCTCCCGCTAATGGTGGTAGCTGACCAAAAGACTATTTACTTTGCACGGCATGCAGCGCTTCGAGCACGCCCTTGTCTGCCTCTTGCCCGATACTTTGGGCCGCAGTTTTGCCGGCAAGTAGTTGGGCCCGCGGCAGATAGTAGGCAGTGGTTTTGCCGTTTACTTGCACCAGGGACAAAGTCAGTGGGCAAAGACTGGTGGCCGCAGGTTCCGTGCGCAAGTAACCGACGATGGAACGGGACTGGCAAACCACCAACAAGCGCTCGGCCTGTATCTGGTTAGGGATTTGCGCTGCGAGTTGCGGGTTGCCCTTGTGAATCCTCGGTAGGACGTTGATATTGTCTACCACCTTGAAGTGTCTTTCTGTAAGTTGCTGGGTGAGTTTCACGGCAAGGATGTCTGCGGGCATTGCGTAGGACGTCGCCGCAAAATCCGCAGCCGCTTGGGCGCTGCCAATACCCAGGCTGAGCAGAGTGAAAACGAGGGATAGTTTCTTCAACATGATCGATACTCCGGTGTGTTACACGCTACGGTGGATGAATTCGATGTCTACGATGGTGCTGCGTGAAAAACTCCTCTGGCGTGTGCTCCTAGATGACGACTCCGGGATGAGACCTCGCGCACTTTACTCTGCTTGTAGCATGATCCATGGGTACCGACGCCGTCGGCAAATACAAATATTATATCCCGCCATATATAACGTTCTGGTGTGGCCCGCTTGGCGCGGCCGGTCGCGGCTTTGGTTTTATGGGCCTTGGCTTGATGAATCCCCCCGGTTTCCGTGGAGGCTCTGAAGTGTGAAAAAATGGAGCCATGAATACCATGAAATCGAGTCAAAAGTTTTCGCAGGAAGTACGGTCTCGCGCAGTGCGATTGGTGGAGGAGCATCGAGAGGAGTATCCCTCCCTCGCGGCTGCGCTGCAGTCGATTGCGCCGAAGATTGGTTGCACCCCCAAGACCTTGCGGGTGTGAGTGAATCAAGCCGCAGTAGAGGCCGGCAGCCGGCCCGGGATGCCAGCGTCGGAACGACAGCGCATCCAGGAACTGGAGCGGGAGGTCAAGGAGCTGCGGCGAGCCAATGAGATCCTGAAGCTGGCCAGCGCGTTTTTTGCCCAGGCGGAG
>JAWNZB010000089.1:0-8309 GCA_038447835.1 Candidatus Igneacidithiobacillus chanchocoensis | reverse complement strand
GCAGGCCCATCCTTTCGAAGAGGGCGATGTGCGTTTCCAGCCAGTCAATATGCTGCTCGGTTTGCTTTTGGATAGCGCAAACAACGGAGCGTGAAACAAAATCCTGTACCGATTCGCAGTAGCGGATGGTTTCCGCGTAATGCGCTCTTCCTTCAAGCTCTAATTCTAAGTCACATTTCAGGCATTCTTCGATGTTTTCGCCAATTCGTAATTTGTTGAGATCTTGCAGATTTGGTAAACCTTCCAGGAAGAGAATCCTCTCGATGAGTTTATCGGCGTGGTGCATCTCTTCGATGGATTCTTCATATTCGTGCTTACCAAGGGCAAACAAGCCCCAACTTTTATACATGCGCGCATGCAAAAAATACTGGTTGATTGCCGTCAACTCTAACTTTAGAGCGGTATCGAGGTGCTGTACAACCTGTTTGTCACCTTTCATGCAGATCTCCTTGCTATTGATGAGGATACAACGGGTAACGGACATTGCTGACGGGCGCCCTCCACCGATGCGAGGCGCTCTGCCATTTCTTCAAGGAGGATGCCTCGCGCGCATTGAGCACACCTTCCGCAGTTAGTTGCGACCCCCAGTTGTTCGCGGAGGGTGTAGGCACCGTTGCGGATGGCTTCTCGCAGTTGGGTGTCGGTAATGCCATTGCAAAGGCAAACGTACATGCTGTCCCACTCCCTATCTTATCGACAAGAATAATAATAGAAATGAGAGTGATATGCAATTATAAATTAGAACTATGTGATGTCTCCTGCCACCCTCTATCGGCCGAAGTCAGCATTGGGGAGTTGCCAATCGGCAAAGGGATTTGTCCAACGCATCCAGGTTGTCGGGCCAGCAACCATCTCGGTATCGGTTAATAGGCAAGCATCAAACGCCTTGGTAAGTTGAGCTTGATCAAGGTCACGGCCAATGAGGACGATCTCCTGACGGGCATCTCCTACTCCGTCTTGCCAATGTTTTTGGATGGCTGCGAGGGTTTCCGGGTCGTCCGGCCACTTTTCCTTGGGTACCGATGCCCACCACAATCCGGCGGGTTCATAGCGCGCCGCGGTACCGGCTTGAGACCACAAAATGGCTTCATGAGGGTGAGTGGCAAGCCAGAAATATCCTTTGGAGCGCAGCACGCCGGGCCAAACTTGTTGCGTCCGATCGTAAAAACGCTGGGGATGGAAGGGGCGCCGCGCCCGGTAGATAAAACTGGTGATGCCATACTATTCCGTTTCTGGTCGGTGGCTGCCGCGTAATTCTTGCAGCCATCCTGGTGCTTGTGCGGCTTGCGCAAAATCGAAAAGACCCGTAGCCAATACTCGATCAAGGGGCACTTGCCCAAACTGCGCGACCTCAATGCGGGCTCGTGGATTGAGTCGACGCAGTATCGCAATCAGTTGTTCCCGCTCGTCGACCGAGATTAGATCAACTTTGTTTACCACCAAGACATCGCAAAATTCGACTTGCTCAATCAGCAAGTCCACCACGCTGCGCTCATCTTCCTCCCCAAGGGACTCGCCGCGCTCCTGAAGACTGTCGTACGACAGGTAGTCACGAGCGTACAGCAAATACAACCATTGCTCATTTCGACTAAACGCTCCTCGGTGCGGGAAAGAGCGCTGCCACCGTCACGGATTAGCTGAGCGTCAATATTCACTTCCGACATATCGTTGACGATTACCGCAACGCGACGTCCCTCGCGATTATGAAGGATATGATTCAGTAGGGTGGTCTTGCCGGCACCCAAAAAGCCCGATAGGACCGTAACAGGAAGGTGAGAGCTGGCAGGCATAGGCAATTACTCTGGTTGGAAACACTACGGATGCTAAACAGAAAAACCGCAATATGCAACTGAGTTGCATATTGCGGTTTGCATAGGGCACGCTGGCTGGCAAGCCTTCGGTCCTCGCTTCAGAGCCCCCCTACTGAATTGGCGTAGAATCTCGCCAACGGTACTGCGTCGCTGGGGGTTCTGGCTTGCGGCTCCCACAAGACCCACAAGCACCTCCGCCACAACCCCCGGAACTGCAGGCGGGTGCCGCGGCCAGCGGCTGCAACACTTGCAGTTTTT
Organism: Candidatus Igneacidithiobacillus chanchocoensis; assembly: GCA_038447835.1. GTDB lineage: Bacteria > Pseudomonadota > Gammaproteobacteria > Acidithiobacillales > Acidithiobacillaceae > Igneacidithiobacillus > Igneacidithiobacillus chanchocoensis. Next base: position 6,240 of record JAWNZB010000089.1, on the reverse strand, counting down.
GCCGCGATCGCCAATGCTCCAAGGCAGCCTCGACCGTACTACTCGGTAAGGAAAGGCGCTTGGCAATCTCTTCTCTGCTCAGAGTCGCCCCTTCCCGCAGCAGATCGCGCACGGCAAAGAGGGCGTTACTCACGCTTTCTTCGCTCCCAAACTCTGCGGGCCGGTACGCCGTCCGTGTCGGTGCAGCCCCAGGTAGAGAGCGGCAAACGCCATGACGATGAGCCCCGTCCACAGGGCCGTCGTTTCCGGATGCTCGCTCGCCGTCCCTAGTTGGTAGACCAGAGTAGCAATCGCCCACGCCATGCCGACCCCATAGGCTATCGAAAAGAGCATCCAGCCCATCCCGATCTCGCGGCGTAGGGCTCCCATGGTGCTGGCGCATGGAATATAGAGCAGCACAAAGAGGAGATAGGCCAGAGCGCTGAGGGGGGTGAAGTCGCGGGCGATGCCGGTCAAGGTATCATTGCTCGCGCCGGAGTCGTTGATGGCCGCCTCTTTGTTGCCAAGATCGCTCAATCCCAGGGGGTCTTGCAGGCTGGTCACCAGCTTTTTCGCGTTGTCTGGGATGGTCGCCACGGCGGCAAGGAGTTGGGCGCCGATGTCTGGCTGGCGGTAGCTCGCCAGTGCATCGGCACCGGCTTGCCGCTGGTAAATACCGTTCAGCGTACCAATGACGACTTCCTTGGCGGCGGCTCCCGCGACCAATCCGGCCACTGCCGGCCAGTTGTCGGGATGAATCCCCATGGGCGCGAACAGAGGGGCTAGGGCACGGCTCCCTTGGGCAAGGAGAGAATGATCAATGTCGGTGGCGCGCAGCCCCCCTTGCGTCCAGCCAATACCCGGAAGGATGAACAGCACAAAGCCAATGGCGGCGATTACCTTACCCACACGCAGGACGAAGACCTTGAGTCGTTGCCAGGCCTGCAGCCCCACACTGCGCCAATTGGGTAGTCGATAGGGTGGTAACTCGAGGACGAAAGCGCGGGCGCTGCCGCGCAGAGCGGTGTTGCCCAAAAGCCAGGCAGTAAAAAGCGACATGAGGATGCCGGTTAGGTAGAGCAGGAAGACTACCTGCCCGCCGTTGCTGCGGAAGAAGACCACGGCAAAGGCCATGTAGATGGTGAGTCGGGCAGAGCAGGACATAAAGGGCTGCATTAGCACCGTAAGAATCCGTCCCCGAGGGTCTTCGATGATGCGCGAGCCCATGATGGCCGGCACATTGCAGCCAAAGCCAATGACCATCGGTACCAATGCATTGCCTGGTAGTCCAAAACGGCGCATGAGACGATCCATGACATAAGCTGCCCGCGCCATGTAGCCCGAGTCTTCCAAAAAGGCCAGAAAGAGAAAGGTAAGCCCGATAGGGGGAATGAAGCTGATGACGAGGTTGAGACCGCCTCCCAGGCCGCCAGCCAATGACGTTACTAGCCAGCCCGGCGCCCCCGCTTGCAATAGGAGGTGCCCGAAGCCATTCATCAGCAAAGCGGCAGAGGCCTGGTCGAAGAAATCCAAGAAGACGTTGCCGCCGCTAAAACTCACCACAAAGACGAGATACAGCACCAATAAGAAAATGGGCACGCCCCAAATCTCGTGCAAAACCCAGTGATCGAGAGCTTGGGTAAGACGGCTGCGCCAACTGGCGGCGCTGGCGCGTTGGGCGACGCTGCCTGTAATCCGCGCTGCCCAATCGAAATGCAGGCTGGCGAGAAAGTCTGCGGGTTCCTCACCGGAGCTTGCCTGTAGTTGCGCTGCCGCCAAGTCCCGTGTCGTTAGCAGGGCGTCCGGGGTTTTGCGACGATCCGCCAAGGCCTGCCAAGCCTGGGAGCGACAGGCCGGGCCATCGAATTGCTCGGCCAGCGCAGCCAAGACACGCTCAATGGGTTCCTCCCAACGGATGGGTTGGGCAGCCCGCTTTTCGCTGAGTGCGGCCGCGATCGCCTGCCGCAGCTCGGCAAGACCCCGACCCTTGCGCGCCACCATGGTCACTACTGGTAGTTGGAGTAATTTCTCGAGGGTCTTGGGATCCAAGTTCCAGCCAGCGTTGGCGGCCTCATCCATCATGTTGAGGACGAGGAGAAGAGGACGGCCAAGATCCAAGAGCTCCGCGGTGAGGAGTAAATGGCGCTCCAGGTTACTGGCATCGAGGACTTGCACGATGAGATCGGCGTCGCCCTCCTGCAAAAAACGGCGGGCAACGGATTGATCTTCGCCGCCACCACCTAAGATACTGTAGAGTCCAGGCAGGTCGACGATGCGGATGCGGTTGCCATTACCGATACGCGCCAAGCCCTCACGTTTTTCTACCGTCACCCCGGGCCAGTTGCCAACGCTCTGCTGGGTGCCGGTAAGCAGGTTGTATACCGTTGTTTTGCCGCAGTTGGGATTGCCCACCAGGGCAACCAGAGGCAGCCCATCGGTAGTCGTCTTGCCGCTAGATCGATTGTTTGCTGCGCAGTGACCGCTCATATGGCCTCCGGTGCCGTGGGTACGACCAAAATCTGGTCCAGCCATTCTTTGCCGAGTGCAACGCGGGTACCGCCACTTTCCAGCACCACGCCGCGCCGGTCGGGCCCCAGGCGCAAGGTGAAGATAGACCCGGGGCGAAGCCCCAAGTTCTGCAGGCGCCGACGCTCATCCTCTGGCGCCCGTACAGACTGGATACGCCCGCGGCTGCCTGCTTTGAGGCTGCCCAAGGTGCAGCTTGTGGATTCTAATTGCATGGTAGGGAACGCCCCCTTCGATATGCTGTAATGATCGGCAGAAATCATATCTAATGAGAATCATTCTTGCAACGATTCTGTACTCGTTTTCTCGAAGGGAACTGCGCTACGGAAGGAGTGGATGGGGGGCTCACTCCGGTGCCATGCTGGCGACCGCGCCGTTGTGCGCGAATTGGCAGGAAGTGGTTTTCTCTCGCTCTGGTTTCTCCTTGCACCACGCGAGTTCTTTGGCGGTTTCTGTCGGATGATTTTCGTACCAGCCCTGGGTGTTGCCACCGTAGGGTCCTTGGTGAAAGAAGGCAGGCAAAACCGACAGAACGACGACGAGCAGGATAATGGCGAGATAGACCCATTTCTTCATGGCTGCGTTTTCCAATCCCGTTTTTTCGCCACGGCCACCTCTGGAGTACGGCGCAACGATGCGCGTACCCCCGCCGAAGGGCTGGGAAGGTTAGAAAAGGGTACCGCATTTTTTTGCTGCAATTTCGTTGCTTGCATAGCGCGTGCACTGATTTGGGACGATGGCCGCAGTATATCGCGCCCCAAATCGTTTTGTCTTTGGCAGTCCTGCAGCAAGGACTTTCCCAGCCCCGAAGGACTCTACTAGCCGGTCAGGCTCCCGCGCCAACCGATGCGCAGAATCCCTACCAATGCACTAGGGACTTGCGCGCCCGCGGCATTGGCTCCAGGGTTGACCACATATTGCAGATCGGGCTGTACGAAGAAATTCTTGGATACTGGCTGGCGAAAGTTGATTTCGATAGCAGTTTCTGCGTCACTCTGACGCTGCCATGCACGATCAAAGCCCAGACTCAAGGTAGACTTCGGCGAATCGGGTACAAAATTATGCAGCCGCAGACCAGCGGCCACATAGACATTGACCGGCGATACCGAGGCGTTGTTGGGAGCCCCGCCGCCTTGCACAAAGCTGCCCCAGTCCATCCCGGCAGCCTTCCAGCGATATTCGGCAGCGCCATAGAATCCCCCCTGCGAGGGCGCGGTACCGATGGCTGCAGCATTGGGGTCGTTGGCGTTTTGCAGGTAATCACTGCTTACATGGTTGTAATAGCCTCCTGCCTTGAGAGTTACCGTGCCTGGTCCCCAGTGCAGGGCTTGGTCGATTTCGCCATAGTAGATTTGGCCGTCACGCGGCCAAGGACGCCGGAAGGGGGTATAGCCATCAGCATTGAAGATCCCCACCTGGAAAGTCGTATCGTCCAGTTGATAGCTCGCCATAACCCCCAGGCTCGAGTAAGGGTAGGTTGGGGTGTAGGGTAGGTTGAGGCTAATGATGGGGTAGATGCCATAGGAGGCATTGAAGAGATCGGCGGCAACACCGGTCGTATTGAAATAGTCGTTGGGGTTGATCAGGCCCACGCGCACGGTGAGGGGGCCGCTGGTTTGGCGATAATACGCCTTGTAGAGCCGAGAGATGTGGGCAAAGGGTGTGGTGAGGTTGGAAACCCCCTGTAGGTCGCTCACATAGGCATTGGGATTGCCGCTGTTGGCCACCAGCCGGCCTTGCCGGTGTGCAGTGCCAGGGCGCCTTTCCAGAGTCCGGTGGCGGTACTGCCGCGGGCTTGGCCGCCGCTGAGGTTGGCAACGTCTTCAATATCTATGTGGTTGACAAGGGAAAGGCCGTTCCACCAGTAGACGTGACTTTCTTCCGGGATGGACTGGCTGAGGGGAGCGGCATGGGCATAATTGCCACAGGCAGCAGCGGTAAGGGTGCTTAGGGCTAGAGTGAGTTTACGCAGCGAGCGCATGGTTTTTCCTTTTAGGCTTCGAGTAGGTCTAGAGCAAGCAATACCCGCGTTCCATCTGCGGGCACCACAGCGGGCGAGCGATGCACCACGCCACGCCTCTCGTTACCCGCCCACGCATCGCCCTTACACAACGCAACCGCCTGTTCGGGAATTTGCCAAATCTTTGCACCCGGCCGCAGTAGGCCCGATTGCTCATCGGGTAGACCTCGGCTGCCGGCGCCGAGAAAGCGTCGGTCTACTTGCGCGTCGTCTACCCACTCGCTGCCCGGCCCTTTCCAGGTACAAAGCAGCCGCAACGCCACGTGGTCGACATGAAAACGTGGGCAAACCCGATCCTGGCTACATTCGATACGTACGCCCAGGGTGCGTACCTCGCACAGGTCGCGGAACAGCTGATCCACAAAGCGCAGCTCGCTCCAGGCTGTCTCTACGCCCGGCAAGTCGGGCAATAGATCTTCGGGTAGGGCACCGTCGCGAGCAACGATGCGTCGGCTCGTTGCTCCTGCCTCCGTCGCGCACTGCCAATAGTTGCGCAACTCCGCGTCGTGGGAGCGCTGCCAGATCACCAACTGTACATCAGGGTCGTAGATGGCAGCCAGGTCGGCGGCGGCATCGACCGTGAGCGCGTGAGGAGGAGGCGTTTTGGACAGGGCTGTTGCGGGGATCACGGACATCTCCAAAGTCAAAAATGCAACAAAGTTGCATGTAGTATCCGGAAAAACGCGCCGTCGTCAATGATTCGGCTACGGAAAAACGCCCGCCCCGCTATTACCCGCAAGCAGAATGCGCTAGGGTTGCGAGTCGATACGAGATGCCCCATATGGACCAACAAACGATTACACCAGTAGCGAAAGAGAAGACCCTGTCGGTTGCGCCCATGCTCGACTGGACCGACCGCCATTGCCGTGCCTTTTTACGCCTGCTTTGCCCGAGTTGCGTCTTGTATACGGAGATGATTACTACCCCGGCTATACTCCGTGGGCGCGACCCGCACCGCTACCTCGATTTCAGTGACTGCGAGCAGCCACTCGTCTTGCAAGTCGGCGGCGATGACCCCGAGTCCATGGCGCGTGCCGCCGCCATCGCCCGCGACTACGGCTATTCCGGTCTCGATCTCAATGTTGGCTGCCCCTCGCCGCGGGTACAAAAGGGACGCTTCGGGGCTTGTCTGATGCGTGAGCCGGGTCTGGTGCGCGAGCTTCTTGACGCCCTTGCCAGCAGCGGCTTGCCGGTCAGCGTCAAGCATCGTTTGGGGCTCGATCGGGAGGAAGACTACGAGGGTCTTGCGCGTTTTGTGGCCACCGTGAGCGAGGGTGCCTGTCGGCATTTCGTAATCCATGCACGCAATGCCTGGCTCAAGGGCCTCAATCCCGCCGAAAACCGCGAAATACCGCCTCTGCGCTGGGACTGGGTACGACGCCTAAAAGCCGATTTTCCGCAGCTGCGTATCGAGCTGAACGGGGGGTTACGCGGTGTTGCCGACGTTTTGGCGGTTTGGGAAGACGTTGACGGAGTCATGATTGGTCGGGCTGCCTATCACTCCCCCCAGCTGCTCGCAGAGTTGGAGTTGGCTCTCGGACGACGACAGGCAGGGGTGAACCTGGCAGAAGTCTGGGACGGTTTACTTGCCTACGCTGCCGAGTGGGGCGATGCCCTGCCAGCGCCGCGCCTCACCCGCCATCTGCATGGCCTTTATTATGGTCATCCCGGTGCCAAGTTGTGGCGACGCATGCTGGGTACGGTAACGCCTGCCG
>JAWNZB010000088.1:0-8341 GCA_038447835.1 Candidatus Igneacidithiobacillus chanchocoensis | reverse complement strand
AGGACGTTGATGCAAGCAGCACCACATGCGCCTGTATCATTGAGCATGCCAGCGTGAGGGCGGATATTCCGCGCTTTTCCTTTGAGCAGATTCGATGGCACGCAAGCACATCTTCGGAGTACAGTTTCTGGCCGCGACAGCTTGTGGAAGGATTCTGGGAGCGTTCCTTGCGTGACGGTGGGATGAGGAGCCTTTGCTTTGCGGAACTGGTCTTGGCAAGGACTGGGGACCGCTGCCAGGGTGGACCTCGAGGGCGCTAACGGGCACCGATTTGCTGACCGCCTCCGCCCGGGTTCTGTTGGGCGGCGTTTTCGGCAGGGTGAGCATTCACCCGCAGCATTTCAGCGCGTAGGGCCATCATCTGCTGGCGAATGTACTGTGCTACGAAGTTTTGTGCGAGGCCAAGTGGGATGGCGATCTGCGGTTTCATTGTGGATTCGTAATCTACCACGCTGCCAGTTGCAGTCGGATGGACCTGCGCCTGGCCTCTTATTTGTATGTTCCCGTTGGTGCTATGAAAAAGCACCATTTCATCCGACGCGAAACGCACTGACATCACGACGTAGGAAGGCAAGCGTAACCAGAGCAGGTCGACAAATCCTTCCTGCAGTACGGCTTCGCGCGCACCGTTGCGCCAGAGAATTTGGCTCTTGCGCATTTGCGGTATGAATTGCGCCATGTGGTCGTAATCCGTCATTACCGCGAAGGCCTGCGCAGGGCTCACTGCAACAGGAAAGCTCGCCCGAATGGCAAAGCCCCCAGCGATTGGCTGCACCGCAACCTGCAGATGCGATTTATCTTTTGCCAGTGTGGGCAAAGGACAGCTGATGAGTACACTACATAGGAGCCATCCGCAGCATCGACACCACGACTGCCGCATCTTGCTGCGGATTTCCATAAATACATATTTTTTCATAACCACCTCTGGCGATAATGGTGGCGTTTGTCTTTCTGTAGCGACTGGTACCCACTGGCACGGCGCTCGGCTCTACTGGCTCCTTTCTAATACGAAGCTATCAGCGAGCCGGATGCACCGTGCAGTGCATCTGGGCTGCGTGTTCATCCGGCGATAGCGATTCGCCAATGAGGAGCGGATATTGTTTACAACAGGCTGCGCGCAGCCTTGCCGATGCCCTCGGCGCTCATTGGGTGCTGGTCGGCAAAACGTGCCAAATTATAGGCTGTATGGCCGCCGACGATGGCGGTACCAATCTGGCCGATGAGATTGCCGGCATCGATGCCCACCACCCAAGCGCCGAGCAGGCGTAAGCTGCCGGGCTCGAAAAAGAGGCGAATCTCGCCCTCCATCCGTTCGAGGATTTGTGCCCGAGAGTCTTCCGCAAAAGCGTAGCTGGCGCTGACGAGGGTGCGCCCCTCCTTGGCGGCTACCGCTGGGGTAATGCCGATATAGGCGGCGGCGGGGAGGGTGAAGATGGTGGTGGGGACGTTGCGAAAATCGGCGTAATCGCAAGCTTGGTTGCCGCCGAGGATGTTGTGAGCGGCGACCAATGACTGCCGCACTGCAGCATGAAAAAGTGGCACGCGTCCGTTCACGTCACCGCAGGCATAGATGTGCGGGTAGCGGGTCTGCAGACTCGGACCGACGCTGATGCCATGTCGGTCGGCGGCAATGCCAATGGCCGCAGTCCCCTCGGGCAGAATCGGCCGTCTTCCCACTGCGAGCAGCACCGCATCGCCCTCAAGGACTTGTTCTTGGCCATCGCGCAGGTAGCGCAGGCTGCGTTTGTCGTCACTACTTTTTTCGATGGCCTGCACGTCGACCCCGGTGAGGATAGAAATGCGCGGGGAGAGGAGGGGGAGGAGCAGGGCAACCATCTCCGGGTCCATGCCCGCCAAGAGTTGATCCCCCTTCTGTAGCAGGGTCACGCGACTACCGAGAGCGGCAAAGAAGCTGGCGGTTTCGAGACCGATGTAACCGCCTCCCACTACCAGCATATGCTCCGGTAAGGTTTTCAGGGTGGGATCGGGCTTATACAGATCGTGGCTGGTGAGCGCCAGCTCGGCACCGGGTAGGGGGGGTACGAAGACATCGGAGCCGCTGGCGATGATGATGTTGCGGCAGTGATAGCGTTCTTCACCCTGCTCGCCGTCGACCTGCACGGTATGCGGATCGAGCAGGCGCGCCACGCCTTTGACCAGAGTCAGGTTGGAAACCGCAGCCAGTTCCTCGGCATGCTGCGCGTAACGACGCGCCTGGATGGCATCTTTGTGAGCAACGATGGCGGCATAGTCGACTCTCGTCTCGCCGCTCAGGCCGAGTGTCTGAAAACGTTGCTGTGCTTGGGCCAACTCCGCTGTCTCCCACACCGCCTTGGAGGGCACACAGCCCTCGTACAGGCAATTGCCGCTCATCACCCCCTTGGGGTCGACCATGAGCACCTGGGCGCCCGCCTTCGCCAGTCGAAACGCCGCCGGATACGCGGCTCCGCCCGCACCAATAGTCAGTAGGTCCAGTTCCTTCATCTTGCCCTCCTGTCTCGATCACTGATCCAGTGTAGATCATTTTCGATAGTTTGGTCTGATTTGATCAGTGGGCGCGGTCGTAAAAATTGCCCACTTCCAGCGGGCTTTTTGACGCATGACCAGCGTCCGCGCTACACTTCGCGCATCGGAGAGATGGCCGAGAGGCTGAAGGCGCTCCCCTGCTAAGGGAGTATGGGGCTAAACACTCCATCGAGGGTTCGAATCCCTCTCTCTCCGCCATACTAGAAAAGCCCTGAATGCTCAGGGCTTTTTTATTGCCGCAGCGCTAGATCCGCTAATCGGGAAACCGCTCTTTGACGATGGCGTCATCGGCGCCGGCGAGTAGGGCCTTGGTTTGCGCCAAAAATTCTTCGGCACGCAATTTGTCTTGGTTATTGGCTGCCTGCCAGATGGGGAAGAGGGTATTTTCTTCCCGATTCTCGTGCTTCGCCAAGGAGCCAGAGAGTACGGCGCAGATAGCGGGCAACATGGCGTAGTCTTTTTCCAAAAAGGTCTCATCGACCAAGCGCGACTGGTGGATAATACTGTCGTGCTCAAAAAGCATATCGGCCAACGGCCCTTTTTTCTCGCCACCACCCAGGACCGGCCCAAGGATAAAGTTTTCCATGTGCACATGGCGGCGCAGACCGATCCAGTAGTCCTGAAAAATGCTTTCCGCTTCGGCAACGCGGTTGGCATTGGCCGCTGCTAGGACGTCGGCAAACTGCCGATCGAGGCGATAGTGGTCCCAAGTGAGGAGGTCGACAACATCCCGGGCCTCGGCTTCCTTACGCGGCCGGACTTCGGCCTGCCAAACGCCGTTGGCATCGCTGGCCGACCAAGAAATCGCGTCACGCAATTGAAAGGCAGTAGCGCGTAGTAAGCTCTGCGGATCTCGATCGATTTGCAAGGTGATTTTTTGCCCGAGGCCCAGGCGCTGCGCGGCGCTGAAGAGCATCGGCCCCGCCTTGGCATCGGGAATGTCCCGTAGGTCGAGACTCTGGGTATTCGTGTCGGCCACTGCTGCCATCGTCATCTCCTCGTTGTCTCTTGCATTCCCTAAGCATACGCCGAAGCGGCTGACGACGCAGCTATTCTTCAGGTGCCCAACAGATGATTGATCGATTCGAGGTCGGCTAGATCCAGCTGACCAGATGCCGCTTTGAGCGCTACCCGTGCAGTAATCTGCTGGTAGTAGGCGACGTTGTACTGCTGCTCGGCGCGGGCATAATCGGTGGCGGTCTGCAATAGGTCGATGATTGAACGGGTGCCCACTTCGTAGCCCTTGCGGGTACCCTCGAGGGAAATCTTGGCCGATTGCACCGCCTCCTTTGCCGCCTTGAGCTGGGCAACGCTATTTTTCAGATCGAGAAAGGCGCTCTCGACGCGTAGCTGTGCGGCGTCGCGCACGCTGCCAAGGTGATCAGCGGTTGCCATGCTTTGGGCCTCTGCTTTCTGCACCTGGCTGGAAATCTGCCCACCTTCAAAAATCGGCATGGACAGATTCAGGCTTACACCGGCCTGATTTTCGGTAAAACCGGGGAAGGGATTGCCATAGACGTGTTGGGCGATACCTTGCAAATCCAGCTTGGGCCAGCGGGCGCGGCGTTGCACCTCGACCTCGTCTTGGGCGGTTTGCGTCTCTGCCTCGGCTTGCAGAATCTGCGGCTGTGATTTGAGGGTTGCCGCCACCCAGGCCTGCATATCGTCGGGCTGTGGACCGAGGGCCTGATAGTTCTGCAATGGTGCTAGCTGTCCAACGGGCTGATGGGTGAGGCGCTCCAGCTCTTTGCGCGCGATGGCAGTGGCATTTTGCGCCTGGATTTCATCGGCCTTGGCAGAATCCAAGCGCGCCCGCGCCTCGCGCACGGAGATGATATCGCCGGTACCAATATGCAGCGTCGCTTCGGTTTGCTCGTAGATGCTCTGCAGGAGCTTGGTTTGCTTGGCCGCCACCGCTTCCTGTGCCTGCGCCTCGAGTACCGCAAAATAGGCCTTTGCTACGCGCAGGGCGAGATCCTGCTCGGCATAGGCAAGACCCGCCGAGGCTGCCTGAATGGTGCTGCCGGCTTCCCTGAGTGCTGCGAGGGTAGCCCCATTGAAGATGGCTTGGCTGAGGGTGACGCTGTAGCTGTTAGACAAATAGGCCTTGCTGATATCGAGGCCGGCAAAGCCGGAAAAATTGCCGGTGTTGAAGCCGACGCTGGCGCCGAGGCCAAGATGCGGCAGGTAGGCAGAGCGCGCCAGGGGCTTGTCCTGCTCGGCGGCCTGCAACTTGGCGCGCGCTTCGGCAAGGCTGGGATCGGTGCGCAGGGCTGCCTGATATGCGCTAAGCAGATCTTCGCCAAAAACAGCCGGGCTGAGCAGCAGCGCAGCAAGGGCAGGTAAGAGGGTGCGACGTAAGGCAGACATGGGCAACGAGCTCCGTCGAAGTCTGCATCTAGTGTACTGACCGGCCGGTCAGTTCGCAAGGCAAATGAAACGGTCGGGGTTAGTTTTTGTGATCGACAGCGGGCGGTTCGGGCAGTATGCCGAACCCTTGGTAAGGGCGACCCGCTAGACAGCGAGAGACGGCTCGGGGAGACTTGCGCGCAGGGATGATGCAGAGCGACGGAATGCAGGCAGAGGAAATCGCATATCGGGAGGACAGCGCCCGGCTCTTTGCGCAGATTGCCGCAGAGGCGGGCGCCGCCTTTTTGGATAGCGGCATGGCGCCGGGACCACGGCGGCAACGGGATGTATTGCTGCGCGAGCCCTACGCCTGGATTTGGGAAGATGTCAAAGGTGTCTGGCGACAGTCGCGGGGCGCTCAGGCGCAACGCCAGGGCGAGTCACTGTTCGCAGTGCTCCGCGCGGAGATGCGCAAGACCGCAGCATTGGCCACTGTGGCGGGGGTCGATTTGCCCCTGCTCTGCGGCTTTCTGCACTACGATGCGGGAGTAGCGGCGGTACTCGGTAAAAAGCCCTCTAGCAGCCAGCCCCTGGCCGTCTTTGCTGCCTATGATCAGGCACTGGTGCAGGATCATCGTCAGCAGCGCGCCTGGATCTTGGGGAGCTTGCCGGCACGGAAGAGTTGGCACGAGCGCTTGACCGCGCCAGTACCGCGCCTGGAATTCCAATTGTGCGCACCGGGTGTGCTCGCGCGTTGGCAGTACGCCGAGTATGCCGCCGCCTTTGCGCAAGTGCAGGAGTACCTGCATGCCGGCGACTGTTACCAAATCAACCTCGCGCAATCCTTCCACGCGCGCTGGCAGGGTGACCCTTGGCCCCTGTACCAGCGGCTGCGGGCGCGCAGCCGGGCGCCGTTTTCGGGGTATTTTCGCCATCCTTGGGGGACCTTGCTGAGTGTGTCGCCGGAGCGTCTGCTGCGCTTATACGGTGGGCAATTGGAGGCGCGCCCAATCAAGGGTACCCGCGCGCGATCACTCGACCCGCGAGAAGACCGACGGGTGGCCGAGGAGCTTTGTACCAGCGCGAAGGACCGCGCCGAGAATTTGATGATTGTGGATTTGCTGCGCAATGATCTTGGGCGGGTAGCGCAGGTGGGATCGGTGCAGGTGCCAGAGCTCTTTGCCTTGGAGTCCTACGACCAGGTCCATCACCTAGTGAGCAGTGTGCAGGCGCGTTTGGCCCCAGGGTACGACGCCTGGGATGCCCTGGCAGCCGCCTTCCCCGGCGGTTCTATCACCGGCGCGCCAAAACGTCGGGCCATGGAAATCATTGCCGAGCTCGAGGCCGAGGCGCGGGGTATCTACTGCGGCAGCTTTGGCTATGTGACGGCGGCGGGGGATATGGACTGGAATATCCTGATTCGCAGTATCGAACTGCAACAGAATGGCAGCCTGCAATATTTTGGCGGCGGCGCCATCGTTGTCGACTCCGACTGCGCCGCCGAGTATGCCGAGAGTTTGAGCAAGGTAGAAATGATCGCCGAAACCTTGGCGGAGTTTTTGCCGCCGAGTGCCGCCTGCGCTACAGTGGCGCGCTGATTCGGGAGCTTCTCATCCATGCCGGCAATACCAGAAAACTCGCCCGTAGCCGGGCACAAGCGCAAATTTTCCTGGAGCTTGTTCCTGCAAATTGTCGTTACCCTTTCCATTTTTGCTTGGCTGTTTCATAAGACCGATTGGGCGGCACTGACCAATCGCTTTCTACAAATCCAGATGCCCTGGTTTGTGCTGGCGGTTCTGGCTTATGCGCTCAACCTCGCAATTTCTACCTTGCGTTGGAATCTGATTTTGCGTGCGGCGGGTAAACACGCGCCGCAGAGCTGGCTTTTGCGCCTGATTTGGGTTGGGGCCTACTTCAATCAGGTATTACCGGGTTCGGTTTCGGGCGATGTTTTGCGTGCCTGGTACACCCGCCCGCAGACGGGCTCCGCCACCCTGGCCCTGGCGGTGGTCTTTGCCGATCGCTTCATTGGCATGGGGGCGCTGGTGAGCATCGCTCTGCTCGCGTATCTGATTGGCGGACGGGGTTTGCATTTGCTGCCGGGCATGGGTGAAACGGTGACTTTGCTCAGCCTTGGCTATTTCAGCATTATCGTCCTGATTGTGAGTCCGAGCCTCAATTTTTTGGAGCATCGAGTCGGTAAGTGGGGCCGTAAACTGCACGACATCCGCGACGGCATGGGCATGCTCCTGCGGAATCCTCCGGCCCTGATCGGCACTTTTCTGCTCTCCGTTCTCGTCCAGCTCTGCTCGATTCTTGTGTTTTGGAGTCTTGCCCATGCTCTTGGCGAGCGGCCGGATGCGGTGGCGCTTTGGGTGGTGTGGCCGGTGGTGAGCCTCTTCCTGGCGTTACCCATTTCCCTCGCGGGCTGGGGCCTGCGCGAGGGGCTCCTGGTTTTTTACCTGGGGGCACTGGCAATGCGCCACGATCAGGCTTTGGCCTTATCGCTGCTGTTGGGCGCAACGGTATTGCTCACCAGTCTGCCCGGGGCCGCGCTCTGGCTCGGTATACATCGTCATCCCCTCGCGCAACGCTCGCACTAACAACTCTCTACGTAAAAACGAACTACAATCTAAAAGCGTGGTCCATACCCATGACGCAGAGGCGGAAGGAGACGCTGTGGAGAGCAGTTTCGATGAGAGTGCGGCCTGGATTCGGCGTTCAACTACCGATCTAAAGGCCTTCGTGGAAGCCCTGGCCGAGCGTTTGCAGCAGAGTATGCCCGGATTGGTGGAGGTGGAGCGTCGCAAAGACGGTCTGTTTTCCCACCATCAACACCTTGCGCATTTGGTGTTGCATGCCGGGGACTTCGACTTTCACTTGCAGTTTGATGGCACCCATATTGAGACCCTGCGCGCCCGTACCGTGCGCGGCGTGGTGCTAAAACGTGACATCTTACCCCTGGGCGAGTGGCTGCAGGCGTTGCTGCAGGAAACTGCCGCCATTTCCTCGGAAATGCAGGCCGCCAGTCAAACCCTGCACGACTTTTTGCTGCAGTAGCGAGGTGACTATGTCTCTATGGGACAAGATTCAGAAGGGCTTGCACGACGCTGCGGGCGAGTTGGAGAGGACCGTGGCCAATGTGGCCAGCCAGGTGGGTGCCGTTACTGTCGCCCCCAGTGCCGCGGCACAACAGCGCGCGGCGGAATGGCAGATGGCCTTGCAGCAGCGGCGTCTGCCCAGTTTTGTGCAGGAGCGTTTGCGCGCCACGGCGGCAGGCCAACGCCCCTGGGTGCAGACCGGGCCGGTAGCGGCGCTGCTCATGGAACGTACCCATGGTATCCATCCCCTCGGCGCGGTTGGTGGTAACTGCTGGTATCACTTTGGCTTTTCGTGGACGCAGGGGCATTACGACGGCTGGCATGTGGCGATCGAGCGGCTGGGTTTGGTGGCGGTCGCCCTGGGT
>JAWNZB010000229.1:0-1515 GCA_038447835.1 Candidatus Igneacidithiobacillus chanchocoensis | reverse complement strand
GGCGGGCTGGACGACAACAGATCCAACCCAGCGGGCGTATTTTTGTTTCGCATGGTGCCACCAGACGCGCTGCCCTGGCCGCAAAAACCAACAACGCTGATCGACGGCAAAGTCCCGACGATTTTTGAGTTCAATCTGCGTGATCCTGCAACGTTTTTCGCTGCTCAATCTTTCCCGGTTGAGAACAAAGATCTGATTTACGTTTCCAACGCACCCGCTGCCGATTTGCAGAAAGTCCTCAACGTGGTGGGCTCGATCATCTACCCCTTCCAGACGCTTCAGTCATTTGGCGTGATCAAGTAGCAGAAAACTGCGGGCGGAGGATGAAAACTCGCTCTTGCGCATGAGGCAACGTTCTTGTTTCCTCATGCCCCATGCCCAGGCGATCTCTGGTTTAGAAGAGCGTCGATCGCATCGCACGCGACCCGCGCGCCGTCTTCGGTTTTTAGGATTGGGGCGATCCGTGACAGCCCGCTGGCAACGCGCACATCGCTCTCCACAGCATCGATCGCTGCAGCGATATTGGGAGCGGCGTATCGGTCTATGTCCAAGACGTGCCCCAAGCCGATACGCTCGGCGCGACGGGCGTTATCGAACTGATCCCATTCCGACGGCACAAGCAAAGATGGGACAGCAAACCGTGCGGCCCAGCCGAGCGCGCCGATGCCGCCTGAGTGCACCACGAGCGCCGCATGCCTGAAAAGACGGGCGTAGGGGAAATAGCCCGTCACCAAGATGTTGGCATGCGGCTCGAAACGCCCATGAAACTTCTTGGCCGCAACAATGATGGCACGTCGCCCACCAAGCCTGGCAGCTGCAACGCTTTGCTCGAAAAACGCTCCCGGATCGCCCCGCGTGCTTCCGCCAGGAGCAAACACGATGGGCGGCGGTCCAGCTTGTGCAAATGCAACGATCGTCTGCTCCTGATCCTCTCCCCCGAGGAATGGTGGATCGAACCAGGCAAAACCCGTCGCTAGGGTGTTTTGCGGCCAATCCTTCTGCGCCGGCGCAAGCTCTGGTGACGTCAACAACAAATTCAACTCTGCAGAGTACATGCCCTCGAAGCGCGGGTGCCCGGGCAGCGCAAGACCAAGCCTCCGGTACAAGCGCACCTGCGATTGCATCAACGCACGCGTGCCTAGGCGGGCCAAAGGCAGAAATCCACGTTGACTCAAGCCAAGGCGCGCCATGTGCTTTTGCCATGGATAAAGATAGGGCCAGAACGGCGCATCGTGGCGAGACGGAATTGCCAGCGGCGATGCGGCTGAGAACACCCATCGTCGACCTGCGACGCGACAGGCCAAGGCTGCGGAGTAGGCAAGCTGATTGCCAATGATCAAATCAGCTTGTCGCACCAAGGGCAGCAAATAATCCAGTTCAGCCTCTAACTGCCCCGGTGCGAGAGTGGCACGCAAGCGTGCACCCCAGCTTGGGACGCGCGGATGATCAACCAAGTCCAACGGAGAACTGATGCTGGGCAACGGTTCCAAGTGCAGGCCCATGCTGGCGCATGCA
>JAWNZB010000228.1:0-1516 GCA_038447835.1 Candidatus Igneacidithiobacillus chanchocoensis | reverse complement strand
TCGTGCGCCAACCGGGCCGGCGCACGGTGCAGGGGGAGTTGGAACGGGCCCTGGCCGCCGTCGGGGAGCTGGCGCAGCCGGTGACGGTGGCGGGGAGCACCGATGCCGGGGTGCATGCCCTCTGTCAGGTGCTGCATTTTGATAGTCCTGTCTCGCGGCCGGAGATTGCTTGGGTACGCGGCTGTAATCGTTTTTTGCCAATGGCGGTGAGCGTACGCTGGGCAAAGGCGGTACCGACAGATTTTCATGCCCGCTTTTCGGCCACCCAGCGCAGCTACCGCTATCTGATCCTCAACCGCGCGGAGCGTCCTGCTTTACTCGCCGGCAGGGTGACTTGGATTCCGCAAGCGCTGGACCACGAGCGCATGGCGGAGGCAGCGGAGCTATTACTCGGCACTCATGATTTTTCTGCCTTTCGCGCCGCCGGTTGCCAAGCCAAGAGCCCCGTGCGTACCTTGTCTCGCTTTGCCATCGAGCGCCAAGCCGATATGCTGGTCGCCACCCTCGAGGCCAATGCCTTTCTACATCACATGGTACGTAATTTGATGGGGACTTTGCTTTTGGTTGGGCGTGGCGAACGCCCCGTGGCTTGGGTGGAAGAGGTGCTGGCAAGTCGGGATCGCACCCGTGCGGGTATGACAGCACCTCCCGGCGGGCTATATTTCCACTCGGTCGCCTATCCAGAAAAATATCAGTTGCCAGGCTGCTCGGGCATTTTCGACTGAGGCATGGAGTCATTGAGGGGACAGGTATGGTGCGGGTAAAGATTTGCGGTATCACCTCCGTAGAGGATGCCCTTGCTGCTGCTGCCGCCGGCGCGGATGCCATCGGTTTGGTCTTTTACCCGCCCAGTCCGCGCAACGTGGATGTGGCGACGGCACGGGAGATTTTGGCGGCGCTGCCGCCCTTCGTTAGCCGTGTGGGGCTCTTCGTTAATCCGGAAGCGATTTGGGTGGATCAGGTACTGGCCCGCTGTCCCCTCGATGTTCTCCAGTTTCACGGCGACGAACCTGCAGATTTTTGCGCGAGTTTCGCCCGTCCTTATCTCAAAGCCCTGCGCCTTAGCGGCCCCTGCGACTTGCGCCCCTGGCAAGCGCAATACGCCAGCGCCCAAGGGCTGCTTCTCGATAAACGCGATGAGCACGTTTTTGGCGGTTCCGGTCAAAGTTTCACCTGGTGGCATCTGCCCCAGGAAGGGCCAGCGCTCATCCTCGCCGGTGGTCTGACGGTCGAAAATGTGGCGACGGCCATTGCCATCGCCCGGCCCTACGCCGTAGACGTGAGCAGCGGTGTGGAGATTTCGCCAGGGCGCAAGGATCGTGGCAAAATGGGGGGATTCGTTGCACAGGCCCGCAGGGCAGGAGAAGGCTGAACATGACTACGTACCAGCAACCCGATGCAAAGGGGCATTATGGCGTCTACGGTGGTCGTTTTGTTGCCGAAACCCTGATTCCCGCTCTCGACGAGCTGCAGGCTGCCTATGCCGAGGCGCAGCAAGATCCAGAATTCCTTGCCG
>JAWNZB010000007.1:0-41513 GCA_038447835.1 Candidatus Igneacidithiobacillus chanchocoensis | reverse complement strand
GACGTCTGCGCCCAGCGTCTTTGCTCAGCGCCCTGGTCCTGGCCTTGCTGGCTTATGGCGGCTTCGAGACAGCCGGAAATTTGGCCGCAGAGGCAGAAAAACCGCAGGCCATACCCGGCATTATGCGCTGGGCGGTACTCTTGGTCGGCCTCTTTTTTGTTTTCCTCGCCTACACCGAAACCCTTGCCTTTGACCGACTCGGGCAGTCCCTGGGTAATGCCAGCACCCCGTTGAATGCCATCGCCACGGCCATGGGCTACCCCTGGCTCGGCGTGGTCGTGGACTTGGCCATGGCTACTGCGGCTTTTTCTGCAAGCATCGCTACCTTCAATAGCATTTCTCGCATCCTCTTAAGCATGGCCGGGCACCGGGTGCTGCCGCATATTCTGACGCGAAGGCATCCAACGTATGGCACGCCGGTCGTTGCTCTCTACGCTTTGGGTATGGTGGTATTGTTCAGCATTGTACTGTTCTGGCTCACCCACACCGAGATCCTTGGCCTGATCGACATCTTTGGAACCTTTACGGCCCTGGGCTTTGTGCTGCTCTACGCCCTCGGAAACCTGGCAGCGTTGCGCTATCTCTTTCGGCAGCGCTTGGAGTTACGCTGGCTGAGTCTCCTCATCACGCTCATTAGTCTACCTTTGCTTGGCGCCGTCTTCTACGGAACCGTAGTGCCCTTCCCTGGCGGCAGCATCGGCAATACGATCCTGTTGTTTATCGTAATGGTCTGCGCAACAACGGCAGTGGGACTCTACTGGTCCCGTTTTCAGCCTGAGCGCCTACAAGCCATTGTCAGCCGGGAGCTGTGACCGGCTCGGAACGTATCGATACGAACTGTTCAACGGGTTCGATCCAGATCTTGCCGTCGCCCATTTCTCCGGTAGCGGCTTCGGCACGAATTAGGGCGAGTATGGAGGATATGTGGGTTGCTTCGACCACCGTCTCGATCTGCACCTTGGGATGACTGCGCGATTGGTACCAGACGCCACTATGCAGGGTCGAGTAGCCGCGCTGCTGACCAACGCCATCGACCTCGGTAACTGTCACCCCACCCACACCTAACTCCGCCAAACGATCACACACTTGATCGAGGCGTTGGGGGCGAAGAACCGCCGTGATGCGTACCCAGGTTACGGTATTGGTCATGCCTTTGCTCTTTGCACCTGCTCCAACCACGGACGGTACAACGTCGCTGCCGTGGCGGCAAGTTCTGCGCAAGCAGCATCCACATTGCCGAGAATTTCCACCGCCGGCTGCACATATCTCCCCCCGCCCGCCAACTCGCCCGTGCCTGCAGCCGTCCATTGCCGGACTTGCTGCGCGGTTACCTCAGGATGCGCCTGCAAGGCGAGGATATGCGACCCAATGGCAAAGGCTTGTGCTGCCGTCGCGGCATTGGTCGCTAGCAACTCGGCTCCCGCCGGGAGGGCAGCGCAGTGCTCACCATGCCAGTGAAAAAGAGGAAAGCTTGGGGGTAGGTTCGGCCACCGGGCACACCCCGCAGCCGTCAAAGACACTGGCCACCAGCCTAGTTCCGCACCGACCGGATTGGGCAGTACCTGCCCGCCCAGCGCAACGGTAATCAATTGGGCGCCTAGGCAGTGCCCCAAAATGGGGCACTGCTGTTCAGCAGCGAGGGCAATCAGCCGTTTTTCCGCCTGCAGCCAGGGATGTTCCGCCTCGTCGTGGACGCTCATAGGACCGCCCATGAGGATAAGCCCAGCATAATTACCAGGATCCTCCGGCACCGGATCACCGGCATCCAGAGCTCGCAGGTCAATAGAAAAGCCCGCTGCCGCCAACAGAGGCGCTAAACTACCCAGCCCTTCCTCCGGGTGATGTTGTAAAACCAAAATGTTAGCCATCCAATTCTCCCAAAAAAATGGCGGCCCTGGGGCCGCCGCAAGCGCATGTTTATAAGTAAACGGAAATCAATCGCCCATCACCGGATGACGTTCGCCCTCTCCGTAGAAGGCATACGCCTCCTCACCGTGGACCGCGTCGTCGCCAATGAGCAACTCCTCTTCGCTCATACGCAGGGGAACGACCAGACTGATGAGCTTGAGCAGGATGAAGGTCACCACGATATTCAGGGCAATGATGAAGGCTGCACCAATCACCTGCAACCAAACCTGATGCCAATTGCCCTCGATAGCTCCGCCAGGGGTGCTTAAGCCGAAAGCCGTGCAGCCCGCCTTGGTGGCAAAGATGCCGGTCATAATGCCTCCCAGCACGCCTGCCACCGCATGGGTGTGGAAGACGCCCAGGGTATCGTCGACTTTGCGGAAGAGGGCCGTCCGGCCGAGCAGATTCATGCTCATCCAGGGGATGATGCCCGAAGCGATACCGATGGCAATGGCACCCCAGCCGTCTACCACACCCGCCGCTGGAGTAATGGCCACCAAGCCGGTGATCATGCCTTGTACCGCACCAATCACTGCCGGCTTTTTGAAGTAGAAGATATCCATGATGGTCCAGACGATAACGCTAACCGCCGTCGCCAGGTTGGTGTTGAGTACCGCCGCGCCGGCATCGCGGCTCGCCGCGTAAGGATCACCGCCATTGAAGCCATTCCAACCCAGCCAAAGGATACCCGCCCCAACCAGCATCAGCAGGACGTTGTTGGGCTGAAAATTCTCCCGATCGCGGGCCAGACGCGGACCGATAACCGCCGCGCCAACAAAACCGGCAACGCCCGCAGAGAGATGGATCACGTAGCCACCGGAGTAGTCGATCACTCCCAAGGTGGAAAGGAAGCCACCACCCCAGAGGCTGAAGGCGCCAACGGTGTAAGAGAAGGTGAGCCAGAGCGGGACAAAGATCATCCACGCCTTGAAACTCATGCGCCCAAGAAACGCACCTGCCATGATGACCAAGGTAATGGCGGCAAACACAAACTGGAAATACACCATGGTCGACATGGGAAATGCAGCCGTGGTGTTGGAGGCGGGAATCAGCGCTTGGGTCAGTTCGTCCTGCATGCTGATGATGGGATGCGGCAGGCCCACAAAGGGAAACCACTCATTGCCAAAACCCATATTGTAGGCCCAGAGAACCCAGGCAATCAGTACTGCAGCAAAGGCATAAAAGGCCATAAAAGCAGAGTTTACTGCCCATTTCTTTTTGACGATGCCGGCATAGAGCACCACCAAACCGGGCACACTTTGTAGGCCGACGACGGTGGCAGCAGTGAGCTGCCAAGCGTTGTCACCAGTATTTAACCATGGAACCGACATAGGTTTCTCCTTGTAACGGTAGCGAAGAGTTATGCGTAATTAGAGGGCGTCGTCGCCACTTTCGCCGGTACGGATGCGAATGGCCTGCGATATGTCGGAAACGAAGATCTTGCCATCGCCGATCTTGCCGGTCTTGGCGCCTTTGCTGATGGCCTCGATGGCGGTATCGAGAAATTCATCTTTGATCACCGTTTCAATCTTCACCTTGGGCAAAAAATCCACAACATATTCCGCTCCACGGTAAAGCTCGGTGTGTCCTTTTTGGCGACCAAATCCCTTGACCTCGGTGACCGTGAGGCCCTGAATGCCCACTTCCGACAATGCCTCGCGGACATCATCCAATTTAAACGGCTTGATAATTGCCGTAACCAGTTTCATAGCGAACCCCCTATAACACCATCAGAAAAGAAAACCAGTTTCTGCCATCAAGCGGAACTGTCCATCAAATTTTCCAGAGACACCAAAGCCGGAATCCGGAGCCAGACGCACGGCCTTGACGTAGGAAAGTTCGCCGCGCAAGAAGTAATCATGGCACTGGTAGGTAGGGGTTACCGTAAAGGACCATGCCGCAGCACCATTGCCAAAACCCGTCACTGCGCCGGCATTACTGCCATCGCTTGGGGTACCGTCGGCAGCGAGGTATTCTATCCGTCCACCCACGGAATACACCTTATTGATGTTGTAATTCGCCAGAACGGCTGCACCCCAGTTATCAGAGGAGCGGGTAATCCCGAACTGCGGTTGCGCTGGCAGGTACATGTATTGGAGGTAGGGCTCGATGGTGAGCGGACCCGCGCTGTAGGTATAGATCAGGCCGTAAATGTCGCTGTCATCAGCGCCGTCGGTAATATTTGCATTACTATAACTATTGGTCGTAGCACCGCCCGCATTGCCCAAATTGCCGCCGCCATAAACGCTCACACTGTTGCTACCGTCAATCGTGTAGCTCAGCAGTCCCGACACCCAGTTGTAACGATTGGAATAGTAGCCGTCATTCCACGAAACGGAGGCACTGATGGGGCCAGCAGAGTAATTCACCTGCACACCGCGACTGACAATCGGCTCGACATTCCACAGCAGTCCACGTTGGATGTTAAAATTTTGGTAGGTAAAACCAGACTCCGCACCAATCAAGGTCGGCAGTTTACCGATCTCAATAGAGAAATCCGCCGTTGGCGCATATTTCAGATAAGCAATTGGGAGGGCACCAAAATCGGTGGAAGTAACCGAACCGGTAGAGGCAAACGGAACGCTCAGGGTCGGAAAATTGTATGCACCTGCCTGAACATAAAATTGGATGGGACCAGTGCTTTTCTGCACGATGGCCATACCATTACTGATATCCGCGCCCTCGCTCTTGGTAAAACCGCTGTCTGCCTTCAAACCATAGTTGCTCTGATAGTAGCCGAAGGCACTTGCCACACCCTGCACGCCAATCTTGCCCAAGGGGCCGGCGTCTACTTCGATAGGGTTCGGTAGATTGAGAGAGGCCTCCGCCAGCGGGGCGGAAAGCGCTGCCAGTACGGCTGCGGAGAGTACCCATATTTTTTTCATCGCGGTTGTCCTCGTATGGTGGTGAAAAAGCGAATGCCCCGTTGCAGGATTTATGCCATAGCCAAAACGACCGTTTACGCTCTAACAAACAGGCGCTTACCCAGAAATCTGAAAATTCTGGATCTAACGCGCACCATACGAGTGCAGCCCAAATCGGTTTTGCATTAAATTAGTGCACAATGGCGCAACAACCTCCGCATTACTTCCTTTCGGAGCATGGCACACATACTGCTAGCTGATTACAGAATCCCACCAAAATCGAGGAGTGCAATAGACATGGGCATGACCCCATCCGAAGTCGTCCAGTTGATTACCGACAAAGACGTGAAGTTCATTGATTTTCGCTTTACCGACACGAAGGGGAAGGAGCAGCACGTTTCTGTGCCCGCCCACACCCTCGAGGAAAAGACCTTTGTTGAAGGCAAGATGTTTGACGGCTCCTCCATCACCGGTTGGAAGGGCATCAACGAGTCCGACATGATCCTCATGCCCGAGGCAGAATCGGCGGTCCTTGACCCTTTCACCGACGAAGTCACCCTCAACATTCGTTGCGACGTGGTCGAGCCTGCCACCGGCCAGGGCTATGAGCGCGATCCCCGCTCCGTGGCTAAACGCGCCGAGGCCTACCTAAAGAGCACTGGCATTGCCGACACCGCCTATTTTGGTCCCGAAAACGAATTCTTTGTTTTTGACTCGGTTACCTGGCACATCGACATGAGCGGCTGCGGCTACAAGGTTGATGCCGAAGAAGCGGCCTGGAATTCCGGCAAGGAATATGAGTCCGGCAACATGGGCCATCGCCCCGGCGTTAAGGGCGGCTACTTCCCGGTACCGCCGGTGGACTCCGCCCAAGACCTGCGCTCGGCCATGTGTTTGGCTCTCGAGGAAATGGGGCTCACCGTGGAGGTGCATCATCACGAAGTCGCCACCGCCGGCCAGCACGAGATCGGTGTGGGCTTCAGCACCCTCACCCGCAAAGCCGATGAGGTGCAAATCCTCAAGTATGTCATCCACAACGTCGCGGCAGCCTACGGGCAGACGGCAACCTTCATGCCCAAGCCTATCGTTGGCGACAACGGCAGCGGTATGCACGTACACCAGTCCTTGGCTAAGGACGGCAAGAACCTCTTCACTGGTGATCTCTACGGCGGTCTGTCGGAGCTCGCGCTCTACTACATTGGTGGCATCATCAAGCACGCCAAGGCCCTCAATGCCCTCACCAACCCCAGCACCAACAGCTACAAGCGTCTGGTGCCCCACTATGAGGCACCGGTGTTGCTCGCCTACTCGGCCAAGAACCGTTCGGCCTCGATTCGCATTCCCTACGTGAGCAACCCCAAGGGGCGGCGCATCGAGGTGCGTTTCCCGGACTCCACCGCCAATCCCTATCTGGCCTTCAGTGCCATGATGATGGCGGGGCTGGATGGGATTCAGAACAAGATCCACCCGGGTGACGCCATGGATAAGAACCTCTACGACCTGCCCGCCGAAGAGCAGTCGCAGATTCCCGGCGTGGCGGCCTCGCTGGAAGAAGCCCTGCACGCCCTCGAGGCCGACCACGAGTTTTTGATGAAAGGCGGCGTCTTCACTCCCGACTGGCTGGAGGGTTACCTCGAGGTCAAGTGGGCCGAAGTCCAGGCCCTGCGCGTCACCACCCACCCCGTCGAGTACCAGATGTACTACAGCCTCTGATCGACTCCCTCTACCTCCGTCGTCACTTCCCGGGCCTGCCCGGGTTTTTTTTACCTGCCGCCGGAAGCGGGCTTACTCCATTCCGAGCGACCGCATCTTGCGGGCAATGGTATTGCGCCCCCAACCCAGGCGCTCCGCCGCCAACTGCTTGTGGCCACGGCTGGCATCCAAGGCCGCCTGTAACAAAACGCGCTCAAACTCCGGCAACAAGGCGTCGAGAACGGCGGCATCGCCGTTACGCAGCCGGGCTTCTGCATCCTTCTGTAGCAAAGTCCGCCAGTCTAAGGGCAAGACCTGCTGCGGCTCTTCCACCGATTCTTCGGGGACACCTTCTACCCCAACGACAGGAATCTCCGTAGTCACTGGCCTTTCTGCTGGGCTAGACGGCTGCTGCAGAATATCCGGCGGCAGATCGCCGAGCTCCACGCGCTGACTCGGGGCCATCACCGTAATCCAACGACAGCTATTCTCTAATTGCCGTACATTCCCCGGCCAGGACCACTCGGTCATTCGCTGTTCCGCCTCGGGGCTGAGGCGTTTGACTTCCACGCCAAGACTCTCCGCCGCCCGGTGCAAAAAATATCGCGCCAGCCG
This sequence comes from Candidatus Igneacidithiobacillus chanchocoensis, assembly GCA_038447835.1. GTDB lineage: Bacteria > Pseudomonadota > Gammaproteobacteria > Acidithiobacillales > Acidithiobacillaceae > Igneacidithiobacillus > Igneacidithiobacillus chanchocoensis. Next base: position 34,434 of record JAWNZB010000007.1, on the reverse strand, counting down.
GGGAATATCGGAGCGCCGTTCCCGCAAGGGCGGAATATGTACGGAGATCACGTTCAAGCGGTGATAAAGATCCTCGCGGAAGCTGCCGTCGCGCACTTTGGCCTGCAGATCTTGATGGGTAGCGGCGAGAATACGCACATCGGCGCGAATTGGGGCATGCCCGCCTACACGATAGAAAGTGCCGTCGGAGAGCACTCGCAGCAGGCGCGTCTGCAGCGCCGCGGGCATATCACCAATTTCGTCGAGGAATAGCGTGCCGCCAGCAGCCTGCTCGAAGCGGCCCTTGCGCGCCTGCACGGCGCCGGTGAACGCGCCTTTTTCGTGCCCAAAGAGTTCTGATTCGAGGAGTTCGGCAGGAATCGCCGCTGTGTTGATGGCGACAAAGGGCTCATTTGCCCGCGGGCTATGACGGTGTAAGGCACGGGCGACCAACTCCTTGCCCGAACCAGACTCGCCGAGGATCAGTACATTGATGCTGGAACGCGAAAGACGACCAATGGCCCGATAGACCTCCTGCATGGCCGGTGATTCGCCAATGATTTCCGTGGCACGACGATCAAATCCTGCCTCGTCCTCGCTCGCCTGGGCGCCCTCTACCGAGAGGGCGCGCTGCACCAGGGATACAGCATCATCAATATCGAAGGGCTTGGCGAGGTATTCAAAGGCACCGCCTTGAAAGGCAGCGACGGCATTTTCCAAATCAGAATGGGCGGTGATGATGATTACCGGCAGTTGTGGGTGCCGCTGTTGAATCTCCTGCAGAAAACCGAGGCCATCCAGGCCGGGCATACGCAAGTCGCTAATCACCGCTCCCGGGCGCTCTCGCGCCATGGCCCGCAGAGCAAGGTCGGCATCGGCAAAGCTGCGAACGGGTATTTCCGCCTTTTGCAGGGCCTTTTCCAATACCCAGCGAATCGATGGGTCATCATCGATGATCCAGACGGTAGCTTTCATGAAGTCCTCCCATCAGACAGGGGCAGGCGTACGGAAAATACCGTTTCGCCCGGCATGGAACGACAGTGGACGCTGCCGCCATGGGCGCGCACCAGGTTCTGCACAATGGCCAGACCCATCCCCATTCCCTCGGCGCGGCTGGTAACCAGGGGCAGAAAAATTCGCGGCAATAATTCTTCGGCAATGCCAGGGCCATCGTCCATCACATCGACCCGTAGGACGAGGCGGTACAAGCGTTGTTGCAAGTTCACAAAACGCTCCACCCGGGTGCGGATCAGAATCATTCCTCGACCTGCCAGAGCCTGGCGTGCGTTGCGCAACAGATTCAGGAAAATCTGCACCAACTGCTCGGGATCTGCCTCAAACTCCGGAATGGAGAGGTCATAATCGAAGCGCAGGGCAACGCCAGTGGGCAAATTGACCTGCAGCAAACGCCGCACGTGTTCCAGCACTTCGTGAATGTTCACCATGCGCCGTTGTGGCTGGGCCTTGTCGCCGCGGAGACGATCCACCAAGCGCCGCAGGCGATCCACTTCGTGTAGGATGATCCGGGTGTACTCATGCAATTCCGGCGAGGGCAGTTCCCGCTCGAGCAGCTGCGCGGCCCCCCGCAGTCCACCAAGAGGATTCTTGATTTCGTGCGCCAAGCCCACCAGCATTTCCTGCGCCGCTTCAAAGACACGATCCTGCATTTCTTCCTCGGCGCGCCGCAGCGAATCCTCTACCGGGCGCAATTCAAAGACCCAATCTTCCCCCGCCCGACTGCCATTGCAGAGAATATCCACCACCACCCGGCCACCATCGGCCAAACGTAGGGGAACGGCATAGCGGCTGATCATGGCGCCGGTACGCCGCACGTCCTGGAGTATGCTGGCCAGACTTTCGTCCTCTGGCGCTGTACAGAAGGCTTCGAGGGGTTTTCCTACCGCGGCGCTGGCACTGACACGCAAGAGATTCTCGGCGCTGGCATTCAGGTAGATGATCTCCCCGTCTCCCGAGAGCAGCAGAACTGCGGCTTCGAGTCCATCGAGAATCAGCAGCGGTTCAGGAGGTACAGGCCGTTTTATACGTCGTTTTCTGGGAATCACGATTCGTTCCTATCGCCGTCTTACCGGAAATACAGCAAAGCCTATGCCATTCCAAAATGCCTATTTTGGGGCGCCGCCGGAACATAACTGCACTAGTATAGTGCATGCAGCGAGCTTTCGTCAGATTGGCGCAGAAAAAAGGCGGCCAAGGCCGCCGAAACATTCGAGGAGGAGTGACCATGACAATGATCAGTATATTCTTAGCAGCTATCGTGCCAACTCACGGCCCGTGCCTTGCTTGGTCTACTGCGTATCATCCTGTGGAGGACGTACGTCATGAATCGCTTCGAACAGTTCCACGAATCCGAGCGAGAACTACACATTCTCCTATCGGGGGCAATCGAGAGCCTTGCTAGCCCAGCCCTGTTTCAGCAGTCCCCGCAAGAGCGGCGGCGCACTCTTGCCCACCTTATGCATCGTCATCCCTTTCTCGATCTTCTCTACGTGCTCGATGCCGACGGTATCCAACGCGGCGACAACGTCGTTTGTAGCCGACTACGGGCGGCACGGGGTGGCGATGGCTGCGATCGCAGTCATCGTCCCTATTATCGCCTGGCTATCTCGAGCCGTGGCCCGGTGGTTACCGATCCGTACCTATCCTTGGCAACCAGTCGTCTCTGCGTTACCACGGCGCTGGCGATTTACGACCCTCAGGGGGGCGGCTTGCTTGGCATTCTGGTTGCTGACAGCGAAATCGATCGCGTGCTTTCTCTGCTCCAAGAGGACGATACTCGCCGCAGCTTTGAGCCCTTGTTCAAGGTCTTTTATGCACTTTTTTCGTGCGGCCTGCTGCTCGTCAGTGCATCGCTGGGCTTGCATGGTTTTGCCGCCCTCGCGGGTCTCTGGCATTGGCAGCATCCGTTGCGCGATTTCACTGCCCCCTTCCAAGCCACCATTCTCTTTACCCTGGCGTTGGCGGTCTTCGATTTGGCCAAGACCATCCTCGAAGAGGAGGTCCTGCTGCGCAAAGATATCCATCGGCATAGCACCACGCGGCGCACCCTGACGCGCTTTGTCGCCGCCATTGCCATCGCGGTGTCCATCGAAGGACTCATGCTGGTCTTCAAGTTCGCCCTCGACGCTCCGCAAGAGCTCTGGCTGGCAGTGCTCCTATTGCTGGCAACGGCGGCCTTGCTTACCGCCCTGGGTGTATACGTCTACCTCGGCGCGCGCGCCGAGAGCCTGCTCATCGAACAACGGCGACAAAATCGCCGGCCCGAGCCGGCATTGTCGGTCGATCCAAGCGAAGTCCGGTAAGAACGCAAGATTCAGGACATGCGACGACGCAAGTCGAGGGTACAGGGATATTCAGGGTTGGGGGCTTCTACAGGTGGCTGCCAGGGTCCGGGCGGGCTACCCTGGGGTAGAAACTCCCGCAAAGCGCCGCGCTCGGGGGGCGGCAGCAAGGGACCTTGGGTAAAGCCCATCGGCTCGAAACGCACGATGCGACGCCCCTCAGCCTCATAGGCGTTGACCGGAAAACGCTCATAGTTGCGTCCGCCGGGGTGGGCGACGCGATAGGTACAACCACCAACAGAACGGCCATTCCAGGTGTCGATCAAATCAAAAACCAAGGGTACATCCAGGGGTAATTCCGGGTGCAAAGCCGAGGCCGGCTGCCAAGCACGATAGCGCACTCCGGCCACCGCCTCGCCCTGGGTACCGGTGCTGCGCAGGGGCACACGGCGGCCATTGCAGACGACCACGTAGCGATCGCTCGCCATACCCGACACCCGTACCTGCAGCCGCTCTATGGAAGCATCGACAAAGCGCGCCGTACCCTGCCCCGTCGCCTCCTCCCCCAGCACCGGCCAGGGCTCGAGGGCCATGCGCAGCTCGATTTCGACCTCGCGGACACGGACCCGACCCAAAACTGGGAAACGAAACTCCAGAAAGGGTAAAAACCATTCCAGGGCCAGAGGATAGGAGAATTCCTGCAGCTCTGCGCAGACCTCCCCCAAATCCTCCCAAAGATACTGAGGCAGCATCCAACGATCCTGCAGGCTGGTTCCCCAACGCTGCAGCTTGCCCTGATATGGTTTTTGCCAAAAGCGCGCTACCAAGGCACGAACCAGCAGACTTTGGAGCAAGGCCATGCGTGGATGCGGCGGCATCTCGAAGGCCCGCAACTCGAGCAGACCCAAGCGACCACTGGCAGAGTCTGGAGAGTAGAGCTTGTCGATGCAAAATTCGGCCCGGTGGGTGTTGCCGGTAAGATCGACCAAGAAATTTCGCAGCAAGCGGTCGACTCGCCAGGGCGCCGTGCTCTCGCCCGGCGGAATCTGTGCCAAGGCAATTTCGAGCTCGTATAGGGCCGTGTCCCGCCCCTCGTCCACCCGCGGTGCTTGGGAGGTGGGGCCAATGAACAGGCCGCTGAAAAAATAGGACAGCGTCGGGTGGTTCTGCCAGTAGCGCAGCATCGAGGCCAGCAAATCGGGGCGACGCAAAAAGGGGCTATCCTCTGCCCGCGCAGCACCCAAAGTCATGTGGTTACCGCCACCGGTTCCGGTATGACGACCATCGAGGAGGAATTTTTCCGCACCCAAGCGACACTGGCGCGCCTCGGCAAAGAGGCGCTCTGTCTTGTCCAGTAATTCCTGCCAACTGGCAGAAGGATGAATATTGACCTCGATCACACCAGGGTCGGGGGTCACGGCAAAACTGCGCAGCCGCTCGTCCTTGGGTGGCGGATAACCCTCGATACGCACCGGTACGCCGAGTTCTGCTGCAGTCCCCTCAATAGCCGCAACCAAATCCAAATAGTGCTCCAGAACAGTGAGCGGGGGTAAGAATACGTTCAAGCAGCCCTCGCGCCATTCGACGGTAAGGGCCGTATGCGGTACTTCCACCCAGATTCGCTCCGGCAATCGCTGATCCGCAGGACCAGGGGCTGGGCTTGACGGCGCTGGAGTCCAGGTCGAATAACGCGCCTCCACCTCACCATGAATATCCGGCGACAGGGGCGGCCGCGCGGCAAAAGGATCGGGGTCGGGCTGGATCTCTCGTTCCACATTCCAAGGAAGAGCATCGAGAGGCAGTCGCAGGCCGAGAGGCGAATTTCCCGGCAGCAAAAACAACGCACCGCGACGAAATACCCACGGCGCACTGTGCCAACGTCCACTGCGCCAATCCCAAGCCAGGGGTAGCACAAAACCCGTCGGGGCCCGCAGGCCACGCGACAAGGCAATCGCGAGTTCCCTGCGCGCGCCCGGATCGTCAAGACCCTCGACCTGCAACCAATCCACATCCGTGGGTTGTTGCGACTCCCGCCACAGCTGGTAGAGAGGATCTTCGTAGGCGGGAATCAGGAGCTCCGGGGTCAGGCCCAGGCGCTGCGCCAGGATTTTGGCGAATCTTTCGGTATCCACTGCTGCCGGTGTCATACCCGGCTGCCACTGCAGCTGCGGCCGCTGCCAGATGGGAACACCATCGACCCGCCAATAACAGCCCAAGGCCCAGCGCGGCAGCGCCTCCCCGGGGTACCATTTGCCCTGGCTGGTATGCAGCAGGGCTCCCGATGCAAAGGCCGTCGCCATACGACGCAACAACTGCTCCGCTCGTTCCCGTTTATCCCGCCCCAAAGCAGCGGTGTTCCACTCTGGTGCATCCATGTCATCCACGGCCACAAAGGTGGGCTCCCCACCCTGGGTCAAACGCACGTCGAGGCGCTGCAGGTCTGCATCCACCTTATGGCCAAGGGCAACGATCTCGCTCCAGGTCGGTGCATCGTAGGGCAGCGTAACCCGGGGATCCTCGTGGATGCGGCGCACGGTATTGGAAAAAGCAAACTCCACCTCGCAGCGGTCAGTAGCACCGCTGATGGGGGCGGCATCGCTCGGCTTGGGGGTACAGGCGAGGGGGATATGTCCCTCTCCGGCAAAGAGGCCAGAAGTAGGATCGAGCCCCACCCAACCGGCTCCTGGCAGATAAACCTCAGCCCAGGCATGGAGATCGGTGAAATCGGCAGTGGGCCCAGCAGGACCCGTCAGTGGCTTTTCATCGGCTACTAACTGTACCAAGTAGCCGGATACGAAACGTGCTGCTAGCCCCAGTTGCCGCAGAATTTGCACCAGCAACCAGGCACTGTCACGGCAAGAGCCCGAAGCCAGCTCCAGAGTCTCCTCGCAAGCCTGGACGCCGGGCTCCATGCGCACGCGATAGTCGATATCCCCTTGCAAGCGCTGATTCACTTGCACCAAGAAATCGACGGTCGGCACGGAGATCCGCGAGATCTCGGCTAACCATTCCTGCAGCTTTGGTCCCGCGGGCTCGCATTCCAGGTAGGGCTGCAAGGAGGGTAAGACTTCATCATCGTAGGCAAAAGGAAAATGCTCCGCCGCCTCCTCCAGAAAAAAATCGAAAGGGTTGATTGCCACCATCTCGGCAATCAATTCGACAGCAATACGCAAGTGCCGCGCCGGCTCCGGAAAAGTCAGACGCGCAAGGTAATTAGCAAAGGGATCTTGTTGCCAATGGAGAAAATGTGGTTCCGGCTCTACTTTGAGAGAGTAAGCAAGTATGGGCGTGCGGCAATGGGGCGCCGGCCGCAACCGCACGAGGTGAGGCGCCAGACAAATGCGTCGATCAAAACGGTACTCGGTAATATGCGACAGTACCACCTGAATCGCCATGGAAGTCTCCGTTCATGCCTGGGCAGCAATGCGATGGGAAATAGGATGCGGATATGGGGACTGATCTTCATGGGCACGGAAATAGGCATTCTCGATACTGCGGTGGAGCATCCCCAGATCCTTCTGCACCTGGTCGAGGTACTCATGCAACACCGCGGGGGTTAGAGACTTCAACTGCAGCAGATCGAGGCGGCGACGGGTTCGCCGCAGGGCATCGGCAGGGATCCCGGCATTGGGCAGGTAGGCAAGACCGATTTCCATGTCTGCCAAACAGCTGCGCACACTGCGCGGGCACTTGCTGTCGCGTAGCAGAAATTCTACCGCGCGCCCGGGCTGGATCTGCACGCCCACATGCTGACGGTACATCTCCAGGGCGCTCATGGCACGCAATACCGCCACCCACAGGCTTTGATACACCGTTTTGCGCAGGCCCTGATCGTCGGGGGGAATGACCGCACTAACCACATCGATGATGCGCGAGCCCATATCGGCGCGTTCCAGATTCCGCCCTAATTTGATGAACTGATAGGCTGCATTCTGGCTCATGCTGCTGACCAGGAGCCCAACCAAGGCATGACGCCGGGCAATAACCTGTTCGAGAAAGTCCAGACGGGCGCATCGGTCACCAGCAATATCCCCTTTCTCCAAACCATCCTGCACAAAAAGAAATAGCGAATTGATACGCTCCCAGAATTCTCCAGGCAGCAAATGGCGGAAAGTACGACAGTTTTCTCGCGCCTGGTGCACACAAGACAAGAGCGAACTCGGATTGCGACTGTCGGCAATCAAAAAGCGCATAATCGATTTTTCTGCCGGCTGCCCATAGAACTGTTGAAATCGTTCTGCCTCGCCGGTCACCTGTAACAAAATATCCCAACCAAATTGCGTACCCAGGGGCAGATCGAGTAGCAGCAAGGTGGCGGAATTGATAAAACGACCAAGATCTTCAGAGCGCTCCAAATAGCGCGCCATCCAATACAAATTTTCGGCTACACGCGAGAGCATCAGACGTCCTCCTCAATAATCCACGTATCTTTGCTACCACCACCCTGGGAACTGTTCACCACCAAAGAACCCGCGTGCATGGCAACCCGCGTTAGGCCGCCAGTGGTGACATAGCTTTCCTTTGCCTGCAGAATGAAAGGCCGCAAATCGAGATGGCGCGGTTCGAGATGATCGTCGATCAAGGTCGGCGCCGTCGACAAGGCCAAGGTCGGCTGGGCAATATAATTACGTGGATCTTCAGCAATGCGCTCGGCAAACCGCTGGCGCTCTTCGGCACTCGCCCGCGGACCGATGAGCATGCCATAACCTCCAGATTCATTGGCAGGTTTTACCACCAACTCATCCAGGTGGGCGAGCACATACGCGCGATCTTCTTCGCGCATACAGAGATACGTAGGAACATTGGGTAAAATCGGTTCGGCATTGAGATAGTAGCGAATAAACTAGGGCACAAAGGCATATACGACCTTGTCGTCGGCGACCCCAGTTCCGGGGGCATTGGCAATCGCTACGGTGCCGCGCTTCCAAGCACGCATTAGGCCTGGAACACCAATGACCGAGTCTTCCCGGAATACCTCCGGATCCAAAAAATCATCGTCTACGCGCCGATAAATGACATCAACCTGCAACAACCCAGAAATAGTGCGCAGGAATACTCTATCTTCGCTATCGACAAAAAAATCTGACCCCTCCGCCAAATAGGCGCCCATTTGTTGGGCGAGATAACTGTGTTCAAAATAGGCGGAGTTATAGATGCCTGGAGTCAATACCGCAATCACCGGCCGCTCACCGGAACGTGGGCTGAGCTCCCCGAGCATACTGGCCAACTGCGCCGGATAATCGTCTACCGGAAGGATGGAACAAAGAGCGAAGATTTCTGGAAACAGCCGCTTCATGATCTCGCGGTTTTCCAGCATGTAAGAGACCCCCGAGGGCACCCGCAGATTATCCTCCAACACATAGACGGTGCCATCGGCGTCGCGCACCAAATCGCTGCCACAAATATTGGCCCAAACCGCAAAGGGTGGATGGGTACCCCGGCAGGCACTGCGAAAATTTCGCGATCCTTCGAGAATTTCCCGCGGGAAGATCCCGTCGGCCAAGATGCGTTGCTCGTTATAGATGTCGTCGATGAAGCAATTTAACGCCTGCAAGCGCTGCCGTAGTCCGGCATCGATGCGCGCCCATTCTCGCGCCGACATGGTGCGCGGTACGATATCGAAAGGCCAAGAGCGGTCGATATTGCCCGCTTCACTGTACACCGTAAAGGTAATTCCCATAGCGCGGATAGCTGCATCCGCCGCATCTTGGCGCTGGCGCAGAGCCTCCGGCCCGAGCTCGCCAAAATGCGAGAGCACCGCGCGCGCTGCCGGGCGAGGCTCTCCTCCTGGCGTCAAGAGTTCATCGTAGACGCCATTTTCGGGGTACTCATAAAGAATTTTCTGCATGGTGCCTTCTCCCTTGCGGGTACTGCTCCGTCATCGTGAGAGTACCCTGTCGAGTCTCCCTGAGAACAACTAGCAAGGGATGTGCCGCCCATAAACCACTGAGACCGTAGCGATTCGGCAGTCATTTGCACTATATTAGTGCGCAAGTTGTCGACAAACCAAAGCGCCATCACCGATTTGGTGCAATCTCCCAATCGAAACGCGGCAACTCTTCCAAGCTACGCGCCAAGCCGGCACCCCAGCCTTCTGCAATGCCCTTGTATAGGGGATCTGCCTCCGTGAGAGTCAAGCATTTTCCCTTCTGCAGCGTGTCGGTTCGATATAGGGCCAATTCCACCGGTGGTCCCACGGTGAGATTGCTACGAATGGTTGAATTCATCGACACCAGGGCACAGCGGGCGGCAACTTCGAGAGAGATCCCCGATTGCACCACTCGATCCAAAATCGGTTTGCCGTACTTGATCTCGCCAATCTGCAAAAAGGGATGCTCAGCGGATTCATGAATATAGTTGCCCTGTGGGTAGATGAGGTAGATACCAGGGGCTTCCCCGGCAATCTGTCCGCCAAGAATGAAACTGGCCTCGAACAGGGTATTGGCCACATCGCGGCTGGCTTGCACCCGCTGCGTATCCGAGCTCACCCAGCCCACATAATCAGCAGCATCCGCCAAACTGGTCACGGTCCACAGACTACGGGCCGCGGGGGTCTCGAGGTCTTGGCGTAGGCGCTGCACCACAACCTGCGTGGTGGCGAGGTTTCCCGCCGAAAGCAGGCAAAAAAACCGCTGACCCGGGAGAATGAACTCATGCATCTTGGAGTAGGTATTGACGTGGTCGGTACCAGCATTGGTTCGGGAGTCCGAACAAAACACCAGCCCATCCCCAACATGGATGGCCAAGCAATAGGTCATCTTGCGATCCTCGTATCTGATGCAGGTCTCAGAGCTACGATTCTGGCCTAGTTATGGCCGCCAGGGAAGCCCAGAGAAAAAGGCGTGGGGTGCAACAGCCCCCACGCCATCAGCATTGCTGCTTCTTCCCTTTAAAACATGAAGCCGGTTTCGAGCATTCCACGCACTTGGTTCTGGTTCAGGCCACTCTGGCCGAAAATCCCCGTTCCTGCTGCCATACTAGCGGTAACATAGGCCAACTCGCCACGGGCAAAAAAACCACCTTTCTGGTACGTTGGCGTAACCGTCAACGACCAGGCATGGGAGCCAGGCCCAAAGCCGGTCAAGTTGGCTGAGCCGTCACTGCTGTTGCCAGAATTGCTGATGTATTCCACCCGTCCGGCAAGCGATACCGTGTCGGTAAAGCTGTAGTCCGCCAACACCGCAGCGCCAATGGTGCTGGTTCGCTTGCTTCCTGCCCCCAATGCCTGAATGGCACTTGCCGGCACAGTGGTGTATTGCACATAAGGAGTCACAGCCAGTTCATCTCCCAAATAGCTGTAACCTACAACGGCAATAGTTTCATTGTTTTGCAAGGGGGCGGTGGCAAGACTCTTATTCACGTAGTCGGTGTGCCCGAGGTTGCCCCCTGCCTGAACGAAGACACTGTTTTTGCTGTCCAGGGCCAGGGTCAACATTCCGGACATCCAATTGAAACGATTGGAGTAAAACCCATCATTCCAAGATAGTGCTGCCGTCACCGGTCCCTCCGAGTAGTTTACTTGTACTCATTTATTAACAGCGTTTTCCTGACCCCAGAGCAACCCGCGGTTGATGTTCCAGTTCTGATAGGAAAAGGTATATTCCGCGCCAATGAGGGTGAACAGCTTGCCGACTTGGATATTGAAATGACTGGACGGTGCGAACTCAACGTACGCCGTCGGCAATGCACCAAAAGTGTTCTGGGTGAAGGTGCCGGTAGAGGCGAAGGGCGCGCCAAGGGTGATGACATTGTAAGCGCCCGCCTGTGCGGCAAACTGTAGCATGCCATCGGTTTTGGAAATCATCAGCAGACCATTACTGATGTCTGCCGAGGCGGTTTTGTTGCCAGGCGTGCCCGAACCAGCAAAGGCGTTGTCCTGCCACATGCCGTAGGCACTTGCCACACCCTGGGCGTTGAGTGTTCCCAAGGGACCAGCATCAAAGTGGAGTGGTGCGGGCAAACTGAAAGGTGCCGCCGACACCGCCTCGCTGGCGGAAAGGCTCGCGAGAACCAGGGCAAGATGCGGGAGGAGTTTGGGTACGACGGGTAGGACTCGATTCATTGTATACGCTCCAAATACGATTGTCGGATACTGCGCACAAACAGAAGCAGATTTCATGCCAAAAACAACAAGCCAGATTTTGGTAATGAGCAGAAAACGATTGCACCACACTCATGCAACACGCACTATTATGGTGCATTGTTTGCAACAATGCAGGCCCCGGGTTCCCGGGGGTCAAATCTAGTTATGTACACAGAGCTGTTACATATACACTTGCTCGCCATGCTGGCTCACATCAAGCCCTTCGCGCTCCGCCTCTTCGCTGACTCGCAGGCCCAATGTCCAGTCGATCACTTTGAGCAGAATCCAACTCACTATCCCATCATAGGCAATGGTAAAACCAACACCGGTCGCCTGTACCCACAGTTGGTGCAGATTCCCCTCCAGCACCCCCGCAGTGCCACCAATCGCCGCAACGGCAAACACCCCGGTGAGCAAGGCGCCGACGATGCCGCCCACCGCATGCACCCCAAAGGCATCCAGGGAGTCGTCGTAGTTCAACCAGTTTTTCACGTAGACGGAGGCCCAAAAGCAGCCAAGACCGGCAGCTATACCAATCCATAGACTTCCCATCGGGCCCACGAAGCCGGAAGCCGGAGTGATGGCAACCAAGCCGGCAACCGCACCAGAGCTCATTCCCAACACCGTTGGTTTGCCCCGCGCCCACCACTCGATAAACATCCAGGCGAGAGCCGCTGCCGCCGTCGCAATCTGCGTCACTGCCATCGCCATCCCAGCACGGTCACTCGCCGCAACTGCCGAGCCAGCATTGAAGCCAAACCAACCTACCCAAAGCATAGCCGCGCCCATGAGGGTAAAGAGCAGGTTGCTTGGGTGCATGGCGTCGTGGCGATAGCCGATGCGCTTACCAATCACCAGCGCCGCCACCAAGCCAGCAATGCCCGCGTTGATATGCACCACAGTGCCTCCCGCGTAATCGAGAACTCCATCACTGCTCAACCATCCGCCCGGGCCCCAGACCATGTGGGCAATGGGAGCGTACACCAGCAACGACCACAAACCGGTGAACCAGAGCAGTGCAGAAAACTTCATACGCTCGGCAAAGGCACCCACAATGAGGGCCGGGGTGATGATGGCGAAGGTCATCTGGAAGGTCATATACACCGATTCCGGGATGGTCGGCGCCAGCGCGTTGGCACTATCGAGACCCAAGCCGTGGAGAAAAAAGCGGCTCGTTCCGCCAATGAAGGCATTCCCCGGCGTAAACGCCAACGAATAACCAAAAAACATCCACAGTACCGAAATCAACGCGGTCACGGCAAAGCTCTGCGCAGCGGTGGCGAGGATGTTTTTGCGCCGCACCATGCCACCGTAAAACAGCGCCAAGCCGGGTATGGTCATGAGCAGCACCAGGGCGGTTGAAGTCAGCATCCAAGCCGTATCTCCGCCTTTGAAGGGGGGTGCGGCATCGGCCATGGCCCAGGGGCTGGCAAAAATGGTGAGGGCGGCTGTCGCTACCCCGATGGCTCCCTTTCGTATCATAAACGCTCCTTAGAGTAGATATTAACCTATATACTTGTACCGTCCCCAAGACGGTCAGGGTGATTTAAGCAAAGAGTAGGCCAAGGTAAATTGCCGGAATCGCGACCCTAAGCAAGGCACTATCGCACCATGCTGGTGCATGGTGTCTTCGGGGATGGCCATCGCGCAACTTGAATTACCTTTATGGCGTCCCCATCTTGGGCAGCGAAGCAGTCATTGATGGATACCGCTTTTTCAGGAGAAGGCATGACCACCGAAACGATGCAGTTCCAAACCGAGGTCAACCAGCTTTTGCAGCTGATGATCCACTCCCTTTACTCCAATAAAGAAATCTTCCTCCGCGAGTTGCTCTCCAACGCCTCCGACGCCTGCGACAAGCTGCGCTTCGAAGCGCTTTCTGATCCCGCACTGCTGGAGGGTGGTGAGGAGCTGCATGTCGATGTCGAATTCGACGAAGCGGCGCACACGATCACCATCCGCGACAACGGCATCGGCATGAACCGCGATGAGGTCATCGCCAATATTGGCACCATCGCCAAGTCGGGCACCCGCGAGTTTTTCTCCCGCCTCAGCGGCGACCAAGCCAAGGATGCCCAACTCATCGGCCAGTTCGGAGTGGGCTTTTATTCGGCCTTTATTGTCGCCGAAAGGGTTACCCTCAGTACCCGCCGCGCCGGCATGGGTGCCGAACATGGGGTGCGCTGGGAATCCGACGGCACCGGCACCTATACCCTCGAGACAGTAGAGCTCCCCGCCCGCGGCACGGAAATCGTCCTCCACCTTCGCGAAGACGAGCGCCGGGATCTGCTCAGCGCCTGGCGCCTGCGCTCCATCATCGGCAAGTACTCCGACCACATCCCCCTGCCCATTCGTATGCGCAAGCTCGAAGAAGACGGCAAACCCGGCGACGAGTGGGAGACCGTCAACAAGGCTTCTGCTCTCTGGCAGCGGCCCAAATCCGAAATCAGCGACGCCGAGTACAAGGAATTCTATCAGCACGTTAGCCACGATTTTGGCGAGCCCTTGGCCTGGGTGCATAATCGCGTCGAGGGCAAGCTCGAATATACCTCCCTGCTCTACATCCCGAGCAAGGCGCCCTTCGATCTCTGGGATCAGAAGCAAACCCACGGCATCAAACTCTACGTACAGCGCGTCTTTATCATGGACGACGCCGAGCAGCTTCTGCCGCGGTACCTGCGATTCGTTCGCGGGGTTATCGACTCCAGCGACCTGCCCCTCAACGTCTCCCGCGAGATTTTGCAAGGCAATCGCGTCATCGAGCAGATGCGTTCCGGCGCCACCAAGCGAGTACTCGGGCTACTCGAAGAGATGGCAGAAAAGGAACCCGAAAAGTACCAAAGCTTTTGGAACGAGTTTGGGCGCGTACTCAAGGAAGGGCCCGGCGAGGATTTCAGCAATCGCGAGCAAATCGCCAAGCTACTGCGCTTTGCCAGCACGCACACCGACACCAATGCGCAGAACGTCTCCTTGGCCGACTATGTGGCGCGGATGAAGGAAGGACAAGACAAGATCTACTATATCACTGCCGACTCTTTCCTCGCCGCCAAGAATAGTCCGCAGCTGGAAATTCTGCGCAAGAAAGGCATCGAGGTCCTCCTGCTTAGCGATCGCGTTGACGAATGGCTCACCAGTCACCTACACGAGTTTGAGGGCAAACAACTGGTTTCTGCGGCCAAGGGCGACCTCGATCTTGGGCAAATTGAAACCGAAGAGGAGAAAAAGTCTCAGGAGGAGACAGAAAAAGCGGCCGAGGGCTTGGTAGAGCGCATCAAAAAGGCCTTAGGCGATCGCGTCGAAGCGGTGCGAGTTTCCCATCGCCTCACTAGCTCTCCCTCCTGTATCGTCCTCGGTGAGCGCGATATGGCCCTCTACATGCAGCAACTGCTCAAGCAGGCCGGGCACGAGTTACCCAGCAGCAAACCGACCTTGGAAATCAACCCGCAGCACCCCATGCTTGCGCGGATCGAGGCGGAGACCGACGACACCCGCTTTGCCGACTGGTCGGCGCTGTTACTCGACCAAGCCATCCTCGCCGAAGGGGGGCAGCTAGAGGACCCCGCAAGCTTTGTCTCTCGCCTCAACCAACTGATGTTGGCTCTCGCCCACTAAGGCCGCCTCGGGGGTGACTGCGGGCGCCCCCAAATCGCTGCTTCGCCCCACCTTGCACCCACGTTACTCGCGCAATTAATTGTTTTTTCGAATTTAATTTTTTCTTCCTACAGTAATGGACATGTAGGAAATCTGTGCTAGGATTCCCTCCAATAGAGCGTGATCGAGTTTGAATCACCATGAGGGAGCGTAGCGTATGAGCAGACTGATTCGGCTTTTTAGCCGATCTGCAAGTGTGTTTGACAAACATGCGTCACAGATCGACAAGTCCCCGGTCGCACCGTCGGGTGCGCAGTACTTTCCGCAGTCTATCGTCTTGCCGCGCAACTCCGTTTTACAGCGCGTCTTGGTTTATCGCTGCTTCGCCGGACCAAGCGGCAAATTACAATTACATCCTTGGTGGCGATTTCCGCGCGCCCGCTGGCCGCGGTCCAATCAGGCTCGGGCATTACTCCAGCGTCATGTAGCACGATCTACAGATTGCCTACTCCAGTGTAGTCCACGCCAATACTCTTTTCTGCGAGCCTCTCCCAACGGTTTGTATTCGACTTTTGCCGAAATTTTGGTGGTGGATGGCGCGCATTTTTCCGAGGTACAACAGTCCTGGAACAAGGTTTATTCCCTAATTACCAACCATGTGCCTTTCTTTCCCCCCATTTCTGAGCAGGATCGAGAAATCTTGCGAATACTTCTCCACGACATCAGCTTGGCCGAGGTCGCCCGTCGCCTTCGTCTCGAGAGGACGTATATGAACACGCAAGTGAAAAGAATTTATCGACTTTTTGGAGTCACTACCCGGGAGGAGCTCATGGTCTGTCTGTGGCAAGCCTATCGAAAAAATAAAGACTGGTTGTACAAGCCCAACTCCATCGGCAAGCTGGCCATGCCGCTGTTACTCTTTACTGGCTTTCTGGCCATGCATCCGCTTCCCTCCGCAGCTGCAGATAAGGAGCAGGATTTGCCGTTCATGCATCGCTACCCAGATAGCAGAATTTCTACCTATCAACATGTACGTTTCGATGAAGTCCGCATGCCATTGGGTCCCTTTACCGATCAAGGGGAACCCAGCAAGTCCGAAAGCCTGCAGGGAGAAGTCGTTTATATAGACTATTTCAATCCTCACGATCGCTCACCGCTAGAGATCATGAGCAATTATCAGCAGACCTTGCAGCAGCAGGGGTTTCAAGTTCTTTGGCAATGCGCCAACAACGCCTGCAATACATCGCACAACATCGGAAAGGTCTTTGACTCCAACCCCATTTGGCGACCAGCTACCGCCTTTTCAACTTTTTTCGGTAATGGCGGTGGTCGTATGAGCACACTCCGCTTGCGCTCTCCCAACGGTTCCCAAACTTGGGTTTATCTTTGGGTTTCGGGCTCCAGTCCGCAAGGTGGAGGAGAAACCTACGTGTACTCTGTACAAACCAAGCCAATGCAAACCGGCATGGTCACTGCTGATCGAGAATTGTATAGCGCCAGCGATATGGATCAAGCTCTCGCGCAACAAGGTCGTTTCTCTATGCATATTCCTTTCGATTACAACAAAGCGTCTCTGCGCTCTGACGCGCAAACGCAAATCCAGGGATTAGCACAAGTATTGCGCACGCATCCCAACTGGATGATTGGCCTCGACGGTCACACCGATGCCGTGGGCTCTGCCAGCTTCAATCAAAAACTTTCAGAGGAGCGGGCGCATAGCGTCAAGGTTGCCCTCATGGCATTGGGTATTCCCGCTCGCCAAATCGCAACGCGCGGGCTTGGTGCAACACAACCCATTGCCGACGACAAAACGAGTGATGGTCGCGCCAAGAATCGGCGTGTGGAGGTGGTAAATCTCACCCCCGGATTCATTCCTGGTCAGCAATGGGGCATTGGGGGAATGAGAACCCCCACGACGAGCAGCGCCGCGCCGAATGGTGGACCGCGCATGGTCGCTGCAGAAAGCTCGGGCGGCAATGCTCAATCGGGTCAGGCGCCCGGCGCCGCGACACAACCCAATGCGTATGAGGTCTATCGAGATGTAACCAATACGGTTCGCAGTTTTCTACCGTAAAATTAGCTTAATGTTTGATGATGTTCCGTATCTGCGGAGGAAAAAGACATGCGTTTGAGAGAAAAACCGAACAAATTTTTCCAAAACGGCCAAGGGATGACAGAGTATTTGATCGTACTTGCACTAATCGCTATCTCCTCGATCGTTGTGTTTTCTCGGTTTGGCCAGACCATGCGGAATCAAGTAGGCGGATTAGCGCATGAACTAGTGGGGACAGACGCAACAAAATATGGAATCAAATATGCGAAACAAAAAGCCCAGTACGCAGACGATAATGCACAAAAAACAAAATCCATGGCAGATTACACCTCTGCCAAAGATTTACAAAAACGTTGAAGAATAAAAATCGCGTTCAGCTGATGTTCAATGTTGTATACCTACTGATGGGAGGTTGTTATGAAGCAGAAGTTTATCGCAGTTCGCAAGTCTATTCGAGAAGCCGGTCAAGGAATGACAGAATATCTTATCGTGGTAGCCCTCATAGCCATCTCGGCGATCGCCGTCTTCTCTTTCTTTGGCCAGACCATGCGTCACCAGGTCGCCGGTATCGCTGCGGAGTTGGCGGGTAAGGATTCGTCCAGCAATGTCAGCAATGCACAAGGTACTGCCAGTAAAGCCAACACCAACGGTACCAAACAGAAGACCATGGGTGACTACAGTTCAGTAAAAGAATTGACTCAATAATCCTGTCATGCGGCGACCATTAATATGGTCGCCGTACCAGCACGAATATCTCCCGCGGAAAATCCTTGTTCGGTTCTGTGGGAGAGGCTATTCCGTGCGCCTAGAGGTTGTCCATGGAGGGAAATATTTTGGTCTCTAAGCGATCCTGCGCCCGTAGTCCTGCAAACTGGGAAACAGGCCAGGCAGCGTTAGCAGCAGTATTGCTAATTCCTGTTGTTATTGCTGGCGTGCTCCTTGTTTTCAATACCGGCCAAGTCACGGCAAGCAAACTCAGAGTGCAGAATGCCGCCGACGCTGCAGCTTTTTCCGCTATGGAGCTCCAGGCGCGGCAAATGAATCTCGATGCCTACCTCAACCGAGCCATGCTCACCAATCAGATTGCGATAGGTCAGGCAGTAAGTATTTTGTCTTGGTCGCGATATGTCGGAAAGGTGGGAGAAAACATTCATTACCCCTTCGATAAATTACGGAGCATTGCGTCGGCCATTCCTTATGCTGGGGGAGCGCTAGTTGCTTTTCTAAACACTTACCAGAAGGCGATTGAGGCTAATGCAAAGACCATCGCAATAGCGGGAGGAGGCTATGGACAAAATTTTATGGTGGATGCTAACACCTACGACGCCATCTACGCTGGGGCATCCTCAGCGTTCAATTTGAGTCTGGGCGTATCCACTCCCAAAGGCGCAGTCCAACAAACCGTCTTGCAAGTAGTGAAGCTCAACGCTGGCCCTAATGCACGGGTGCTGAATTATGACTCTGCCGCTGGCTTCGCTGCCCTCGTGGCGCCCTACTCGAGTGCTCGGAGGAACTACGTCACCACCTGGGGAGGCAGCGCCGATGGCGGCAGCAACGACCCCGGCGGTCGTGCCCGCATGGCCAGCATGATAAACGAAGGGGCCCAGTCCTTTGTCACTAATCGCGCCCACGGCGTAGATAGTCCACTGACTTTTACGGCACCGCCCTTCGCTCGTGCGAACACCACTAAAGTTGGCGGTAGTCAATTCACTCGAAGTGCACAAGGTCGCTATGTGTGGTCTAGTGCGGATACCGTACGCACAACATTTCAGTTACGTAAACACGTGCTTTTTGGTGGTTGGCAGACTGTTTTTTCAGATACCTGGGGTTGGGGCGGTGCCTGGTCTGCTGGTAAACCAGACCTTTTTGACTATTACCGGTACGGCAACCGCAATTGGTCATACCCCTACATGGATGCGCATACCGACGCAGCCAAAAAGACTCTCCTTAACGGCGGCGGACAGGTCTATCAAGGAGCGTGGTCGCAGGATGCCAGAGGGATGAGTAAAGTCGTGCGGGATTTCAGCGACCCTTTGGTGGCAGACAAGATGCCCCTGCCAGGCTTAGGACGTGGCGCGGAGATGGGCATTGCCCGATACCGCGATCTACGCTGGACCAGCAACGATCCAAATGGTCGCCCGCGCGCCGATCTTACTGATTCCGCCCCTCGCTACGTCGTGGTGGTTGACCTACCCAGAGCCAAGGTACGTGATTCTGCCACTGCCTTGGGCATTAGCCATGATCCCGATGCTACCAACAGCCGCTTGGGTTGGCTAAACATGCACCTTCAGACCAACGGCGCTGGTCGTAATGAGGGCGTGCGGGCTGCGGCCGCGGCGCAAGTCTATTTCCGTCGCCCCGCCGAGCTCTGGCCACGCAGTGATGGGCTTGATGAGCGTGCTAATCTCTTTAGCCCCTTTTGGACGGCACGCCTCGTCGATTTGAGTGCCCAAGAGCGAGCCGCTGTCGCCGCCCTTACCGCAGCGGAGTAAAATAACATGCAAATCAAACAAAAATTCCTCCCAACCCTAGGTATTTGGCTGGTTCTGCACGGTACCGTCGCCTTGGCCGATTCCGCATCCGCCAACTCCCTTTCCATTCCCAAAGCTGCGCCAAAGTCTGCACTAATAATTCAGAGTAAGGGCATGGGAGACCCGTATCCCGAGGCCGAACGTCTGGTAAGATTCAACGGGGAGCGCCTCCTCGACAACGACTACCAGGGAATGCGAGCGTACGATTCGTCTGGTGCTTTTTACCAAGGATCAGTCATTACTGAAGATCCTCGTTATAAACAACTGGAAGATAGCCTGGCTAAAAGTCTCGCTTCCTGCCAAAGGTTCGACTCTAAGCGATTTCCCCCAGGGGTCACTTTTTCCTCAGATCTCCACGACTTCGTTGTTCCATTGAAAGCTCTGCAGACAATGTTCGCTTTGCGAGGCAAGCTCTTTTTACCCCTCGGAACAGATGATTGGAAGCTATTGAGCATGTCGGCCTATACCGATGGCGAGTTCACCACTCCCGACGACGGCTCGAGGTATATACAAACGAAAGCCCAGTCTTTTTATCGCGCCGTATACTTTCTCACCACGGCAACTCCAGAAGAAGTTCATGACGCAATAGTCGGTCTAGCAGCAGATCGCGGTTACAAGGAGGTTATTTGGCCAAAGGACCCCAGTTTGCATATAGATCCCATAGAAACCATTATTCTCAACCAGAGAGTGACTCCCAACGTAACCAATGCTTGTTTAATAACCAATGAAAGGGATGCATACCCAAACCTTAACATCTGCTATAAAAACAATATCGGAGATAAACATAACCACAACAAATTACGTATTGGTTCTATCCTGCAGATTTCGGCCATTCCCCTGGGGGAAAAGACTGAGCAGTTCACAAATGCCTACGTAGACGATCGCTTAGCTCGGGAAAGGAACATGACCCCGGAGCAAATTGCCGAGGAGCGTAAGGAAATCGAAGAACGAACATTCCGCGAAGCAGCAAAGAAAGCGCCTTACTTTCAAAATCTAATGAAAAAAGTGGCGCAGGGAAATGCAAAGGTCGCACAGTCAAGCATTCAGGTTCGCGACAACGCATTACCGGAATTTCAACGGGATCTTCATCGATTGGCCCACGGGCTCGGTGTGTCTGGAGAATGGATTGATCCTTTCATCAACAAGGCGCGCAGCGACATGAGTTCCGCGGCTCAGTTTGCGCGCCAGGCCGCCGACTATGCGCAACGTCGGCTCCAGTCGATTTGGGAGTAGCCCAATGAAAGCCCATCAAAGCGAGAAGTTGGAAGTGTTTGCGCTGTCAACGCACGCGGGCGCTTGCACAAGCAGAATTCTTTTGCCTGGCGTCCAGGCTGGCCCTCGCAACGAGAGCGGCCAGGCTTTAACGGAGACGATCGTCATCGCCGGATTTTTCCTAGTGCCACTTTTGCTCCTCGGAGTCTATGTCGGCAAATGGGCATTTCTACAGGACCGTTCCATCGAGGCTGCCCGCTATGCCGCTTGGGAGCGGGTGGTATCCCGCGCAACGCCGCCAGCAGGGAGAAGCTGGGCTGCGATGAAATCCGACGACGATCTACGCGCCGAAGTCAGCGTCCGCTATTTTGGAGGCCGAGGAGAGCGCATCACGGCCATTGCCGGCAATGCAAACGCTGCAGATCTGGCCAAAGGTGCAAGCCAAGAGCCTCTGCTCCATAAACACGATGGCCAGCCATTGCTGGTAGAGCGAGAAAAAAACATCACGGTAGCGAGTCACGAAGAGGCTTTTGATGGAGGTTGGAGCGGTGGCGCCATGAATGCCCTAAGCCAACTGGCTGGCAATCCGCTCCAGATGACCGGGCCTACCGTCGCCGCAGTAACCGTCTCGGCGGCGGGGTTGCCACAAAAAATCTTCAGCGAAGTAGGATTAGGAACGCCTCTGCAATTCAAGGCACAGGCAGCAGTGCTCACTGATCCCTGGTCCGCTAATGGCCCCGGTGAAGAGGAACAACTACTCCGTAATGGCTTCATGCGCAAACTCGATCTTCGTTCGCGAGACAAGATTTTTTTTACGGCGGCAGCCACAACCCTGTATTACCTTGGGCTTCCTCTTGGAAAGCTTTTTGACGAGGCCAAAAAGCACATGGACGATCCAGATAAAAACCGCTTAAAGATTGACACCAATCTACAATTTGGCGACCGCCTGCAACCAATGCCAACAATACCCAACTATACCGGGCCGTGAGCGATGCGCTGGCAAATCTTCTCATTGGTCCTGCTCGGCGGCCTCCTACACTGCCCACCACTGTGGGCAGCAGACCTCCCCTTCTGGCAACTGCCCGAAGAGCTGCACAGCACCCCCATAGCCGACGAGATATGGCTTAACGGAGTACCCATTCGCATCGCCTTGCTTTCGGGCGTCGTCTCCGAGGCTACATTCCATAATGTGGCAGAGCGCAACTGTGAAAAAGGAGGCGGACGCTTCGGAGAAAATCAACTTGGCGCCAAGAAGGTGTGGTCGTGCATTCGCGAGCCCTACTCGCAGACCATTCAGTGGCAACGGGAGGGAGGGCGCATACAAGGGGAAATATCGACCCTACGCCTCGACGCAACCCCGCTACCGTCTCAACCAGTTTTGCCAACTCCCGCGCTTACGCAAATGGTTTCGAACATGGAAAGTCGGGATGGCTCCATCAAGAGCCAAGTGGAGATGCTGCAAAGTGGTCTGAATATACCGCAATTACGCGCCGCCCTGCTGCGAGAGGCACGCGCCAGTGGCTGGAAAATCGATACCGCCCTGAGCGCAACATTGCAGCGCATGAGCTTACAAAAACGGGGGCAACTCTTGGATATCGCCTTTGCTCCCCAGCCGATGGGGGGTAGCAGAGCAGTCGTGGTTTGGCAGGAGGGAAGATGAACAAGAAATGTTTGAAAAAACAGTGGTGCCGCGGTCACTCCGGGGCGGACGCAGGGCAAGCGATGATCGAGTACTTGGTCGTGGCCTTGGCACTCATCGTGGCTCTGCTGCTTCCCATTCCGTCTATTGTGCCCGGCAAACTGCCGGATCATGCCTCGGTGCTGACCCAACTCTCCGCTGCTCTGCGCGGTGCCTATGCCGATTATTCCTGGGCGGCAGCCCAGCCCATCGTCAACTAAGGAGCCGGCGTGTCGACGCAACTTCCTAACGAGTTTGAAACCAACATACAAAAGAAACCCGCCCGCGCCCTCGGTGGATGGCTCCTACTTGCTATCGCCATACTGGCCGGTCTGGGTGCTGCCTACCTTGCGATAAGCACCCTGAAGTCTCGTGAGCAGGCAGCGTTGGAGCGTCTTAGCGCCAGGCAAAGCGGCGAGACGATTCGCGCCGTTGTGCCCATACAAAACATACCGGCAGGGGCTGTTCTCGATCTTGCCATGGTTGCTGCTCGCTCCATCCCCGCCGATACCGCGCCATCCGACGTCATCACTCCAGAGATGTTCGATCGCTACGCTGGGCATCGGGTCAATGTGCCCCTCGTCCGCGGCCGGCCCATCCTGACTTCCTACTTGAGCGATCGGCGCGCCCTGGCTGATATTGTAGACCCACAAAAACTGGCCATGACCTTTACCGTCGATAACATCAGCACCCTCGACGGTATGCTGCAGCCCGGCGACCATGTCGACGTTCTCTGGTTCTACGCGGGTAACGGCGGAGCAGAGAGTAGTGGTAGCGCAGCCCCGGTCATGCCCGGGCAATTCCTCCCCGGAGCCACCGGCGAGTCCGCTCTAGAGGCGAGCCAAATAGGCGCACAGGGCAACACCGCCGGCCCCATCATCTTCCGCACAGGAGCATTGCAGCAAGAGGGCCGCTTGCCCAAGGAGACGGTTCGCTACCTGGAGCGCGATCTCAAAATCATCGCAACCGGTACCCGAACGGTGGGCGACGATTCAGCTGCCAGCAATGATCCGGCACAGGGCGGACAGCCGGCCCAGTTCAACACCGTCACCATCGAGCTCAGTCCGCAGCAGATTCAAAAACTCAGTTTGGCAAAACGCCTAGGCGAATTGCAGTTGGTGTTACGCAGTCGCAATTCCCAGGTCGTTGCCCCGGGCAAGGTCTATTCCGTGCGCGATATTTTCGGAAGCCATGGTCATCCCGGTGGCGCGCTCTACGCTGCGGATGCCATTGAGTACATCGTGGGCGGCAGTCAGCAAGGTGGACGCCTGCAGAGCCAAATCGACCTGCAGAACGTACGCCGTCTGCGAGAGGCCCTCACGGCGCCGTCTACTTCTTCTCAACCATAACGCTGTTTCAAGGAATTTCCATGCGTCTCCACCAGAAAATCTTATTGACTTTGCTACTCTGCGGCCTTGGCCTCAGCGCTCAAGGCGCCGAAGACCAAACCCTCGATCTTTATGCCGGCGAGGTCAAGGTACTACCCACCAAACCGGTCAAGCGGGTTGCCGTGGGCGATGGTAAGGTGCTCAGCACCACCGTCGTCGATGGCAAAGAGCTGCTTTTGCTCGGTGATGGCGAGGGAGAAACGAGCCTGCGCGTGTGGTTCAAGGATGGCGGTGAGGAAGCCTATCGGGTGCTGGTCGCTCCCAAAAACGTGGGCCGAGCAGCAGCCGAAATGCGTGAATTACTGGGTTCGGACGATAAGAATCTACGGGTGCGGATCGTTGGCGACCATGTAGTCGTCGACGGCAGAAATCTTTCTGCGGAGCTCCTAACCCGGGTCAAGCAGCTGCAAGGCCTCTACCCGAAGACCATCGTATTGGCGAGCTCGGCGCCATTCAAGATGGAAAAAATGGTCTGGCTGGACGTCAACATCCTCGAAATCAAAAAAACTGCTCTGGAGAATTTTGGCGTGGATTGGACCAAGCAAATTGCCGGCCCCTTTATCGGTTATGGGAGGGATTTTGTCGGTCCACGCAATGTGCCCAATATACCCCTGGGTCAGGACCTCACCCAGCCGCCAGTGTCCGGTTCGGGAATTCGCTTAACGCCACCTCCGCCCGGACTCACCGGAGCCATCGACCTCGCTAACTTGGCACGCCCCATCGCCGGCGCCTGGAACGTTGGCATCATCACCGGCATGCTTTCCAAGATCAATTTTGCGGTGAGCAATGGCGACGCCTATCAGGTTGCCAACCCGCAACTCAGTGCTCGCAGCGGTGGCGAGACCAATTTTCTTGCCGGCGGCCAAGTGCCCATTCTGCAAGCCTTGTCCACCGGCAATGCCGCTTTTCAAAATGTAACCTACAAAAACTACGGTATACAGCTGGATTTCAAACCACAAGTCGATGATGACAACAACATCACCATGCACGTATTGGCGGATGTTTCGGAGATCGATCCTGGCACGAGCGTCGTCCTCAATGGGCTGAATGTTCCGGGATTTACCATACGACGCAGTGAAGCAGACATCAATGTTGGTGATGGGCAAACCATGGTCATATCCGGCTTGGTAAACCCAAAAACGGCAAAAAGTGCCTCCAAATTGCCTTGGCTTGGCGACGTACCAGTATTGGGCCATCTCTTCAAATCGACGGAATTCCAGTCGGGCAACACCGATCTCGTGATTCTCGTGACACCGCGAGTGGTTACCCCGGCATCACTGGAGAATATTCGACAGGTATCACGAGCCGTTCTCATGCAAGACGAGTACAAAAACACGCTCCCGAAAAATTCACCTATGCGCGATGCCGTTACTCGTGCCCTCGGCTCGCGGCAACCCTATCCCGAGACCCAGGCGGTGCCAGCCCCACAACCCAACGTGCCGCTCACCGTCACGCAGCCGCGCGCCGCATCCTCGGCAAACGAGAAGGAGTAAACGATGTTTCGCGTTCTCGCCCAACACCCTAAGCATGGCCCCATCGAAGTGCGGCCGCATAATGGCGTCTGCCTAATCGGACGCTCTCCCCAGGCGCATATACAGCTAGAGGGCTGGAATGTGGGCAAGGAGCACGCTCGTATCGTTGGGCGGGAAGACGGCCCGTACGTGGAGGCTTTGGGAGCCCTCGCTGCCGTGGTTGTCAATGGCGAACGCGTCAAGTGGTACGGCCCCCTCACCCATCGCGACACCATCGAAGTTGCCGGAGTCATCCTCCGCCTTGCGGCAGCCGGGCATGTTGATACGCCCCCGAATCCAAGCGGTCAGCCCGCACCCGTAACGCAGGAAACTCCAACACTTGAGATTTCTGCTGCGGCCCCCTTGCCCGCCCGAGAACCGGAACTGCGGACCGCCATCGATCCGCAATGGATGCAATGGCGCCAAGCTGTTGAAGAGCGCCTGCGCGGGCAGATGGATTTGCGTCGCATGGACCTGACCGCACTCAGTCGCGAAGAATTGCAGCGCGTGGTGTCAGCCCTCGCCGCCGAGGTGCTACAGGGCATGCGCTTACCACCAGAGATCGACCGCGAGCGGCTCATCAAGGAGGTCGTGGATGAAGCAGTGGGCCTCGGGCCCCTGGAAGACCTTTTGGCAGATGAAACCGTTACCGAAATCATGGTCAACCGTTTTGATGAGGTCTTTGTCGAACGGCGTGGACGGCTGGAGCCGGCGCCGGCCATTTTCAGTAGTGAGCAAGCGGTACGGCACATCATCGACCGCATCGTTGCCCCCATCGGGCGACGCATCGACGAGAGTTCTCCTTTGGTCGACGCACGCTTGCACGACGGCTCCCGTGTGAATGCCGTGATTCCGCCGGTGGCCCTGAAGGGCGCCAACATCACCATCCGCAAATTCAGCAAAAAACGTTTGCAGATGGAGGATCTCATTGGCTTTGGCTCGGTGGAGCCACGCATGGCGGAATTTTTGCGTGTGGCGGTGGAGCAGCGCAAGAACATTGTCATTTCTGGTGGTACCGGTTCGGGCAAGACTACCCTGCTCAATGTGCTCTCTAACTACATCCCCGCAAATGAGCGGGTGGTAACCATCGAAGACGCCGCGGAACTCAAGCTGTACCAGCCCAATTTGGTGTCCATGGAGGCACGCCCGGCCAATGTAGAAGGTAAAGGCGCCATTCCCATCCGCGAGCTGGTGCGCAATGCCCTCCGTATGCGGCCGGATCGTATCGTCGTTGGCGAATGTCGTGGCGGCGAGGCCCTCGACATGCTGCAAGCCATGAACACTGGCCACGATGGTTCCCTTACCACCGCCCACGCCAACAGCCCACGCGATATGCTCTCCCGTATGGAGGTAATGGTGATGATGGCAGGGATGGAACTACCCCTGACCGCCATTCGTGAACAAATCGCGTCGGCCATCGACATTATCGTGCAGATCACCCGTTTTTCCTGCGGCTCGCGCAAACTGACGGCCATTGTCGAAGTCACCGGCACCGAGAGTGGCGTCATTCAGCTTCAGGAGTTGTTCAGTTTCAAGCAACAGGGTTTTGGCGCCGATGGCAAGGTGCGCGGGCAATTCCGTGCCAGCGGCAGCATGCCCGAGTTCTACGAGGAAATGCGTGCCCGCGGCTTACCGATCGATACCAGCATTTTCTTGGAGGAAGAACATGAGCGCGTCTGATTGGGGCACTGCCCTGCTCGTGTTTTTGTCGGTCGCCATCCTCCTACAGACCGTATTTCTCGGCGCTCGCACGGTGCTGCGCCGGCGCAAGGAAAGCTTTACCCAAGAGACCCGCAGCAGCCTGACCGATCTCTTCCTCTTCGCCGATCCCGCCCTCCTCTGGCGTATCAATATCGTTGCACTGGTCTTGCTCCCTCTCCTCACTTACCTCCTGCTCGGGACCCTGCCGATCACCATTTTTGTTGCCTTGCTGGTCGCAACATCTCCTCGTTTCATCCTGCTCTATTTGAAAAAAAGACGATTCAACCAACTCCACAGCCAACTTCCCGATACCTTGCTGATGATGGCTTCCGCCCTGCGTGGCGGCGCCAATCTCGGCCAAACTCTCGAGGGGCTGGCAAAAGACCTCAGCGCCCCCATGAGCCAAGAGCTTTCCCTCGTTGTGCGCGAGCAGCGTCTTGGCGTCCCGTTTGAAGACGCGGTGAGCCACTTGGCAGAACGAGTCCGCTCCCAAGATTTCGACCTGGTGGTTTCTGCCCTGCGCATCAACCGCGAAGTCGGCGGTAACCTTGCCGACACCCTGCAACGGCTGGGCGAAACGGTTCGCCGTCGCCTGATGATGGAGCAAAAAATCCAAGCCCTCACCTCCCAGGGGAAGCTACAAGGCTTGGTGATGACCGCCCTGCCGGTACTGATCATCTTGGCACTTTTGCGGATTGAACCGGCGGCCACCGGTGCCCTCTTCGATACCTATAAGGGCTGGGCCGTCTTGGGTATTGCCATCATCCTCGAGATGCTCGGGTATTGGGGCATCCGCAAAATTGTGAGCATCGAGGTCTAACATGGGTCTAGCACACGCCACACTCCGAGATTCAAGAACCCGTCGCTGGATTGCGTCGGCCATCGGCTCCCTGCTCGCGCTGGTGGTGCTATTTTTTCTTGGCGGATGGCTGTTGGACATAATCGCCCAAAGCAGAGGCCAAATCCCCTACCTCCTGATTGGCCTCCTCGTAGCGTTGGTAGTTGCGGGCGGCGTCTACGGGCTTTTCAACCTAGTTCGCGCAGTAGAACAGCAGCCGCGGGAATATTTCGATCCGCTCCCTACCGGACTGCGCCGCATTTGGCCGTTGGTGCGTTTTGTCGACTCCACCATCATTACGTTCCTGCCAGATAAACTTATTTACCGCAGCGCACCGCGCATCCAAAAGGCCGGGCTGCAGTACCTGATCACCCCTCGAGATTTCTTTGCGCTAAAAATTCTATCTGCCGCCTTCGCCCTGCTCTTTTCCTTGTTCGTTTACGTGGCGATCGGTATTTTTCGCTGGGAAATTACACTACTTTCCATGCTCATCGCCAGTTTTTATCCCGACCTCTGGCTCGTGGAGCAAGGCAGGAAAAGGCAAAAACGCATTCTCAAAGACCTGCCGGTGTATCTCGATTTCATTACCCTGATGGTAGAAGGTGGCCTGAATCTAACTGGCGCCATCCAAATTGCTGTCGATAAGGGGCCAGAGGGCCCTCTGCGCAGTGAGTTCCGCATTATTTTGCGTGACTTACGCTCCGGTATGCCGCGCATAGACGTTTTTCGTCGCTTTGGCGAACGCGTAGCCATGCAAGAACTGCGCAGCCTGGTTACCGCGATTATTCAGTCAGAAGAACGCGGCGGTAGCCTGGCGCCGGTGCTCAAGGCCCAGGCCGAACAACGCCGTGAAGAGCGCTTTCTGCGAGCAGAAAAAGCCGCATTAGAGGCGCCGGTAAAGTTATTGGCGCCACTCGTCGTGTTCATTTTTCCCATAGTATTCCTTGTATTGGCTTTCGTCATCTACATGAAATATGTGCAAGAGGTGCTGACATGAGCCGACCCGGTAGCATCTGGCGCAATGGATCCTGCCTGTGGTCTTTGGCGCGCCTGGCCGACGGCCCCTGGGCGCGCGCCCGTGGCTGGCTGGGCAGAGGCACGCCCTTGCCGCAGGAAGCTTTATGGTTGCGCTCCTGCACGGCAGTACACATGTGGGGCATGCGCTTTTCCATCGATCTACTGTGGCTGAGTGCCACTGGCGAAATTCTCGCGCTGCGCAAAAACCTACGGCCTTGGTACGCGGCTTGGCCCCCAATTACCGGGGCGTGCGACACGGTCGAAATGGCACGAGGTAGCATCGAGCGGCTACAGCTTGCCCCAGGGCAGATGCTGGAATGGCGGGAGGACACTTCGCCGGTAATCGCCAGCCAAATGCCAAGAGAGCGCGGTGCCGGGGCTGTCGAATTTCTGCTCAGCATCCCCCTGATTCTGCTGCTCATTCTGGGCACTCTGCAGACGAGCCTTCTGTATCAAAGCCGCCTACAGCTCGAAGTCGCAACCCAAGAAGCCGCCCGCGCCGGAGCCTTGCACGGAGGTGATATGGATGCCATCCGCGCTGGACTCGCGCGCGGGCTGACCCCGCTGTACACCCACGGCCAAAGTTTGGCCGATCTTGCCCAGGGGCGTCTCGCCGCCGAGGCAGCAGCCAAAGTGGCCAAGATCGAAATCCTCAGCCCCACCGTCGAAGCCCTACACGATTTCAAACAATATGGCCGCCTGCCCCTCGACGACAACACCGGCACCCAAGCCACGCCAGGCGGCAACTGGGGTTGGGGCATACCCGAGAGTCATTTGGGGTATCGGCAAACCAGTTTGGGCAAGGAAAGCGGCATCAGCCTACAAGATGCCAATCTCCTCAAGATCCGCGTCACCTACCGGGCGCCGCTGATCATGCCCTTTATCGATCGTCTCTTGGCGCGCTTCGATCGAAACAACGCCGGAGGCGGAAGCGTTGTCGGCAGCCCCGCTGGCGGCCAGGGGGGGTTCGACACGCAGAACGCCGCGGTCAACGTCCCCGATCCTTCGCACCCCAACCTATCCACTTTCCCCCTCACCGCCGAGGCTACCTTCCGCATGCAAACGCCCTTCACCCATTTTGCGGGGCTACAAAGCCAAAGCCAGCTGCAAGCTCCCCAGCGAGGTGGGGATGAACAATACAACCCACCGCAACAAGCAGGATCGGCCCCGAGCAATCTAGAGCCAATGCCCGAGGAAGATCCGGGCGTACCCGAGTATGGTCTCGACTTGCCACCGCCGCCAGAGTACGCCTGCACCCACTGAACCCAGCAATTGAAAACGAAAGCTTAGCAAGGGAGCGTCACACACATGTCATTGACAAACATGGAGAAGAGCGTACGGCAGACATTGTTGCTATCCGTCTTTGCCTTGGGGGCCACCGCAAGCGATCAACTCTGGGCCTTCGACTGCAACAAGGCTAATACACCCACTGAAAAAACGATTTGCAGCGATGCTGGTTTACGGAAATTAGACGCGCAACTAAATCGGGATTATAAGATTTTTCAGCAAAGCTACGGAAAGTCGGGAAATCACAACTGCCTGTTGGAGGACGAGGCAAAGGAGCAAAAGGCTTGGCTAAAGCAGCGGGATGCGTGTGGCACAGACTCAAAGTGCATTGAAGACGCATATCAATCCAGAATTGACCATCTCGGCGGATATGCGCGTATGTGCGTAGTAGATGATTCCTCACCGATTTATAAGGATCGATCCTGTCATAAACACGCACAAGGGGGAGTAGCCATACCAACTGCTCCGACCGCATCGACAGAATCCTGCGCAAAGAAAAAATCAGACGGTAGTTGTGATACTGTCTGCGAGCGTATCGACGCGAAGAACAACCCGAATGATATTGAGCGATACAATCAGCAAAATCTGAACCTATCGGATTCCGGAGCAGACTTTATGAAAGGGAACGAGGCCATAGGAAACTGCATGTACAACGATTCTGGAGGTTACGCCACCATCGGTTATGGGCACCTAATCGCTGGGCGCGTAGGTATCAAAAAACTCCCAAAGAAGGCTCCAGAAAAATTTGAACAATACCGAGGAGGTGTAACGGACCAAGAAGCGGATCGCATGTTTAATCAGGATGTTCAGAGTGAGGTTGGGGACAAGCTTGTCAGGCATCTTGAGGTAAAGTTGAATCAGTGCCAAACAGATGCCCTGATCTCTTTTATATACAATTATGGCTTCTATACAAGACTTAAAAAAGCAGTGAATTCTTGTAACTGGGATGAGGTAGCAGCGGCTATGAAGGCTATTTCGACAAGTGGAGGAAAAATCGCTCCAGGTTTAGTGAGAAGGAGAGAAGAGGAAGTTAATATTTTTCTGAATTGCAAATATCCTCCTAGCCATAAACCAGCCAGGCTCAAGTGTTGCACGTATCAAACACGCAAGGATACGCCTGATATCGCACAGGGAGAGTATCGGGCACGGTGCCATAAAGGATGCAGAGAAGCGGGTTTTTGCTATGGGGTATAAGCCCGCCTTTCAAGAGTTTGCTAACAACCAATTTGCGTGAGATTTTTTTGGAGAATGAAATGCATATACCGAGAGTAAGTGGTATCACGACAAGGATTTGGGCGTATTTTGATTTCGTGTGGCAGGGGCTTGCGGCGCTGTCGTTGTGCCTCACTCCTGGGTTGTCGAGTGCGGCAACCTCGGATGACAACGGTTGGCATCCGTCAATCCCAGTCCAACCCATCGTCCAGAAAATTGTGAATAACCCCAAAGACACGGCAGCCATTCGGGCGTTGGTTGCCGGCGAGTGGCGTGTGATTGCAACCTATGGATTTGGGGTTTTGGCGAAAGACGCCCCCGAGGAGGTGCTGGGCAAAACCGGCCGCATCGTGCTGGACGGAAAAGATCCCAAGGTGCTGATGTTTGAATACGGCACCGATGGCTGCACGCCTGCCAAGGCAGCGGCAGATATCATTCGCTGGCTTCCTCTCGAAATTCCGCCGACAGGTTATAACCAGATCGGATGGTCACAAACGGGTGGATATCTCACCGAAGATGATACTGCTCTAGAAGAGCTCAAAAGTGGTCGACTGAAGACCTGGAATGGCAAACCCTTGAGTGCCGAGCGGCTAAAGGCTCTAGAACCAATATTTAGCCCAGATTTTTCCGAAAGCAGGAAAGACTCGCAATGGCTTCTTATCGGGTTTGCCAATCGATGTGAAGGAAAACGCGACACTGCCTTCTTTTTAGAGCCCACCCGCGGGGGTATGTTCATACAATATTATGTAGACGGCTTCCTCATTTACCAAAGGATCAAATGAACAGTTTGATCCACCCTGCTCCGCAGACAGCAAATTACGTTACGACACTTGCGGCGCCGAACCCCTCGGCCGCCGCAACATCTCGAACGAAGGGACTTCCCCCGATACCGGCAGACGATCTTCCTCAAAACCGCCATTGTG
This sequence comes from Candidatus Igneacidithiobacillus chanchocoensis, assembly GCA_038447835.1. Lineage (GTDB taxonomy): Bacteria > Pseudomonadota > Gammaproteobacteria > Acidithiobacillales > Acidithiobacillaceae > Igneacidithiobacillus > Igneacidithiobacillus chanchocoensis. The sequence continues at coordinate 2,131 of JAWNZB010000007.1, read as the reverse complement.
GAACAAAAGCTGTGACACTGTGGGAATGTGCGTTGCCAGAGCAAACTATAGTGCTTTGTCTGGCACAGCAGGCTACGGGTGCTGCCCGGTTGGCGGTGCGGGAGGCAGAAACATCCGGCAAAGAGCGTGTGATAGTGGACGGGGGCCAGCCCGGCGTCCAGCTGCACTACGAGTCCGACTCCAATGGCGATGCCAGTTTGCGCTTTACCAGCCAAAAACAGAGCATCACTCTCATCGACCCCCTACGCGGTGCCTCCATCTACGAGCAGTCGCAGGGCGGCAAGACTCGGCGCTACCAGTGCAGCAACCCCAACCAAACCCTGTCCCTCAATTTTACGCAAGCCCTTATGCAGACGCTGCACAAATTTCGATGAAAGAAGGAAGCATCGTAACGCCCGCAAGCCTTGGCATCTGTCTGGCTCTGGCCCCTTTCCCCATGGCGCTAAAACAACCAATGGCATATACGAAATCGTAAAAATATGATTGAGCGAAGCGTAAGTACATGAAATGGAAAAGGCAGGGTATATGCTAGGTCATACAGCGCGCGGTTGGAGAAAGAAAGGGATAACGTGGCGATCACTGGAGCAAAAAGCTGCCGCTGCAGGGCTTGGCTTCATCCTGCTATATGCCGCAGGCACCGCACTAGCTGCCAATGAATTCCCTTATACCTCCAGTGAATATTCGGGCTGCTATCAAGACCGTCCGCAGCGGCCATCCATCAAAGTGATGTGCGACGCAGCTTCGCACTCAAGGGATGATGTCGATTGGGAAAAAGATCCGCCAAGTCGTGCCGTCGCCTACCAGGGTTTTACCCAAGGAAATTATGAGCGGCTACTACGCGATCTTCCCATGGGCAGCGTGGCGCAACAGCGGGTCATCGCCGAACAAAAAGCCTTTTTGGATCGGCGGGATCGCTGCGGCAAGAATATCGTCTGCATCGGCGATGTCGAGCAGGCGCGAAATGAAGAGCTCATGGCCCAGCGCCGAAAAGTCGAGCAGCCCTTCCCCGTCGAGGAGATGCAGCGCCTCACCCGCGCCTGGAAAACACCCGAGGGACGGCCGCTGTACCGAAGGCTCCTTGCGATGACCTCGGTATCGGTCTCAGAACTGAAGGCGTAGCCCAGGGCCTGCAGGCGCTGGCGTAGGTTCTGGTAGTTTTCGATGATGCCGTTGTGGACGACGGCAATCTCTTCCGAGGAAATAAGGGGATGGGCATTCTGCTCGGCGATACCACCATGGGTTGCCCAACGGGTGTGGCCAATGCCGATGCCGCTGGCAAAGCCCTCGGCAGCGTGCAGTGCCGCCAGCTCGGCAACCCGTCCAACGCTACGCCGCCGTTGTAAGGCTCCGTCGGCATCCAGAAAGGCCAGGCCCGCCGAATCGTAACCGCGGTACTCCAGGCGCCGCAATCCCTCCAAAATGACGGGGACCACATCCGCTGCGGCAACGCCGCCAACGATTCCGCACATACGGGGCTCCTAGGTTTAATGTAAAATAAAAATATCGGTCTACGATCCAAGTCATAGCATATTTAGGGACGAGCTTTTATGAAACTGTCTTGACCAATCAGCGTAAAGTTTCTCTACTTTCACTACACGAGTTGTTATTACTACTGAGTGCATGATAGCGGCAACACAGTATTGCGAGCATCAAAGACGTGGAGGCTTACCATGGCGCCGGCGAGGAGGATCATTTATTACCCTTGAGACATCATTTCTTTGCCAACCGAAAAATGTGAGCATGACGCAAGACCCTCAGCGAAAAGATAGACTGGGTGGCGGGCAGCTGCTCCAATAGCGCGGCTGCCTCCGGGTGCTGGGCATACAAAATTTGCGGGTTGTTTTGCAACGGGCAATGAGCACAGTTTCTTCCTTTTCTGGACAGCCTTGGGGGCTCTCGCTTTGCGGCAGCTTTGGCAGCCCTGACCGGCAAGCGGCGCGCATGCTAGGCCTTGCTGATATGCCTAGGATAGTAGCCGCGGCGGCGGGATTCCGTCAATGCACGATCTGCCATCTAGCCCATTCACCTCCGGCAGGCCCAGTGGCAGAAGTCTGCTGCAGTATCGTTTTTCTTTGGGAGATCGCGCGGGGGGGGGGGGCGTGCTCACTCAATCCTTCGGGCTGGCCTTGCC
>JAWNZB010000087.1:0-8452 GCA_038447835.1 Candidatus Igneacidithiobacillus chanchocoensis | reverse complement strand
AGGCCTGGGGCAGCATCGGGTTGGACTATATGGACCGTGATGCTGGCGTTGTGTCCAAATGGTGTTGGCGGCAACGGTGAGGAGTTGCGAATCGCTTCTCGCAAGATTTTTCCTAGCGCCTCGGACGCGCACTCACCAAGATCTGTTCTCTGCACGGTTCCGTCGGCCCGAAGTATTGCTACGGCAACGCATGAACCCGTTGGTAGCGCGACAGGATGTCCGGTTTTCTTCATGCCTTCGCGTTCTTGTCTTCTGAGGATCGTCTCAGCATGGCCAGCAACGATTTGCTGTACCTGCGTTACGTAGGCGTATCGAATACCCTCTTGCGGGGTAACGGCTTGGGCATTTCGTACGGCAGGCGATGGTGGTTCTGGCGTATTGGTTACGTTGCTCACAGCGCATCCGGAGACGAAAGTCATCAGAGCGGCCGCAGCGAGAGTTTTACGAGTCATTTGGGCATCTTCCTTTCTTCCCGTATGGATCTCTACTCTGGTGGATTCGTAAACCAGCGCTGCGCCAGGGTGTTCAAGCCCGCGAGCACGGTGCCGAGTTCGCGGCCACGATCGGTCAGGCCATAATAGACCTCGGGCGGAACAGTAGGATGATAGTCCCGAAAAATGATCTGCGCATTTTTCAAGACGCGCAGACGCTCCGTGAGCATGCGCGAAGAGATGCCAGGGATGGCCTTCTTGAGCGCGCCGAAGCGCAGCGTGCCCTGATTTTCCAGCACCCAGAGGATGTAGGTAGTCCACGGCCCCATCAGCAACCGCAGCAATTGGTCCATGGGGCAAGCCTGTTCTTGTCGAGATTGGCGCATACTAGTTACTTTGTAGTACCTACTTTACAAAGAGAATCGCGAATGCTCTATTGAAACCCGGACTCCAGGGGGGAGTCCAGCAAGGAGGGCATGCCATGAGTAAAGTTCTGGTCTTGTATCACAGCCTGTGGGGACATGTAGAAGCGATGGCCGAGGCGGAAGCGGAGGGTGCTCGCTCGGTGGCCGGTACCCAGGTGGATATCAAGCGTATCCCGGAGACCATGCCGGCGGAGACCCTTGCCAGCCTGCACGCCAAAACGACACAGGCGGCAGCCGAAGCCCATCCCGACGATTTGGCCAACTACGACGCTATCCTTTTCGGCACGCCCACGCGCTTTGGCAACATGAGCGGGCAAATGCGCAATTTTCTCGACCGCACGGGTAATCTCTGGCAGCAAGGTGCTTTGGTTGGCAAGATCGGCGGCGTCTTTGTGAGTACCGCATCCCAGCACGGTGGCCAAGAGACCACCATCACTTCCTTCCACACCTTTTTGCTGCATCAAGGGATGATCGTTGTCGGCGTGCCCTATAGTTGCCGCGAGCTCCTCAATATGGACGAAATCAGTGGTGGCACTCCCTACGGCGCCAGCACCCTGGCCAAGGGTGATGGCAGCCGCATGCCCTCGGCCAACGAGCTTGCCATTGCTCGCTTCCAAGGACGGCACGTGGCGGAAATCGCCAAAAAACTATTTGGGTAAAAAAAGGAGAAATTCCATGTCTGCAAAACACGTAACTACCGCCTTGGTCGCCGCCGCTGTCCTAATGGCAGGAACCGCCTTTGCCGCGCCAGCCAAGCACTACACCTTCCTCAACGGCAATCCCGACGGCAGCTATCGCATTGATCCCCAGCACACCAATGTGTTCTTTACCATTGGCCACGTCGGCATTACGGAATTTACCGGCCGCTTCGACCAAATCTCCGGCACTTATACCTTCAATGCCCAAGATCCCGCCAAGGATCGGGTGAACATCACCATTCCCGCCGCTAGCATCAACACTGATCTTGCCTTGCGCGATCAGCATTTACGCAGCAAGGAGTTCTTTGACGTCAAGCAGTATCCCGACATCACCTTCGTTAGCAGCAAGTACGTTCCCACCGGCAAAAAGACTGGGGACTTATATGGCGATCTGACCCTGCATGGCGTAACCAAGCCTGTAGTTTTTCAGGTCCGCGAGTTGGGTGCCGGCAATGTTCCCTATTTGCCTAAACCTTGGGGCGGCTATCTCTCCGGCTTTGTGGCGACGACTACCATCCACCGCTCGGATTTTGGCATGGATGCCTATCTCCCGGAGGGGCTGTCCAATGCCATTGCCATCAAGGTCGAGGTGGAAGGCAGCAAAGGCTGACGATTGGCTCAGCCTGCGCCGACGGTTAGCTCTGCAGCAAAAATTCGAGGAAACGCTGGCTGATTGCCGAGAGGTGCTTGCCACGTCGATGCACCGCATGCCACTTGCGTAGGATCGGGAAGCCCTCGACGTCGAGAATGCACAAATCCCCGGCCGCTGCCTCCGCGGCCAGGGTATGGCGGGGGAGAATGCCCAGGCCCAGGCCACCGGCGACCAGCTGCTTGACCGCCTCATTGCTGCTCAAGGTCATCCGCGCATGCAATTGAATGCCGCGCTCGGCAAGAAAATTTTCCGCAGTGAGCCGCGTGCCGGAACCGGCTTCGCGGAGGATGAAGGGTTCTAGCGCTAATCGTTGCAGCGGAATGTTCTTTTGCTCGGCGAGCGGGTGGGAGGCAGCGGCCACCACGACAATCGGGTTGTCGAGAAAGGCATGCGCCACGCCATCGATGTCGTCGGGCACCTGTCCCATGATGTAGAGATCATCTTCATTATGCTGCAGGCGCTGCAGCAGGGTAACGCGGTTGACGATCTCGAGATTCGCTTCGACTCCTGGGTGAAGACCACAGAAGGCGCCGAGTAGGCGGGGCGCAAAATACTCGGCGGTCGAAGTGATGCATAAGCGGAGCTGGCCCTGCTCCAGATTCTGCTGTGCCGCGAGCTCTTCCATCAGCCTTTCCAAACGTTCCTGCACCTCTGCTCCGGCCTGGGCAACCAGCTCCCCAGCGGCGGTAAGAAAGAGTTTTTTACCAATCTGCTCGTATAGGGTAATCCCAAGATTTTCGGACAACCTTTTGATTTGTAAAGATAATGCTGGTGGCGTTTGATACAATTCCGTGGCCGCTTTGCTCATGCTAAGATGCCGGGCCAGTACCGTGAAGATACGTAATTGATGTAGAGTGACCTGACGAACGGACAAGGTTTTGTTCCCCTAAACGGTAATGTTAAATAACTTTTACTTTACCTTATGGTATGGCCTCTGTACATTCGCCATCGGAAAGCTATCTGCAGGTTGGTTTGAATTGGAACATTCTCTAGGAGGGATCTATGGCTGGTAAATATGAAGCCGGCGTGAAGGAGTACCGCCAGACGTACTGGGCTCCTGACTACGTGCCGTTGGACTCGGATTTGTTGGCGTGCTTCAAGATCGTCCCGCAGGCTGGGGTGGATCGGGAAGAGGCGGCTGCGGCGGTTGCGGCAGAATCCTCTACCGGTACCTGGACTACGGTGTGGACCGATCTGTTGACCGACATGGACTACTACAAGGGTCGCGCCTACCGGATCGAAGACGTGCCCGGCGACGACACCGCTTTTTATGCGTTCATCGCGTACCCCATCGATCTCTTCGAAGAAGGTTCCGTCGTTAACGTCTTTACCTCCTTGGTGGGTAACGTCTTTGGATTCAAGGCGGTACGCTCCTTGCGCCTGGAAGACGTACGCTTCCCCCTGGCCTACGTAATGACCTGTAACGGCCCCTCCCACGGTATCCAGGTTGAGCGCGACAAGCTCGACAAGTACGGTCGCCCAATGCTCGGCTGCACCATCAAGCCCAAGTTGGGTCTGTCGGCCAAGAACTACGGCCGCGCCGTGTACGAAGCCCTGCGTGGTGGTCTCGATTTCACCAAGGACGATGAAAACGTCAACTCCCAGCCCTTCATGCGCTGGCGCGATCGTTTCCTCTTCGTGGCCGACGCGATCCACAACGCCGAAGCGCAGACGGGTGAGCGCAAGGGCCACTACCTGAACGTTACCGCCCCCTCGCCGGAAGAGATGTATGAGCGTGCCGAGTTCGCCAAAGAACTCGACATGCCGATCATCATGCATGACTTCCTGACCGGCGGCTTCTGCGCCAACACGGGTCTTGCTCGTTGGTGCCGTAAGAACGGTATCTTGCTGCACATCCATCGCGCCATGCATGCAGTAATCGACCGTAACCCCCACCATGGCATTCACTTCCGCGTGCTGACCAAGGCTCTGCGCCTCTCCGGTGGCGACCATCTGCACACCGGTACCGTGGTTGGCAAGCTGGAAGGCGATCGTGCTTCCACCCTCGGCTGGATCGATCTGTTGCGTGAGTCTTATGTTCCCGAAGACCGTAGCCGCGGTATCTTCTTCGACCAGGACTGGGGCGCGATGCCTGGCGCCTTTGCGGTGGCCTCGGGTGGTATCCACGTTTGGCACATGCCGGCGCTGGTGAGCATCTTTGGTGACGACTCCGTCCTGCAGTTCGGCGGCGGTACCTTGGGGCACCCCTGGGGCAATGCTGCCGGCGCGGCGGCGAATCGCGTGGCCCTCGAAGCCTGCGTCGAAGCTCGTAACCGGGGTGTGGAGATCGAGCGCGAAGGTAAGGAAGTACTTACCAATGCCGCCCGTCACTCGCCCGAGCTCAAGATTGCTCTGGAGACCTGGAAGGAAATCAAGTTCGAATTCGACACCGTCGACAAGCTCGACGTGCAGAATCGTTGATTTTCCGGCTAACGCATTCGCTTCAGGAAGGAGTCTATTATGGCTGAAGTTCAAGATTACAAGCAGACGCGGCGTTACGAGACCTTCTCGTATCTCCCCCCCATGTCGGCGGAGCAGATCCGCGCCCAGGTGCAATACATCATTGCCCAGGGTTGGAATCCAGCAGTGGAACATGTCGAACCCGAGCGTTCCTTCAATCACTACTGGTACATGTGGAAGCTCCCCATGTTCGGTGAACGGAATGTGGACACGGTTCTTGCTGAGCTCGAGGCTTGTCGCCGCGAGTATCCCAAGCACCTGATTCGTCTGATTGGTTACGATAACTACACGCAGAGCCAGGGTCTGGCCTTCGTGGTTTATCGCGGTTCCTGATACGAACTAATCGATCATCGGTGCCCAGCGCTGCTGGGCACCAGTAAGGGGGACGTATGTCGGATATCTCAGCATCCGGTTCATTACGGGGCCGGGCTTTGGCGCAGGAGAAGCGGCGCCAGCAGGCAATGCGTAAGCAGGGTGGTGGCGCGGCCAAGCCAGTCGCTGCGCCTTCCGCGCCAAAGTCTGGCAGCACCGGGGAGGTGGCTTCTGCATTTGCAGTGCCGTCTTCCCATCCGGAAAACATGAGGGTGAAAAGCTCGGGTCGGGAAGCCGCCCTGGCGCACCGCGCTGTGCGCTGTTCTGGGGCGCAATGTTGGTCGGATCCAGAGCAACGACGGCCACGCCGTCGCGGCCAGCGGCCAAGCGTCGACTCCGTGGTTGCCGAGCCCGTGGCCGTTAGCGAGGCGCCGGCGTTGGTGCCTGGAATCGAGGAAGAATTCATCGATTCCGTCTGTGAGTTGGTGGAAACCAAGCCCGGTGATTTCGGTTGGCGGGAGCGCTCCGTGCGGCAACTCTGTCGTGCGCGGCGCCAGACCCTCGCCCAGCGGGGCAAGGCAGCCCTGACGGTGGTGCGTGGTTTGACCTCCGCGGCTGCCCGTTTGCGCTATCTGGAGAGCGGCAGCACTCGCGAGTTCGCCAAGTTGCGTCGCGAAGAAATGTCGCAGCATGGTCGTGGGTTTCAAAAGGCGAACGGTGACGCGGCGGGCAAACGCCGCTCGCGCAAGTTCCGTAAGGTAGAAGAAGGTACCACCCTGGCGGGATCCGCTGTAACGGGCACCCAGGTAGAGCGGAATTCCGGTGTTACCGGTAATGAGGCCGGCAGTTGTCGGGTGATTACGGGCACGGAATACGTCGGCGCCGAACAGTTTGACCGTTTCTGCGGTACCCGTCCCGAGGGGGCGGCCCCCAAGGTGGCCATTACTCGTACTTCTGGGCGTCAGGTAGTCTCGGGCACCAAGGTAGGGCGGGCAGCGGCGGTGACGGGGGATGAGGCTGGGTCTTGCAGCAGCGTGACGGGTACGGAATATCTCAGCAGCGATGGCTTCCAGAGCTTCTGTAATACGGATCTCGAGGCGCGTGCACCCAAGGTGGTTACGGGAACGACCCAGCGCCAAGCCCTGCCAGTTACTGGCAGCGACGAGTCGCGCGCCGGTCGGGTCACCGGCTACGAGGCGGGAGCCAATCGCAGCATTACGGGTTCGCAGTATTGGGACGCGGGAGTTGCCAAAATGACCATCAATGGCGCGCCGAGCAAGGTCGCCGAAACGCACACCTTTGCCGGGCGGAGCGTGTCGGGTACCGCCGTCGATGCCACGCAGCGGATTACCGGCCTCGAGGCTGGCGAATGCCGGCAGCTGACGGGCACAGAATATCTGAGTCTGGAAAGCTATCAGAGCGCCTGTAACAGCAAGCCGGAGCCAGCGCCCGCCAAGGTGGGAGTCGTCAGTACTGACCATGGCCAGCGCGTCACGGGTAACCTCGTTGATCGTTCCGAAAAGGTGACGGGAAACGAGCCCGGCTCTTGTCTGCGCGTCACGGGAACGGGCTACAGTAGCCCGACCCTCTGTGGCGGTGGCGTCGACAAGGTGCAGGAAATGACCAGCCTACAGGGGTCGACGATTACGGGTACAGGGATGGATCGCCTCCCAAAAATGTCCGGTGACGAGCGTGGAGGGTGCTGGCCCGTCACCGGAACGGAGTATCATGGGCAGCAGCAGTATGCCCACTGCGCAAGCACCCCGCAGCCAGAAGCAGCCAAGGTTGTTGTGAGCCGTACCTACCGGGGGCAGTGGGTCAGTGGACCAGCTATGAACCCGGCGGACAATGTGACCGGTAACGAGGCGGGTGAAGATCTTCCCGTAACCGGCACGCCTTTTGTTGGTGAAGAACTGGAAGCTTCCTTGCCCAGCCAGGTGCAGCCCGCCAGCAGCGCTTCGTGTAGTTGCGACGGCTGTTCCTATAAGCAGAAAGTTCTGGCCATGGAAGCGGTTGGGAACAGTCAGCGCTTTGTGCCAACGGTCCCTGCTCCGGTTGCAGCGGAGGTCGCCTCGGCTCCTCAGGATTTCAGTATCGTCCCACCCTCGCGTCAGATGCCGAGCCGCATTACCGGTAACGCTACCGAGCAGGTAGGCCGTATTACCGGCCCGGTGAACCTGGCCCGTGGCCTGATTACCGGCACTCCGGAGTTTCGTAGTCGGGGGATAGAGCCAGTGCCTGTCGCCCCGGTTGCAGCGGGTCCGCAGGTTTCCGCTCCGGAGCGGGGTTCCTGGCAGATTACTGGCGACGACTGGAGCCGCAATGAGCGGGTTACGGGTACCGAGGGTGCTTGGTCGCAAAACCGGAATCCGACGCAGCGAGGAGCGGTTCGTAGTTGCGTCATGAATGCAGTGGTTAACAAAGAGCAGACCTTGGCGGCTCCGATTGGTGATTCCAAGGTTACCGGTAGCAGCGGCGGCGGTGGTAAGCGTGGTGCAGCCGTGACCTATTCCGGCGGTGCGCGAGGCTAACCCGCCATGGATACGCGTAAAAAGATGCGTCACCTGCGCCCTGCGGCGGTGGCAGGTGGTATGCCCATGGCCCAGCGCTTTGCCACGAGCACAGGGCTCAGTGCACCGCTTATGGCTTCAGGTAGTGTTGCCCAGCATCCCTCCTGTCCGAGCCTGCCGCAGCAGGGCTGTCGGCACCCCCTTGTCAACACCGTGGAAAACGATCGCTTGGCTCGTTGCGAAACGGAAATCAAGGGCCGCTTCGATGCCATCGTACCGTTTTTGCGGGATCTTGCCGGGCGGGGAGTGGGGGTAGACTTTGCCGCCGATGCCCAGCGACGGGCGCAGGAGCAGCTGGGAGTGCGCCTTCCTGAGGCACTGCTGGAAAACGCCTGGGTGCGCGGTCCAGATATGCGCGGACTTTACGCCGCGGCAACTTTTGCGGCGCTGCGGCTGGGCGTAGAAAAGTTTTCCGAACGCATCCGCACCGAATTGCAGGCAGGGGACAATATCGACGCCCTCTTGGTCGAATGTGGCTTTCATGCCTGTAACGTATCGGTCTGTGCGGATGGACGTTTGAAGGGCTTTCTCCCTTATGTTTTGCGCTTGCCCGCGGGCCGCCTACTCCGTCGTAGTGCCTTTGCCGGTACCCTTTTTGATGTCGAAAAGGATGTCGAAGATTGGCAGGCTACAGAGTTGCGACGTTTCCGCGAGGGTTTCCCGACCACGTCCGATCGTCCGACCCGTTACCTAAAAATTGCGGTGTATCATGGTAGCTCCCTCGATCCCCTGCATCAGGGCTGTGCTGCCCATGGCAGTAACGAGAGCCATGCCCTTGAGGCTGCTCTACAGCGTTTGCAGGATTTTCGTGCAGCTATCGAGAACGAATTTTGCTGCGGAGCGAGCACAGATATCTTGCTCATTGGGCTAGATACGGATACCGACGCCATTCGCATCCATACCC
>JAWNZB010000227.1:0-1545 GCA_038447835.1 Candidatus Igneacidithiobacillus chanchocoensis | reverse complement strand
CGTTGTGGTCCGCGCAAATTTCAAAACCCCGTATGAAAGCGTCGCCACAACAACAACGCGGCAATCAATACTGCAGCGATGCTCAGCACCAGCACCGCCGCCGCGCCATAGTCCTTCGCGCGCGCCACCAGAGGGTGATATTCCGGGTTTACCAGGTCAGCGAGAGATTCTACGGCGCTGTTGAGCAGCTCTGCCGCCAGCACTGCGCCCATGAGCAAAATACCAACCCCCCACCAGATGAGCGATGCCTGGGTCCAGTACAAAAGGATCACGCCCACCACGACTGCCAACAACTCTGCCCGAAAACTGGCTTCCTCACGGGCCGCGACCCACAGCCCATGCCCCGCAAAAAGGGCACGCCGCCAAAGTGCGCTGTTTTTTTTCACCAGCCCCCCCGTTCGCGCAGGGACAAGGGTTCGCCGTCGCCGACTATAAAGTGATCCAGCAAGCGCAGGTCAACCAGTTGCATCGCCTGATCCAGACGCCGGGTGAGGGAAAGATCTGCCGCACTGGGTTCCGCCACGCCGGAAGGATGATTGTGCGCAACGATGAGGGCTGCCGCATTCAACTCCAGGGCACGCTTCAGCACTTCGCGAATATGCACGGTAGCGCCGTCAATGGTCCCCAGGAACATCTCCTCGAAGCGCAGCACCCGATGGCGATTATCCAAAAAGATCACAGCAAAAACCTCACGGCAGCGGTCGCGCAAAGTGGCAGACAGATACTGTCGCACCCGCTGCGGCGAATCAAGACTGTCACCTCGCTGCCATTCCTCGGCGAGATGACGCTTGCCCATTTCCAGCACCGCCTGCAAGAGCGCGTATTTGGCATCCCCGAGCCCTTTATGCACACAAAAATCATGATGAGACGCGGTGAGTAATGCCCGCAGGCTACCAAAATTTTGCAGCAAGTCCCTGGCCAGGTCCACCGCACTTTTGCCCACCACGCCTACCCGCAGAAATATCGCCAGCAACTCTGCATCCGACAGAGTCGCCGCCCCTTTTTGCAACAGTCTTTCCCGCGGACGCTCGTCCGCCGGCCAATCAGTGATGGCCATACGCTCCCTCCTTCCCTTACACTAGGAATGTGATGATGGAAAGCGTATTCAACACGACAGAGCCCCTCGCTGGCAAACGAATTCTTCTGGGTGTGGGCGGTAGCATTGCCGCCTACAAGAGCCCGGAGATCGTGCGCGCCCTGCGCCAGGCCGGAGCAGCGTTGCGCGTGGTCATGACACGGGGCGCTGCACAGTTTGTAACGCCGCTGACTTTGCAGGCCGTGAGTGGGGAGCCCGTGCGTAGCGACCTCTTTGCCGCCGCCGAGGAGGCGGCCATGGACCACATCCGCCTGGCACGCTGGGCCGACGCCCTCCTAATCGCACCCATCTCCGCCAATGGAATGGCCCGTCTCGCCCAAGGTTTGGCCGATGACCTGCTCAGTACCATCGTTCTCGCCAACCGTGCGCCGCTCTTTCTCGCACCCGCGATGAACAGTGCCATGTGGGCACACCCTGCGACGCAGCGCAATGTCGCCCAGTTGCGGGCG
>JAWNZB010000086.1:0-8587 GCA_038447835.1 Candidatus Igneacidithiobacillus chanchocoensis | reverse complement strand
CTAGCGAGCAAAATGCGCAGCTGTAGTATTGCTTCGGCCAGTTCGTCCAAGCGCATCGCTTCGCGTAGCGCATCCAAATCGCGAGCTTGCTGCGGCGTCAGGTCGGCTGCCAGCAAACGAAGATATTCTCGACTCTCAGCCGCAAAACGATTGCGCAAATTAGGGAGAGGATCGCGTACCACCCTCTGCACCCAGACACGCATGCGTCGCAACAGGCGACTACGCTCCCAACGGTTACCTACCGGAAAAATCAGAAAAAAGGCAATTCCTACAATAAAAACGGCAAGTAGCTCAGCCACTCCAGTATTTAGCATGGTCGTATAGGAAAATTCGTAATCGTTACTGGGAACCGCGAGTTGCGGAAAGAAGATGCCGAAGCCGCCAGCCGTGCCCGCCCATCGTGTTCTGGTCAGAATCCACGGTGAAATCAACAGAAAGGGAAACAGAGCCAGCGACAGCAGGGCAAACCCTTGCACCCGCGGCAAAAGTTCTAGGGAGAATAACAAGGCGGCAAGAAAAGCCAGAACAATTCCCACGCCCATTTGGCGGACGGAGGCCAGGGGGTTTGGAAAGGTGGAATACAAGGCGCTGAGTACCACCGCGATAATCAACGCTGTTGGACCTGCTGGCCAGGCGCTGCGCAGCCAAAAAAACGCGACCGCAGCAACAATGAGCATACTACGCAAAGCAGCCCCAAGGGCTTGCACGATCTCTGCAGGCGGCCGATCAAAAGATGCAAGCCAGCGCTTAGCGCGCAGCCGTTCGATGGTAAGGGGCAGAGGCGGGACTTCCACCTGCCGATGCGGCGACTGGAGCTGCAGGTAACTGGCAAGATAGCGGCGCAATTCGGCAAGAAAGCGCGTTAGCAATAGTACGAGGCTGTCTAGGGCCAGGGCTTGCGCAGCATCCAACGTCCCACGCTTGTCTTGCCGTAAAGACGCGAGCTGTCGCTCCACTCGCTCCTGTATTGCGCGCAACTGGCGCTCTGCGGAATCCAGTTCGCCGTCGTTGAGGGTACGCTGCAGGGTGACAAAACTCTGGCGCAGGTCTTCCAGCATCGGCGCAAACAGTGTTCGCACGCTCTGTAAAGCGGGACGACGTAGGCGGCGGATGTGGCTATTCAGCAGATGCAGTGAGCCCGAAGCAAACATCATATCGGCAATCATTTGCCGTACCCGCTGATTCTGTCGGCGGCCTTCGGCGCTCTCAAACAGACTTCCAGAGCGGTAACCGTCGAGCTGTAGCGTCTCCTGGGTAGCTTCTAGGTGCAACACCACCCAGTCTGGTCTGCGCACGCCACCGTCCAAGACCCGTAAGGTGTTGCGCAGAAAATGCTGCAGCCGAGCGCGCGCGGTCTGCTGTAGGAGATCGGCCAGAGGCTGTGGAAAGACCACGGCGCTAATGACAGAAGCAATCAAAATACCGAGCATCACGTCGCTCAAACGTGCCACCGCAATGGCAAAGGCCTGCGCAGGGTCGAGGGCGGCGGGGAGACCGACGAGCGCAGCGGTATAGCCGGCAAGCACAAAGGCATAGGCCTGAAAGTTACGGAAATAGCGGGCGCCAGCGGTACAAAAGCCAACCCAGAGCGCAAGCCCTGCGAGAAATCCAACGCGCATGTCGGGGAAACTGGCAACCAAGAGTAAGGCGACCACCGTACCAACGATAGTACCGACGGCACGGTAGAAACTTTTGGCAAGGACCATACCGTTGCGCGATTGCATGACGATAAAAACCGTAATGACCACAGTGCTTGGCGAATCGAATCGAAAGCGATAGGCAATCCACAATGCCAGCAAGGCTGCGACGGCTGTCTTGACCCAAAAAAATCCGACCTCCACCTGCTGTTGGTAGAACCGCATCCACTGTCTTCTTGCCCCCAGCGCGGCCTGATTCATGAGTGGACTCCAGCACTTGGCCAGGTGCCGGCAGGCACGCGACCACCTAGCCCCGCATAGAGATTGATCAACGTCTGCTGGGCATGGACATCTAAGCGAATCCGCTGCAAACGATTATCGAGCAGGGAAAGCTCTGCCGCGAGCACCGGCAATTGGTTACTGAGACCGGCCCTGTAGCGTTGCTGTTGCACCCGCTCCTTGCGCTGCAAGACCTGCTGATCTTCCTGTAGCTGTTGCCGTTCGCGATCGGCGGCCTGTAATTCGGTCAGTGCGCCGGCGACCTCTTGCAGGGCCTGCAGCAATGTCTGGCGATACTGCGCCAATGCTATTCTGTATGCCGCTCGACGGGCATCAAATTGCCCACGTAAACGGCCGCCGCTGAAAAGGGGCAAACTAATGGCCGGCCCCAACCCAGCCTGCAGGGAGCCAGGGTGTAGAAACGTGAATAATCCCCCGGCGGCAGCCAAGCCACCGGCAAAGGCGACCAGATTGATATTTGGATAGTAATCGTCGCGCGCGACATGCACGGCGGCGGCCGCGGCCTCAATAGCACTGCGACGCGCCAAGACGTCGGGGCGATTGGCGATCCACGCTGCCGGTACCCGCTGAGGGCTATGCCAGGACGACGACGTTGGCAATGATACTTGCTCCAGATTTTGCGGTAGACGCGTACCCACGCCGCATAACACCGCCAGGGCCTCCTGACTGTGTTGTCGCTGCGCCTCGACGCGATCAATTTCCTGTTCGGCGGTCACCAATTGCGAAGCAATCGCCAGGGTATGTAACGAATCTGCTAAACCATGCTGCTGTCGTAGCCGCGCAATGGCTTCAATCTGTAGCAAAATTTCTCGTTGGCGATGCAACTGCTGCAGCAGTGCATCGTCTCCTGCGTTCGCAATCAGCTGTTGCAAGACTGCATTTTCGAGGATCAGCGCGGCAGCGCGTTGTTGCTGCTCTGCAGTCGCAAGTTGGAAGCCTGCCGCCTTGGCCTGTTCTCTATTTTTGCCCCAGAGGTCGAGGGAATAGGAAAAATCGAGACGCAGGGCATTATTCCAGGAGCTTGCGCCGCTATAAGGTGGCAGGTAGAATTGATTTTTGGTCCAACGATTGCCCTCTATTTGCCCGGAGGCATCGACTTGCGGGCGCAAATTAGCACCAGCCACCTGCAACAGTGCCGCCGCTTGCTGCACGCGGCCTTTGGCAAGAGCAAGGTCCGGACTCTCCGCCAACGCGAGCGAAACGACCTGCTGTCCTTGGAGATTGAGCAAGGGACGCCACCAATTCGCATTGGCGGCAACTTGCGTGGGTGCGTTGCCCTCCAGGCCAGGACTTAGGCGAAGGTCAGCGATTTTGGCAGGACCGGTCAATTTGGGCATGGGCGGAGCACAACCCACCAGCACAAACGACAACAGGAGAACAGCAAGGCGCACAGTCCGTCTCATCCTCCTCTCCCTGACAAACGCTTGCGCAATTCCACGATCACTTGCTCGATTTGCGTAGCATCCTGGGGATGCACTGTCCAATCCGGGGTTTCGGCGCGAAACCAGGTTTCCTGGCGCTTGGCGAATTGGCGGGTAGCGTGCAGCGCCGCCAATTCGGCAGCTGGCAGGGTGAGGTCGCCGCGCTGCCAGGCAAAGAGTTGGCGGTAACCCACGGAGCGGCTGGCCGGCAGATCGGCATTGCCATAGCGCGGATACAAGGCTTCGGCTTCCTCCCGAAAACCCGCCGCGTACATGGCCTCGAGGCGCGCGGCGATGCGCTCATGCAACTCCGGGCGGGGGATCTGCAACTGGATTTTCCAAATGGGCGTCTTGAGCCCGTCTTGCCAATCCGCGGCGGTCTTGGCGCCCTGGGCCAACAACTCCAGGGCGCGCTGGATACGTTGGGCATCCTGGGGCTGGATGACAGCAGCACGCTCGGGGTCGAGTTCGCGCAGTCGCCGGTGCAGGGCCGGCCAGCCGTAGCGCTCGGCCTCTTTTTGCAGGGTTTGGCGAAAGGCGGGATCGGCAGGCGGCAGTTGGGCAATACCGCGCTCCAGGGCGCGAAAGTATAGGCCGGTGCCACCTACCAAGAGGGGAATCTGCCCGGCTTGCCAGGCGGCGTCGATCTCGGCGCGGGCGTCGCGGGCAAAATCTCCGGCGGAATAAGGCTGCTCCGGCTCGCGCAAGTCGATGAGAGCATGGGGATAGCGCGCCTGCAGACTGGCATCGGGCTTGGCACTGCCCAGGTCAAAATGGCGATATACCGCTAGGGAGTCGACACTAATGAGACGCAGGGGGAACTGATCCGCCAAGCGCAGGGCAAGGCCGGTCTTGCCACTTGCCGTCGGTCCCTGCAAGAAAATGGTGGGTAGTGCAGGCAAACTCATCGGCCACGCAAAAAGAGGCGATCCAACTCCGCCAGATTCCATTGCACCACCGTGGGGCGACCATGATTGCACTGGGTATAGCGCGGTGTCGTCTCCAGCTGGCGCAGGAGGGCGTTCATTTCGGCAAGACTCAGGGCGTGGTGATCCTTGATGGCGGCATGGCAGGCCATCTCCGCTAGGCGCTCATCCCCCTGCCCTGCCTGCCAAGCGGGTTCTTCTGCCAAACAATCGGCCACCAAATCAGCAATAGCCGCCTGGGGAAAGCCCGGTGCGCAGGCATGAATGCGCACACTCGTGGGCCCCGCGCGGGACCAATCGAGCCCCGCCTCTTGCAAGAGCGCCGCCCGCTCCTCCAAGCGTTCCGCCTGGGCTGGGGTGAGCGAAAGGGTGAGAGGCAGGAGAAGATGTTGTCGCTGCCCGGCAGCGCGCTGGCTCTTGAAACGCTCGTAGAGGATGCGCTCGTGGGCGGCGTGCTGATCAACCAGCAACATGCCCTCGGCATTTTCGGCAACAATGAAGCGATGATGGATCTGCCCCAGGGCACGGCCGAGGGGGCAGGCCTGCCAGGGCTCGGCGTCTTCCTGCCGGGTTGGCGCCGCGCGCTCTGGCGCAGCAAAAACCGGGGCGACCAGCTTTTCCCAGTAGTCGGCAGCGTTTTCGCGCACTGGGGTGGGGGCGAAGGCGTTCAGCGGCAGCTGCGATTGTGGCCGCTCTTGCAGCGCCGCTTCTGCCGGGGCCACCGCAGCCGAGCGCGGTCGCGCTTGCGCGGCAATGATCTCGGCGAGACTGTGGCGAACGAAATCGTGGATCTGGCGGGCATCCTGAAAACGCACTTCGGTTTTGGCGGGGTGGACGTTAACATCGACCCGCTCCGGCGGGAGTTCCAGATAGCAGATGGCGACGGGCTGCCGGTCCTGAAAGAGCACATCGGCATAGGCCGAGCGCAGGGCATGACGCAGGCCGGCATCCTGGATGGCGCGGCCGTTGACAAAAAAGTATTGCTCGTCGGCACGGGGTCGGTTGAAACTCGGCAAACCCAGCCAGCCCCACAACCGCAGCTCGCCGTGCTCCTGGGCAAAGCGCAGGGCGTTGCGCAAAAAGTCGTCGCCCATGACCGCGGCAACCCGGGCATCTTGGTCGAGTTCCGTGCGGGCGGCGGGATAGTGGGCAAGCTGGCGCTTGCCTTGGGCCAAACGTAGATCCACCGGGAAGGCCGCCAGGGCAAACTGGCGCCAGAGCTTTTGGATGCGCTGCAGTTCGGTACTCGGGGCCTTGAGGAATTTGCGCCGCGCCGGCACGTTGTAGAACAGGTCTTCCACCCGCACCGTAGTGCCCTGGGCGCGTGCTGCCGGGGTATCCTCGACGATAATGCCGGCATCCAAACGTAGGCGGCGGGCGGCATTGGCTCCCGTCGCCCGGCTGCTGATTTCTAGCCGCGCCACCGAGGCAATGGCGGGCAAGGCCTCGCCGCGAAAACCAAAACTGTGAATCTGCGCCAACTCCTGGTCGTCGTAGAGTTTGCTCGTGGCATGCCGGGACAAGGCCAAGGGGAGATCTTCGGCGGGGATGCCGCTGCCATCGTCTTGCACTTCGAGGAGTTCGATGCCCGCACCCTCCAAGCGCACGTCAATCTGCCGCGCGCCGGCGTCAAGGCTGTTTTCGACCAGTTCTTTGAGCACCGAGGCCGGGCGCTCGACTACCTCGCCGGCGGCAATACGGTCAGCCAGCTGCGGGCTCATCACCTGTACCCGGCGCATCTCAGCCATGGGCGAAGTCCCCGCCCGCAAAATCCACCAAGGCGGCAAGCCAGGCCTCTCCGCGAGCGGACTGTGCCGCAGCGGCAAGGCGATGGGTCGTCTCGCCAAGCAGAGCCAGCTGTAACACGAGGTCCGCAGGGGGTAGATATTCCAGGGCGCGTTCCGGCCACTCCACCAACCACAGGGCGTTTTGCTGCAGGTAGTCACGCAGGCCCAGGTATTCCAGTTCTTCCGGCTCGTTCAGGCGGTAGAGATCAAAATGGAGCACCATTCCCGCCGGGGTCTCATAGGATTCCACCAAGGTGTAGGTGGGGCTGCGCACCACGGCGCTATAGCCTAGAGCATGGATCAGCGCCCGCGCCAAGGCGGTTTTGCCTGCGCCGAGCTCGCCCTGCAGGTAGAGCACGCCGGGAATGGGTACGAGGGCGGCAAAACGATGCGCCCAGGCCTCGGTGGCGGCCAGGGAGCCGAATTGCCAGATCATGACCGCGCCAGCAGCTCCCGCAGGATGTCGGAGCGGCTGACCATGCCCTGCAGCTTGCCTTCCTGGTCTACCACCGGCAAGGCGTGGAGATGATGCTGAAACATGCGATCGGCAACGGCGTCAAGGCTTTCCTCGGGATGCGCGAGCTGCAGATGGCGCTGGGTGGCGAGGCCGCGCGCATCGACGGCGGTTACCTTGCGGAGGTCCTCGGCATATTCGTGCATGCCGGAAATCGGCACGATGATGTCCATGAGGGAAATCACCGTCGGCAGGTGCACCTGCCGGTGGGCGTCGATGAGATCGCGCTCGGTGATGATTCCCGTCACCCGACCCTCGGCATCGAGTACCGGCAGACTATGGTGCCCGGATTCCAGCATCTTTTTGCCCACGCCATCCACCGGATCCGTCTCCTGCACGGAAACCACCGTTGTCTGCATTATCTCGCCAATCGTTTTCATGCGGCGCTTTCCTCGGCCATGCTTTGCTGTAGAACCTGCAGGATAAGATCTATTTCGTTGGCTGTCACCGCTAGGGGTGGGACGATGACAAGGCTATCACCCAAGGGGCGCAGATAGACCCCGGCCTCACGCGCCCGCCGGCACACGGCATACTCCCGCCGCTCGCCGTAGGCATAGGCTTGGCCGGTTTTCGGATTGCGTAAGGGGACCGCTGCCATCAGACCAAATTGCCGCGGCGCGTCGGCATAGGGCAGGGCCGCGAAGCGCGCCAGCCCCGCGCGCAGTTGCTCGATGCGCGCGCGCACCTGTGCCAAAAGATCGTTTTCGCGAAAGAGCGCCAGACTCTCCAGGGCGACGGCACAGGCAAGAGGATTGGCGGTGTAGGTGTGGCCGTAGTAAAACTGCTTGGCCTCGCCAAAGGGGGCAAGAAAGGCTTGGTAGATATGCTCCTGGGCGAGGGTGGCGGCGAGCGGCAGATAGCCGGCGCTAATGCCCTTGCCCAAGGCCAGCAGGTCTGGGCTGACGCCTTCTTGCTCGCAATAAAAGAGGGTGCCGCTGCGGCCAAAACCGGTGGCCACCTCGTCCACGATGAGCAGCACATGGTGGGCGCGACAAAGCTCCGCCGCGCCGGCAAGGAGCCCCGGCGGGTAGGGCAGGATCCCCGCTGCCCCCTGCACTCCGCCCTCGAGGATGAGAGCAATAATCTCTTGGCCGTGCTCAGCAAGGGCACGCGCCAGGGCCTGTAGCCACAGCTCTCGGGCACGGGCGCCGTCTCCCCCTTGCGCCACCTGCAGCAGCCAGGGGCTGGGTAGGCGCCGTACGGGAAAGTGCAAATGCCCATAGACCCCATGAAAAAGGGGGAAGCCGCCGAGGGAGCTGGCACCGACGGTATCACCATGATAGGCATCGTCGAGGGAGAGAAAGAGACGTTTCTCGGGCCTACCCAGATTTTGCCAATACTGGGCGGCAATCTTGACGGCCACTTCTACTGCCTCGGCGCCATCTTCGGAAAAAAAGATCCGCCCGAGTCCCGGCGGCGCTAGCTCGCTCAGGGCCTTGGCCAGGCGAATGGCGGGCGGGTGACTGGCGCCGAGGACGGTGCTGTGGGCAATACGCCCGAGTTGCTGGCAGAGGGCGGCGTCGAGGCGCGGGTGACGATGTCCGTGCACATTACACCAGAGGCTGGCGATGGCATCGAGGGCCTTGCGTCCGCGCAGGTCGTAAACGTAATTGCCCTCGCCGCGCTCGATGATCCAGGGGTCATCATCACCCCAGCAGGCCATTTGCGTGAAGGGGTGCCAAAAATGCGCGCGGTCCCACTCCCGCAGTTGGGCTTCGTCGCTCATGGCTCGCCCCGCAAGGCGCGAGGAATCTGGGCGATGATGTCGCGGGCTAGTAGGCTCGCCTCACCCAGGGAGACCGCCGCCAGATCGCCGGCCCGGGCATGGACACAGACCCCGAGCCGAGCCGCCTCTGCCGCCGCCAAACCCTGCGCCCAGAGGCCGGCGATGATGCCGCTCAAAACGTCGCCGCTGCCCCCCGTTGCCATGCCCGGATTGCCCCAGGGGCAACGATCGAGAAAACCGCCGTCGGAGAGGAGAGTCCCCTCCCCCTTCAAGATC
>JAWNZB010000226.1:0-1552 GCA_038447835.1 Candidatus Igneacidithiobacillus chanchocoensis | reverse complement strand
GACCAGAAAGTCTTTAGTCCGGACAAGGCCAGAGGCGATCTCAAGGTCCTGGGCCTCGACCGCGCCCAGTTTGCGACCGCCTATGCCTACTGGGCCGGTACGCTTGATGGCGCGATCGCCGAAAATCTGGAGGAGGATGATCCTTCCGAGCAGGCCAGCCGAACACTTTGCGATTGTGATGTAATTATTTCGACAGGCACCGTCGGCTATATCGGCATGCCAAGCTTTGCCCGTATCATTGCCGCCACCGCACACAAGGCGCAGCCCTGGATCGCCTCCTTCGTGCTGCGCATGTTCGACTATCAACCGATCGCCGACCGCCTTGCGGCGCAAGGCTATGTCACCGAGAAGCTCTCGGGGGTCTATTTCGAGCAGCGCCGCTTCGTCGACCGCCGCGAACAGACCCATGTCGAGACGATCCTGCGACAGCGCGGCCTTGATCCTGCGGGACTGGAGAGCGAAGGCAGCTATGTTGCCGAATGCTTTGTCTCACGGCCCAAGGCCGAACTGGCGACAGCCCCACTCAAGCAGCTCCTGCCCGTCTAAGGGGTACGAAACGGGCCTGTCGTGCCAGTCCCCCACTCAATCCCATGACGGGGTTCGAATCTGCCCCGCACCTTCGGCCGGGGCGTCCGGGGTGAACGTGTGGGAGTCTTGAGCGGCGATGAGGCCTGCGGGATATCCATCATCCCAGGCTGCGGTTTTGGGTTTGAACAACTTCTACATCCTGCGATCCTGTAACCACGAGGTCCGGTCATCGCTCTACCTCCCAACAGAGCCAGAAAGCCGGACAACTCATGTGCTTACGACACCCTGAAG
This sequence comes from Candidatus Igneacidithiobacillus chanchocoensis, assembly GCA_038447835.1. Classification (GTDB taxonomy): domain Bacteria; phylum Pseudomonadota; class Gammaproteobacteria; order Acidithiobacillales; family Acidithiobacillaceae; genus Igneacidithiobacillus; species Igneacidithiobacillus chanchocoensis. Next base: position 733 of record JAWNZB010000226.1, on the reverse strand, counting down.
CGGTCTCCCTTGGCCCATTAATGAGCCCCGCATATACTTGGTAGATGGGCTTTACGGCATAAACGGCATTCGCGTGACCTGGAGGGTATAATGGAGCAACAGAGCAAGGCGGTACCGCAACGGTTTGGCGCCGGGCCGCCTCTGCGGGAAAACACGCTATCTCCGCAGTCGCGACGACACATCCAATTGCGCCAACAGCTTTTGCGCACCCATCCGGAGGCCGCCGCGCTGGCCCGGCCGGATCATCGCGGTCTTTATGGTGCGCTGGTCATTCTGGCCCTGCATTGGACGGTCTGCTGGTGGGTAGCGTCCACCAATCTTCTGGTCGTTTTCCTGACCGCCTTTTTTGTCGGCCAGGTAGCAATTCATGCGGCGGGCGCCTTGCTGCACGAGACCGCCCACCGCCTGGTGTTCCGTGCGTCACGCTTAAAGCTGGCCTTCGATCTCCTGCTGGAAACTATCCTGACCAGCTTCTCGCTGCAGCTTACCTACCAACACGAGCATGTATCGCTGCACCACCCTTACCTGGGCAATTATGAGCGTGATTACGAACATGAGGACAATTGCCGCTTCCTAGCGCGCCGGCGGTTCCGCGATGAGCACCCGCGGCTGGAAAGACTGATGGTGGTTGCCCAACTCGTGGTGGCACTGCTGCCACTGGGCTTTCTGGTAAGTGACCGTATCTTTCTGCCCATCTACCAACGGACCACTGGCCTGAAGGTGCGTGATACCG
>JAWNZB010000225.1:0-1555 GCA_038447835.1 Candidatus Igneacidithiobacillus chanchocoensis | reverse complement strand
CCACTGCAATGCATGAAGGTACTAAAGCATTTCTGAAAAAATATGGGCTCTAGATCGCTGGCGGTCTCATAGGTGTATATTTTGTCTATGAGTATCTGCTCGGCGGTTCATCGTCCGGTGGTTCTAGTGGTTCCAGTTCATCGCTCGCGAGCCAGTATGCGGCGCAGCTAAATGCACAGAACGCGTACGCCGCCCAGGCCGGACAGTTTGCGTTGCAGCAGAACGCACAGCAGCTGCAATACACTGAGCAGACGAATCAACTGAACGCGCAGCTCCAGGCAGCAATGGCGCAGGAGACCGTGGCGGGCGTCAGCGCGGCAGGGAGCGCATTGTCAAGCGTTATCGGCGCACAGTCCCAGCTACCCATTGCGACCATGAACGCGGCCGCTGCGCAGAATGCCGCGGCGCTGCAAGCGGGGGCGCAGGTGGCCGCTGCCGGACTGTCTGCGGTGCCGGGTTCTATCCAGGGGGCCGCCCAGGCGCTCACCGCCACCCAGCAACCTTGGGATGCGGTCGCGCAGGCCGTTTCCGGCAGCGCAGGTGCGCAGGCGTACAACTCGCTGGCAACCTCGATCAATTCATCGACTAACGCGGCGGCGAGCGCTGCAAATGCATCCGTGCAATCTCAGAATCAGGCGAACAGCGCGCTATTCAGCACGTTGGGTACCGTGGCCGGTGCTGCGTTGCTCGGACCCGTAGGAGCAGGCATCGGCGCATCGCTGGGCGGTGCCGCCGCGCCGAGTTCAAACGCGCATGCTGTTGGGACGTTTCTATGAACGACAAACAATTCGACCTGTTTGCAATCGCCGTTGCGCTCGCGCTGGCCGTGTGGTATTTCCTTTCGCGCAAACAATCGCAAAGTCAGATGGCCCCGGGCGAAGTCGCTGGCGCGTTTCCATCTAACGTGATGTGGCCACAAAACAATGTGCAGCCACAGGCATACGCGCCGCCGAGTCTCGGTCAGGTCGAATTGAACATTAACAATCCGGCGCTGTCGGCGTTAACTAACCAGTATATCCCGCTGTTCGGCATGGTCGGCATTGCGCAGGGGACGTATTACCAATGAGTCTCACTAATGATTTCGGCCTGATTAGCCAGTTCGGGCCGCTCGGGGTTCCTATCGTACTCGGTAAGGAGGCCGCTCAAGCGACAGCTGCCGGCATCAAAGCCGCGAACAAAGGCGAAAGCGTTGGCGCGAGCATTCTTTACGGCTTCGGGACGACGTTTGCGAACTGGGCGTTGATTGCCATAGGTGTTATAATGGCGCTTGGCGCTCTTTTGATATCGCAAAAACAGAGGATTGTAAAAGTAGCAGACGTAGCAGCTAAAGGTGCTGCACTGTTGGGGTAAAATGAGCAAATTTAAAAAGTTTGTGCGCAAACTCCAGAGCGAAGGTTATTCCAAAGAATCGGCCACTAAAATCGCCGCAAAAGTCGGCGATAAAAAATACGGTGCCGAGGAAATGGCGCGCAAGGCAGCGGAGAATAACGCATGACGGTGCGGCCAAATGATATCCTCAATGCGTTTATTTTGCTCGCGCAATTTGGGTTGCTGG
>JAWNZB010000006.1:0-42596 GCA_038447835.1 Candidatus Igneacidithiobacillus chanchocoensis | reverse complement strand
ACAGCAACATGAGCCTGCGCTACACCTTCCGTAATGCGCCGCTGAGTGAGCGCCTCGGATTCAAAAAGGTTACCGCTTCGCTCAACCTCAACAACCTGTTCGATCGGCGTTTCATTCAGTATTATTCCGGTAGTAGTAGCAATCCGTACCAGAAGTTGAACCTACCTTTCAACGTCTACGCCGGTCTCGATGCCACTTTCTAAGTCATCCCAATTGGGCCGCTGCGGCGGCCCGCATACGCAAGGACAGTTCTATGAATCTCGGTGAACTCGCAAAAATTGCCGCAGAAAGCGGCGGTGTGCTGTATTTAATGCCCATTCTGCTTTTTATCGTACTCTGGGTAAGCTTTGAGCGCTTTCTCTACCTCAACCGCATGACCCACCTCGGAGAACAAACTGCTCAAGCCGTCGACGCTCTCCCCAATCTGCAGGGTCCGCAATTAAAAGAGCTGGCAGACAGTACTCCCGCGCCCTTCAAGGCGCTGCTAGAGGTACCGGTGCGCTACCCACAGTTGCGCGACAGCGCGCGCCTATCGGACATTCTCCAAGAAACCGTGATGCGCCAGGTACCCACTCTCGATCGTGGCCTGTGGATCCTCGATACCACGGTCACTCTCGCCCCGCTCCTGGGACTTTTGGGAACGATCGTCGGCATGTTCCACGCCTTCCAGGTCCTCGACGCAGTTAGCAACAATTCCACGGCCATTACCGGCAATGTTGCCGAGGCCTTGCTGGCGACGGCCTCGGGTCTGGTCATTGCCATCATTGGCTTGGTCACCTTCAACGGGCTCCACAACCGCATGCGCCTGGTGGTCCATCAAATGGAGACCTTGCGGACCATGTTGACCAATCGTCTCGAAGGGCTGCAACACCACAGTAGCACCGTAGACGCCGCAAAGCCGGTGTACTACGCCGCCCAGGAGGCCTGAGCCATGCAGTACCTGGAGGTCAAAAAAGGGCGGGTCGAGATCATCCCAATGATCGATATCATGCTGTTCCTACTGATTTTCTTCATCATGATCACCATCCATATGATCCCCGACAAAGGCTTGCCGTCCAATCTGCCGGGTTCCAGCACCGCGCAGCAGTTGCCTAAGCCCAAGGTCGTGCTCAACCTCTATGCCGACGGCCACGTGGAGATGGACGGTAAGACGATGAGTATGCCAGAGCTCACCGATGCGCTACGGGCGCATAATCCGGCCGATACCCAGGTCACCATTGCCGCCGAGAAGACCGCCGATATCCAAGCCCTGATCAAGGTAATGGATGCCTGCAGGGAAGCAGGGGTGACTGCCATCGGCATGGCCGCGAAAGGGCATTGAGAGCGATGAGCACTGATCTTCGTACTCTCTCGACCCTCCTAGAGGAGCAACGGCCGCGACCGAAAAAAGGGCTAGCCCTTGCTCTTGCCCTCGGCGCCGAGGCCCTCCTCATTGGCGCCGTAATCTGGGAGAGTAGCCATCGGCAGACACCGCCGCCGGCACTACCGCCCATGCAGCTGCAGTTGATACAGCCAGAAATGCCTAAGCCGACTCCCCCAGCACCCAAACCGGTAAAGGTGAAGGAGACACCAAAACCGACGCCTTAACCCGTACCCAAGCCGGTGCCTCGACCAATGCCGCGCACGGCGCCTCAAGCGGCGCCGGTAAAAGAGGTGTTACCGCCAAGTCCCTTGCCGAGCCCGGTGCAGGCACCGCCAGCACCTCCGGTACCGCCTACGCCACCACCACCAGCGCCGGTCAATCCGGCGGTCAAAGCCGACTATCTAGCGCAGGTCAAGGGGGCTATTCAGGCCGCCGTCCATTTTCCCGACGCGGCGCGGATGCTAGGCCAGGGCGGTCGCGTGCAGGTTGCCTTCACCCTCCAAAACGGTCAAATCATTGGCTTACGGATCTTGCAAAAGGGTAGCATGGAGGCTTTCGACAATGCTGCACTGGCTGCCGTCCGCTCGGCCCACTTGCCGCCGGTTCCGGCAGAATTGCGTGGCAAAGTCTACCAGTTGGAGCTGTGGGTAGAGTTCGTCTTACATGACAACGACTGATCGACAGGTAGAGACACATATGCAGAATTCGATACAACGTCGCGAGTTTTTGCGCAAAAGCCTCGTTCTTGGTGGCGCGGGAATCTGTCCCATGCCGCTTTGGGCCATGGATCTCCCCGCCTCGGCTAGTAGCCTCCATGCCGGTCCAATGCTCGGCTATCCGGCCTACCGTTCGGCGAGCATCTGGCTGCAAACCTTCGGTCCTGCCAAAGTGCAAGTCCGCTACCAGGCGCTGGATGGCAATGGCCCGGTACAGCACAGCGAGACGGTGCAGACCGACGCGGGGAAGTTCTATGCCGCCAGCATCGTCCTCGACGAACTACAGCCGGACACCCGCTATCAGACCCAGATCCTCCTCAACGATCAAGTCTTACCCAGCTCTGGGCCTCTCCTGCGAACCCCAAGTCTCTGGAAGTTTTGCTCCCCAGCGCCGGATTTCACGGTCTTGACGGGGTCCTGCGCCTATATCAACGATCCTCGCTATGATCGTCCGGGAAAACCCTATGGCGGCGGCTATGAAATCTACGAACCCATGCGACGAGAACAGGCAGATCTCATGATTTGGCTGGGCGATAACCTATATTTTCGTGAAGCCGACTTCGCGAGCCCTGCGGGAATGGCCCTGCGCTACTGGTCTGATCGTGCTTTTGCACCGCTGCAGCGCTTTCTCAACAGCACGCCGCAGATCGCCATTTGGGACGACCACGACTATGGCCCCAACGACAGCGACAGCAGTTTCGTGTTCAGAGAGGCCGCACTGCGCCTCTTCCAGTCCTATTGGCCCAACCCCAGCTTCGGCCTACCCGCCACACCCGGCGTCTTCACTCAGCAATCGGTCTACGATGCCGACTTTTTTCTACTCGACGATCGCTGGTACCGAGATGCGGATGCCGCTGCGCCATCCCGCGGCAAGGTCATGTTTGGCAAGGCACAACTGGATTGGCTAAAAAATGCGCTGTTGAGCTCTCATGCTCGTTTCAAGTTCATCGCCGCAGGTGGGCAAATGTTGAACGACGACGACGCCTATGAGGGCTGGAATCTATACCCAGAGGAGCGGCAGGAATTTCTCGACTGGCTGGCAGACAATCAGATTCGCGGGGTGATTTTCTTGTCGGGTGATCGTCACATTTCCGAGCTCATGCGCCGCCCGCGCCCGCGCTATACCGGTAAACACGACTACCCTCTCTGGGAAATCACCAGTTCTCCCCTCAACTCTGGGCCCGCCAAGGGCGATCGCAATCCCTACCGCGTTCCTGGAACCTTGGTCGAGGAGCGCAATTACTGCTCTCTCACATTTCGGGGACAAGGGATGGATCGGCACCTTTTGGTTCGCTGCAAAGACTCGCAAGGACGTATCCTGTGGCAACATCGCATCAGCGGACAGGATTTGGGTTACGAATCCGCTTGACCCGGCTCGAAGCGATAGCCAACGCCGCGCTCGGTAAGCAGGTAACGGGGCTGACGAGGATTTTCTTCAATAATCTTGCGCAGCCGCGTAACCCGCACATCGATGCTACGATCGAAGCGTCCTTCCTCTTCGCCGCCCAAAATCTGTAGCAGGGTATCGCGACTAAGAATGCGGCGCGGGCGCTGAGCAAAAACAAGGAGCAACTCCATCTCGGCAGGGTTGATCTCCTGCTCCTGATCGTTGAGATAGAGCCGGCGCAGGCTCATATCCAGGCGAAAGGGTCCGAATTGCAATTGTGACGAGGGCTCCTCGCGTCCCTGGCGACGCAAGAGCGCGCGCAGACGTGCTAGCAGCTCCCGAGCATTGAAAGGCTTAGCAAGATAGTCGTCCACCCCGTTTTCGAGCCCCATGATGCGGTCCTCGTCCTCTCCCCGGGCGGAGAGCATCAAAACTGGCGGCGCCTTCTTGGCGCGCAACTCGCGAATCAGGGAAATGCCGTCTTTGCCCCCAGGCAGCATCCAGTCGAGGACGATGACATCGACGCTACCGGTCTGCAGTTGCTGCCACATTTCCTGCCCGTTGCCTGCCAGCAATACGCCAAAGCCCTCCTTTTCGAGGTAGCCCTTGAGCATCTGCGACAAACGCAAATCATCATCCACTAAAAGTACAACCGCCATGCTGCACGCTATCCTGACCAGCCCGAAACAATACTGAAACAAGTCAGAGAAACAATCCAGCGCAGTCAAGGACTCTCTGCATCTGCGCTAAAAAGACAAGCATTCCCGATGCCTGTACGACGAAAGCATAACCCTACAACAGGAAATATTCTCGAAACATTTTCGCCCAAAACTAAGTATCAACGAGGAGCAGTACCCAAACCTCAGATCGAGACGGAGCGTGACAAATACGGAAACCCGGCACAGACCGGTGACCTCAACAGTTTGTAGCGGTTGTTTTGCGGCTATTGGACGGGCATCTTGCCCGTCTTTTTTTGTCCAAGTCGATCCAGCGGCAGGAAATATTCCCGAAACAATCCAGACGGATACTGGGTACCAATGAAAGGTGGTACCCAGATCTCGGATTGAGACGGAGCGTAACCTATACGGACACCCGGTCTAGACCGGTGACCCAAAAGTTTGTAGCGGTTGTTTTGCGGCTATTGGACGGGCATCTTGCCCGTCTTTTTTTGTTCGGGCTCGGCCATGGTACCATGCTCTGGAACTTCTGAGGAGAGCCCATGGATCCCAAGAGTCAGCGTCTGGTCTGGATCGATCTCGAGATGACCGGGCTGCATCCCCAACAGGACCAAATTCTCGAAATCGCTAGTATCGTAACCGACAATGAGCTGCGGGTGATCTGCGAAGGTCCGGTCCTGGCGGTCAATCACGATGAATCCGTGCTGCGCGCCATGGACGACTGGAATCAACGCACCCACGGCGCCTCGGGCCTCATCGAGCGGGTGCGCAGCAGTCGTCTTGATCTTGCCGCGGTGGAGGCGCAAACCCTCGACTTTTTGCAGGCCCATGTCACCCCGGGAACCTCTCCCCTCTGCGGCAATAGCGTTTGTCAGGATCGCCGCTTCTTGGCGCAGCACATGCCGCGGCTCGAGCGCTTTTTTCACTATCGGCTTATCGATGTCTCCACCCTCAAGGAGCTCAGCGTGCGTTGGTACCCGAAGCTGCCACGCTTCAAAAAAACCGAGCGGCACGAGGCCTTGAGCGACATTCGCGAGTCTATCGAGGAACTGCGCTATTACCGTCAGACGATTCTGCGCGCGGCGGACTGGGACAGCGAGACCCTCGATTTTGTTTGAGCCTTACTTGGTGGGGGTTGGGAGATTTTGAATCAGATCGATGCGGACGAGGATTTCGACGTCATCTTCTAAAACCCGGCAGCGGAGATAATCGGCGTCTTTTGCCTCCTCGACGGCGAGGGGTAAGACGACGGTCATATAGTGGGTCTGATCCTTTTCGTCGATCCAGTGCAGACGCATCTGCTCTGATGTTAGGATGGCAATTTCCAGACGCTCGGCAATTGGTCGTGGCGTATGTGCAGACATGGAGTCTCCCGAATCATGCAGGTGGATCTCTTCTACGAATTGGCGGTACCTAGCCATCTCCCTCGTAGCGAGGCGCAAGTCTATCACGAAACCCTGGAGGAGCTCGCGCTCGCCGACCAACTGGGCTTCCACGGCGCTTGGCTGGTGGAGCATCACTTCATGCGCGAGTACTCCCATTCCAGCGCCCCAGAGGTCTTTCTGGCGGCGGCGAGCCAACGCACGCAAAAGCTGCGACTCGGGCATGCGGTTATCGCCCTGCCCTACAACCACGCCGTGCGGGTAGCGGAGCGCGTGGCAGCGTTGGATATTCTCAGTAACGGCCGCCTGGAAGTCGGCATTGGTCGCGGTTTTTCGCCGCGGGAATATGCAATCTTTGGTGCCGAGATGGCCGATAGCCGCGCCCACCTGCAGGAGGGCTTGGCGATATTGCGCGCCGCTGGCGGCGGGCCGGTACGGCACCAGGGCAAGCTCTACCAGTTGGACGACATCGATATTCTCCCCAAGCCTCTGCAGCGGCCATACCCGCCCCTCTGGGTGGCGGCAGTCAGCCCGCAGACCTTTCGTTGGGCTGCAGAGGAAGGTATCGGGGTGCTCAGTGGCCCCTTCAAGCCCTGGTTTATGATCAAGCAAGACCTCAAGGCCTACCGTCGCGGCGTACAGACCAGCGCCCGCGCCCAAGTGGCGGGCTTCAACCCCCAATTTGCCATGACCATCGGCTGCCTTTGCTTGGAAGATGCCGCAGAAGCGCGCCGACTGGCCGAGGGCTTCACCTGGTACTATCAGCGCTTACTCGACCAAACCCGACCGGTGCTTGCGCAATTGCGCGAAAGCTATGAGTTTTATCACCGCCTGGCATTTCTTGAGCCGCTACTGCGGCGCGGTCTGAGCCTGCGTCTTTTAGAGAGCATGGGGATGGTGGTGGTGGGAAATCCCGAGCAATGCCGCAAGGGGCTGGCGCGCTTTGCCCGCGCTGGGGTCGATCGGCTGCTCCTGGCCGTGGGCGCCGGAATGGTCTCCTCTGCCGTCACCCAGCACTCTCTGGAACTACTGGCAAGAGAAGTTTTGCCTAGTCTTCGCGACCAACACGCCAACGCAGCATGAGCCGCGTCCTACTGACGGGGGCGGCGGGGCATACCGCGCAGGCGCTGCTACCGCTGCTTTTGCAGCATCCTGCCAAACCCGAAGTGCTCGCCTTCGATCTCCAGCCCGGTGCCTTGCAGCATCCTCGTCTGCGTTGGATCTGCGGTGATTTGCGTAACATCGATTGGCAGCCCTTGCTGGAGGGCGTGGACAGCATCATCCACTTGGCTTTTGTCGTCCTCAGCTCACGCCTGGGTCGACAGCAGCGCTGGCGGCGGGAGATGGCACAGGTCAATCGCGCTGGGACGCTACGCTTGCTGCGGGCAGCAGCCGCGGCGGGGGTAGAACGCTTTGTATACAGCAGTAGTGTAGCGGCCTATGGCGCCTGGCCAGACAACCCCATCCCGATTCGCGAATCCCAGCCCCTGCGACCGCCCCCCGGCTTTGCCTACGCCGAAGACAAGGCGGCGGTAGAGCGACTTCTGGCGCAACAGGCAGGCGCCCATCCGCAGATGCAGCTCAGCTGGCTGCGCCTGCACGCCATTGTCGGCCCGCACGCGCAGCCACTGGTGAACTCTATTGCCCGCGCACCTGTTGGCCTTCGCCTGGCCAATCCGAATATGCCGGTGCAGTGCCTGCACGAGGAGGATGCCGCCCGTGCCCTCCTTCGCGCCTGGGAGCGAGGGGCGAGAGGCGCTTTCAACATCGCTGCCCCCGATCCGGTCCCTTGGTCGCAGATTCCGCGGCGCTTGCAACTGCCCCTTCGCCCTCGCCATCTGCACCAAATCCACCGCGTCCTGCGCCCATTTACCCGGCGCTTTGGCGATCCCGGCTGGCTTCTTGGTCTAGAACACCCCTTGGTGGTGGACTGTTGCCGTGCCGAAATCGAGCTTGGTTGGTTACCGCGCTACTCCGTGGCCGAGGCCTTGGCTGCGGTGTCTGGCGGCAATTCGGCATAGGTTTGCAGTGCCAGCTTGAGATCTTCCCACACCTTGCGCTTTTCGACGGGATTACGCAGCAAGTAGGCGGGATGATAGGTGACGATCACCGGAATGCCTTGATAGCGTTGCACCCTTCCACGGAGATTGGCCAAGGATTCGCTGCTTTGCAGTAGACCTTGCCCAGCAAAGCGCCCCAGGGCAACGATGATGCGCGGCTGCAGGAGGGCAATCTGCCGTTGCAGAAAGGGCAAGCAAGCCCTTACCTCGGGGCCGAGGGGATCACGATTTTGCGGCGGACGACACTTGAGAACATTGGCAATGTACACCTCTCGCTGCCGACTGAGCCCCATGGCAGCGAGCATGGCGTCGAGGAGTTGCCCACCGCGCCCCACAAAGGCCTCGCCGCGTCGGTCTTCTTCCGCCCCCGGCGCCTCACCCACGAAGAGCCAGGGCCCCTCGCGAACGCCGGCCCCGATGACGGCGTGTTGTCGACTTTCGCCCAAACTACACGCGCGGCATGCATGGATGCTGCTCTCGAGCAAGGACCAGTCCATGCGGGCAATGCGCTCTTGGCGCTCGTCTGCAACATCGACTTTGACGGCGACTGGCGCCGGCTCAGGAGCCGGTGGCATGTCCTGCAGCGCCTCTTCGGGCGCAAGCAGGGCAAAGGGCTCCTCCGGCATCGCCACCTCGGCCGGAGCCGCCGGAACTTCCGCTAGAGCCGCCGGCGCCGGTAGCTCCGGCGGCGTCATCCCCTCAGGGAGGGGAATTTCCAACAGGCGCAGATAAGCCAGTTGCGCCGGCAATAAGGTCTCGGCCGTCATGCGTCGATGATAGCGTCTCGGCAGGTGGGAAAGAAGAGAAAACATGACGGCGCGGGCGATCCTGGGTTTTTGTTGGGGCTTTCGGGTACAATGGGGAGGTTTTTCGCCCGGGATTTCCGTTGCCAGTCATGACCTCATCTTTCCGCCTGCATCGTATACCGCGACGTCCTCTTGCGGCAGCGCAGGCCCTGACCATTGGTAATTTCGATGGCGTACATCTTGGCCATCAGCAGCTCCTCGCGGCCATGGGCGACACGCAGCTGCCGCGGGTAGTGTTGACCTTCGAGCCGCTGCCGCGCGAGTTTTTTCAGGGTGCGGAGTCTCCAGTGCGTCTCAGCAGCCTGCGCGAAAAGACCCAGGCGCTGCTGCACTATGGGGCGGATCAGGTCATCTGTAGTCGTTTCGATCGTCGCCTGGCCCAGCTCTCGGCTGAGGATTTTGTGCGCGAGATTCTCGTTGGCCGGCTGCAAGTGCGCCATCTCTTCGTCGGTCACGATTTTCGTTTTGGCGCCCAGCGCCGCGGCGACTTTAGCCTGCTCGAGCAAATGGGACGGCAGTTGGGCTTTACGGTCTTTGAGCAGCAGCCCTTTCTGCTCGATGGCCAGCGGGTCAGCAGCACCGGGGTCCGGCAGTTTTTGGAGCAAGGGGATCTTGGCCAAGCCGCGCGCTGGCTCGGTCGCCCCTACGCCATCTGCGGGCGGGTGCGGCGTGGTGATCAACTCGGCCGCGAGCTTGGCTTTCCCACCGCCAACCTGCCGCTCACCCGCCGCCCCTTGCCGCTGCGCGGCATCTTTGCCGGGCGCCTGCACAGCCCCATCGGTAGTTGGCAGGCTGCCATCAGCATTGGTCTGCGACCCACGGTCAACGGCAAACATCTGGTCCTCGAGGCCCACTGCCTGGATGTCGACTCCCCAAACCTCTACGGTCTACAGGTACAGGTCGAGTTACTGCACAAGTTGCGAGATGAGGAGAAATACCCCAATCTCGACGTTTTGATCGCGGCGATCCAGCACGATGTCGGCCAGGTCCGCCAATTTTTCGCTAGTTCCCCAACCAGTCAAAGCCCATGGATTACAAAAACACCTTAAATTTACCCAAAACCGACTTCCCCATGCAGGGCAAACTGCCGGAGCGGGAGCCCGAGCGCTTGGCCTATTGGCAGGGCCTGAACCTCTACCAGCGCCTGCAAGAGGCCCGTGCCGAGGCACCCTGCTACGTGCTGCACGACGGCCCGCCCTACGCCAACGGCCGCATCCATATTGGTCATGCGGTCAACAAGGTGCTCAAGGACATCATCAATAAATCCAAGCTCGCCGAGGGAATGCGGGTGCCGTATGTGCCGGGCTGGGATTGTCATGGTCTGCCCATCGAGATTCAGGTCGAGAAGACCCACGGGCGCCCGGGCGAGCGCCTCGATGCCAGCGCCTTCCGGCAGGCCTGCCGCGACTATGCGAGCACCCAGATCGAGGGGCAAAAGGCGGACTTCATCCGCCTGGGCATTCTTGGCGATTGGGAGCATCCCTACCGTACCATGGATTTTGCTGCCGAAGCCGGCATCGTGCGCGAGCTTGGCAAGCTCACCCTGGCCGGCCAGGTGTACCGCGGCGCCAAGCCGGTGCACTGGTGTGTGGATTGCGGCAGCGCCCTGGCGGAGGCAGAGGTGGAGTATCGCGATCGCAGCGATCCCTCCATTGATGTTGCTTTCCGCGTGCTCGACACAACCGAACTGGCCCGACGCTTTGGGCTAGACAGCCTCGGGGCGCCGGTGGATGTGGTGATCTGGACTACCACCCCCTGGACCCTGCCTGCCAACCAAGCCGTAGCCTTGCATCCGGACTTCGACTACGCCCTGCCGCGCGTCGGTGATCGCTACCTGCTCTTGGCCGAGGCACTGGCAGAGAGCGCTTTAGCGCGCTATGGACATCCTGCCGCCAACCCCCTCGCCCGCGCTCCCGGCAAGGCCCTTGAGGGCCTCTTGCTGCAGCATCCTTTTGCAGAACGCCAAGTACCGATCATTGTTGGCGACCATGTCACCCTAGAGGCCGGCACCGGCTGCGTTCATACCGCCCCCGCCCATGGCGTGGAGGACTATCTGGTCGCGCAGACCTACCATCTGCCCATCGATAGCCCGCTGCAAGGCGACGGCCGCTATCGCAGTGATCTCGGCAACGGTCTGGGCGGGCTGTCTACCGCCGAGGCCAATCGTGCCGTGCCCGCCCTGCTGCACGAACGCGGTCGCCTCGTACACCAAGAAAAGATCGAACACAGCTACCCTCACTGCTGGCGCCATAAAACCCCCCTGCTCTTTCGCGCTACTCCGCAGTGGTTTATCAGCATGTAGCGCAATGGGCTGCGCGAGCGGGCGCTGCAGGCCATTGCCGATAGCCGCTGGATTCCTGCCTGGGGCGAGGAACGCATCGCCGATATGGTGCGCAAGCGTCCCGACTGGTGTATTTCGCGGCAACGTTCCTGGGGTGTACCTGTTGCCCTTTTCGCCTGCCGCCACTGCGGCGAGCCCTTGCGCGATGCGGCGGTTTTTGAACGCATCGCCGCCGCCATCGAAGCCGAGGGCGTCGACGCCTGGTTTCGCACCGCCGACAGCGTCTTTCTTGGCGATACCCCGCACCGCTGCGGTGCCTGCGGACACGAGCAGTTCGAGAAGGTCACCGATATCCTCGATGTCTGGTTCGATTCGGGTTCCACCCATGCCTTCGTGCTCGAGCAGCGCGCCGAGCTACACAGCCCCGCCGACCTTTACCTGGAGGGCTCTGATCAGCATCGTGGTTGGTTTCAGTCTTCCTTGCTCGAATCCGTTGCCAGTCGCGGGCGGGCGCCCTACGCCGCCGTCCTCACCCACGGTTTCACCGTCGATGGCGACGGCCGCAAGATGAGTAAATCCCTGGGCAATGTCATTGCCCCGCAGGAAATCATCGACCGCTATGGCGCCGACATCCTGCGCTTGTGGGTAGCTTCGGAGGATTACCGCGGCGAAATCCCCATTTCCGACGCCATCCTCCAACGCCTTGGCGAAAGCTACCGGCGCATTCGCAACACGGCACGCTACATCCTCGGCAATACCTACGACTTCGATCCCCGGCGCGACGCCCTGCCCACTGCAGAACTTCTCGAGATGGATCGCTGGATGCTCGGGCGCTGCGCACAGGTACAAGACGAGGTGCGTTCGGCGTACCAGCAATTCCAGTTTCACCGTGTAGTACAGGCTCTGCACAACTTTTGTGCCGTCGACCTCGGCGGGCTTTACCTCGATGTCCTCAAGGATCGCCTCTATACCATGCCAGCGGCCTCGCGCGGGCGACGTTCGGCACAAACCGTGCTGGTGCAGATCCTCGATGCCCTGCTCGTCTGGATGGCTCCCATCCTCAGCTTTACTGCGGAAGAAATCTGGCAGCATCTGCCCTGGCGCAACGCCGAAAGCGTCTTCTTTGCCAGCTACCCGGTCTTTGAGCTGCCCGCCGATCCAGCTCTCGACGCCCGCTGGCAGCGCCTGTTGCAGCTACGGGAAGCGGTCAACGCCGGCCTCGAGGGACTACGCCAAGAGAAGAAGATCGGCTCCGCCCTCGACGCCAAGGTCCGTATTGAGGCCAATGCCGACTGGCTCGCCCTCCTCGAACCGCTAGCGGCGGAGCTTCGCTTCTTATTGCTCTGCTCGGACTCGGAAATCGCGGCCCAGGGTGACGAAAAGGCGGGCGAGGATGCGCTCCCCGGCCTGCGCCTGCTGCTTACCTCTCTCGATACACCCAAATGTGCCCGTTGTTGGCACCGCCGCAGCGATATTGGCCGCGACCCCGAACATCCACAACTTTGCGGGCGTTGTATAGAAAACATCAGCGGTGTGGGCGAAAAACGGGAGTACTGCTAATGCTGCGCTACTTGTGGTTGAGTGTTGCCGTCATTTTCCTTGATCAAGGGGTCAAGCTTTGGCTGAGCCAAATTTGGCGGGTAGGACAAGGGATCGTCGTCATCCCCGGTTTTCTCAATTTTCGCCTAGTGCACAACACCGGGGCCGCTTTTAGCTTTTTGGCCGGAGCGGGTGGATGGCAGCGCTGGCTCTTGGTGGCCATCGCCCTGCTCGTCATTGTCGTTCTCGTAGCCATTTTGCGACGCCTGAAACCAGGGGCGCATTGGATCGCCATTGCCCTAACCCTCATCCTTGGCGGCGCCATGGGCAATCTCATCGATCGCATCCGCTTGGGCTACGTGGTCGATTTCATTGGCGTGCATTGGGGCAACCTGTACTGGCCCTACTTCAACATTGCCGATAGCGCCATCAGCATCGGTGCAGTGATGCTCATTATCGATGCATTTCGACGACACTGACGCCTCTTTGTCGGGAAGATGCGACAAACTGACCCGGTCCTGTGCCGGGTTTTTCTTATAACCTATTGACTTATAATATTTATAAATTATGGCCCAGATTTTGCTTCCTATTGGCAAACGATGCATTAGGAGCTTTTCATGGACAATCGGGCGAATCTTTTGGCGGCGCTGCGCCGCGTTCGGCACTATCCAAACTACCAATCCTTCATGGCTACCCACGAGCGTGAGCGCATCAAACGCGACCTCCAGAAGCGTTTGCTGCGCCTTCGCCGGGGGCAGAAAATCCGCCAGGGTGGCGGTCTGGCCTTTCTGCGCAGTGCCGTGTTGGCGCAAGTGCTTTACTGAGCCAACTTACTGCGGCTCATTACCCGGGCGCCACTTGATACTGCACCCCATGCAGGGCTGCACCGCACTCGGCGCCGGCTGACCTGCCAACAGCGCTTGCACGGCGGCGTCCAAGTCTGCGCCGATCACCGGCAGATCATTTTTTGGCCGCGCGGCGTCGAATTGGCCGTGGTAGAAGAGCTTACCTGCCGCATCAAACAAAAAGATGTCGGGGGTGCAGGCGGCACGGAAGGCCTTGGCAACGCTTTGCTCGGCATCAAAGAGATAGGGAAAATCATAGCCCGCCCGCGCGGCCTCGGCCGGCATCTTTTCTGGGGCATCGTCGGGGTAGGTTTCGGGGTCGTTGCTGTTGATCCCGACCACCACTACCCCTTGCTCCTGCCATTTTTTAGAGAGCTCTGCCAAGCGGCTAGCGATATGAATCACGTACGGACAGTGGTTGCAGATGAAAAGCACGAGCAAGGGTTTGCCCTGCGCCTGCTCGCTCGACCAGGTTTCCTGCCGCCCGCCCCAGGGCAAACGAAAGGACGGTAGGGGCGTGCCAAGGGGTAAATCGAGTCCGGTCATTGCCATTTGCGTCTCTCCTTTTTACGGTACAGTAGGTACAGAATACCCGAAGGCGAGTTGGGCTTCCTCTCCCTCTGCCTGGGTCTCCAAGCGCCACGCGCCTTGCCGCAAGAGGCGCAAGCAGCGATCGTGGTAACGCCAGAGGCTCGAGCGATGACCAACACTGATGATGGCCGAACCAGGCAAGGTTTCCGCTAAAAGACGATAGAGTTCACCCTCAGCGCGCTCGTCTAGGGCCGAACTCGCCTCGTCGAGAAAGATCCAACGCGGCTTTTGCAGCAGGATGCGCGCAAAGGCCAGCCGCTGCTGCTCACCTAGGGATAAGGTATGCGACCAAAGTTTTGTCTCGTTGAGTTGGTCGACGAGTTGCGGAAGACCGACACTGCGCAGGGCCACTTGCAGGAGGGTGTCAGAATCGTCTTTCAAACCAAAGGGATAGACCAGAGTTTCGCGTAGACTCCCCATGGGCAAGTAGGGCCGCTGCGGTAGGAAGAGCGGGCGATCCGCCGCCGGTAGCCCAACCTTGCCGTCGCCGTAGGGCCAGATACCGGCCAAGGCGCGAATCAAAGTGCTCTTGCCGCTACCCGAGGCGCCCATGATGAGCAGATGCTCGCCCGATGCAACGCGTAGGTTCAGGTCGTGCACCAATTCGCGACCGTCGGGGAGGCGCACATTCAGGGAGCTGACCTCGAGCTGTGCTGCCTCGACCCGCTCGATGTGATAATGGTGCTCCTGAATTTCGTGCACTTCCTGCATGGATTGCCGGAAAAAGCGCAACCGGTCGACCACCGCGTGCCAATTAGCCAAGGTGGTATAACTGCTGACGATAAAAGACAGGGCACCCTGTACCTGGGCAAAAGCCGACATGATCTGTTGCAAGCCACCCACGCCAATATCCTTGTTGACGAAATAGGCGGGTAAACAAACGATCAAGGGAAAAATGATGGCGATTTGCCCATAGGCCGAAGTCCACCAATTGAGGCGCATGCTCCGCCAAATGATGCGCCAAAAATTGGCATAGACTTCGGCAAAGCGGGCACGAAAATGTTGGCCCTCGCACGCTTCACCGCCGTAGAGGGCAACGCTTTCGCTATTTTCTCGTAGCCGCATCATGCTAAAACGAAAATCAGCTTGGTAACGCTCCTGATTAAAATTGAGACGAATCAGCGGTCGGCCAATCAGTGCTGTGACCACGGTACCAAAAACCGAGTAGATAAGGGCCGCCCACACCAGATAGCCAGGAATGGAAATCGTCTGCCCATGCAAGGGAATCCAGATCATCGCCGACAATTCCCACAGCATGAAAATAAAGGTGGCCAGGGTAACTACCGAGCTAAAGAGCCCAATGACGATATTCAGGGTCTGATTGGTGAAGGAAGCGAGATCCTCACTGATACGTTGGTCTGGGTTATCGGTACCGTCGCCCAGCACCTGCATATGGTAAAAGGTGCGCCGCGCCAGCCAGGCATCGAGATAGGAGTGGGTGAGCCAACGCCGCCAGCGAATCACCAACATTTCGGTAAAAAAGCTCTGCGACACAGCGGCAATGATGTAGGCCGTTGCCAAGCCGCAGAAAACCAGAATCTGCTGCCAAGCCGCGCTGGCTTGGTAGTGCTGCACCGCATTCCAAAACACCGCATACCATTGGGTGATGCGATAGGAGAGAAAGACCATGAACAGGTTTAAGCCGATGACCAGGGCAAAAACTCCCCGCGCCAACCAGCGGTCTTCGGAATGCAACCAATAGGGTTTACTGATCTGCCAAAGATCGCGAAAGAATTCGCGGTTGAACTGCCGCATATTTGCTCCCTGCCGCTACGTCACCAAAGTCTGGTTCGGCGCAAAACTTGCTAGAATCGCCAGAACCCGTCGCAAATGCAGAGGAGAATACCATGGCCGAAGACAAAAACCATTCACGCCGCCAATTTTTAGGCGGTATGGTGCTAGCAGGGGCCGCATCGGCGGTGGCCGTCGCGGCACAGGGACAAGGGATGGGAATGGGCATGATGGGACCGTCCAAAAACAAGGTGGTCTACCAACTCAATCAATCCGACCCCGGCTACGTCTCCGACATCTTGCATAGCGCCGCCGTGGTCCTCGGGCATTTCAACAACGACGTCGACATCGCCATCGACTGCTTCGGGCCCGGCATCTGGCTGCTGGTCAAGGCCAGCAAACGGCATGAGCATTATAGCCAGTTCATTCGCGAACAGGTTTCGAGCCTGCACATGTATAACGTACGCTTTTTGGCCTGCGAACAGACCATGAAGACCATCAAGATCGGCAAAGAAGACCTGATTTCGGAGGCGACCCCGGTATTTAGCGGTGCTGTCGAACTCATTACCTTGCAACAGCAGGGCTACGCCTACATCGCTTGGTAAAAAGACTCAGAGGCGCCGATGTTGTAGGGCAGGGAGACGCTCGCGCGTTTGCACGAGTTGGGACATATCTAAGGTGGCGATGGCAATGCCCTCTCCCGTCTCTAGCTGTGCCAAGATCTGCCCCCAGGGATCGATGATCATGCTGTGCCCCCAAGTGCTACGCCCGTTGGCGTGATTTCCGCCCTGGTCGGCGGCAAGCACAAAGGCTTGGTTCTCGATGGCCCGAGCGCGCAAGAGAATCTCCCAATGCGCCCGCCCGGTGGGCACGGTAAAGGCACTCGGCACCACCAAGAGGGAGGCCCCGGCGTACTGCCGGTAGAGCTCCGGAAAACGTAGATCGTAGCAAATCGAAAGACCCACGCCGCCCCAAGGACTCTCGACTTGGCAAGGGGTGTCTCCGGGCGCGATGGTCCCGGACTCGCGATAGCTTTCCCCCTCGGCCAGCTGCACATCGAAGAGGTGCATTTTGTCGTAGCGCGCCCGTAGCCTGCCTGTATCGTCGTAGACCAAAAGGCTCGCATGGCAGCGCCCGTCAGTGGCTCGCAACGGAATACTACCACCCAGAAGCCAGATACCGAGTCGCGCCGCTTGTGCTGCCAGCCAGTCTTGCACCGGGCCCCGCCCCGGCTCCTCCATGAGCGCCAGCTTATCGGTATCTTGTAAGCCCATGAAAGAGAAATTTTCTGGCAACAGAACCAGTTCTGCGCCGGCCGCCCGCGCCTCCGCAAGGAGGGACTCCGCACGCCGCAGGTTCTCCGCCTGGCTGGCAGAGGAAACCATCTGCGCCACGGCAGCGCACAGGGTACTGGGAGTGGTCATGTTCGGCGCCGCCTCTACACGCCCTGACTGGCCAGCCAGCGCTGGATATCGGCGGCACCAAGGGCGCCACTCTGGCGCGCAACTTCGCGTCCGCCGCGAAAGAGGATCATGGTGGGAATGGAACGGATCTGATAGCGCGAAGCGGTCTGCCCATCTTCTTCGGTATTGAGCTTGGCAAAGAGACAACGACCCTGCATCTGCTGCGCCGCCTGGGCAAACTGGGGAGCCATCATCCGACAGGGACCACACCAGGGCGCCCAAAAATCGATGAGCACGGGCAATTCATTACGGTCGATGTAGCGTTGAAAAGTCGCGCCCTTCAATTCCGGGGGATGCGCAGCGAAGAGCGGTTGGTGACACTTACCGCACTTGGGATGCTGCCCGAGACGCTCCTGGGGAACCGCGTTGACGGCACCGCACTGGGGGCAAACGATGTGCATAAAGACACCTCCCTTTCAGTCGCGCAGCAGGGAATCCAATTCACCACGGCGGTCGAGGGCGTAGAGATCGTCACAACCGCCAATGTGCCGCGCGCCAATAAAAATTTGCGGTACGGTACGGCGCCCGTGCGCGCGCTGAATCATTTCCGGGCGTCTTTGCGGCTCTTGGTCGACCCAGATGATTTCTGCCTGTACCTGTTTTTGCTGCAAAAGCTGGAGTGCTCGCCGACAGTAACCGCAGGCGTGGGTGGCATAGACCACGATCGTAGTCATGCTATTTCTCGACTGGAAGGCCTGCACCGCGCCAAGCCTGGATGCCTCCTTTCAGGCTATACACCTTCTGGAAGCCAGCCTTGCGCAGCTGCGAGGCCGCCCGCGCTGAGCGCATACCGCTCGCGCACTGGCAGATGACATGATGTTCTTGATGCTTTTCGAGATCTTTCAAATACTTGTTGAGCTGGCCGACAGGAATGTGCCGGGCCATAGGTAAGTGCCCCCGCGACCACTCGTGCTGTTCGCGCACATCGATCACCACCGCATCATGCTGATTGATCAGTTGCACTGCATGTTCTGGCGTGATCTCTTCAACCCCGCCCAGCTTGCGCGCCAGCGGCCCCTTGAAAACCAATACAAAAAAGGCTACCACCAGCAGCAGCAAGGGCCAATGCGTGGAAAATTCTGCTCCCAGATTCACGGCTTAGCTCCGACAGCTAGGGGCATCGCTCACCCCCAATCGATGTAAGATATTGATCAGCGGGCACAAACCCGTAAGGCTACTCTGGAAGAGATTAAAGCCCACGAAAAGGGTAAAGGCCAAAAACCACTCGCTGACGAAAATAGGACTGGAAGGAGCGCCCAAGGCAACGCTAAGCATTACAAAAACTCCAGCCACCAAACGAACCCAATTTTCTGTGTTCATATCAAGAAACTCCTTGCGCTTTGCGCTCGAGATGCCGCTCCCACAAGAAGTACAGCAGCGGTATCACAATCAACGTCAACATGGTGGAGGCGAAGGTACCAAAAATCAAGGATACCGCGAGCCCGCCAAACACTGGATCGGTGACCATGATTGCCGAACCAAACATGATCGCCAAGGCAGTCAACAAAATAGGCCGAAAACGGATGGCGCCCGCCTCCAAGACCGCTTGCTCCAAGGGATAACCCTCGCGCCGATACTCGACAATAAAGTCAATGAGCAGCAGTGAGTTACGAACAACCACACCGGCAAGAGCGATAACGCCGATCATCGAGGTGGCATTGAAGGGCGTCTGCAGGAGCCAATGCCCAGGAAAGACACCAACCAGGGTCAACGGAATGGCCCCCATGACGATGATGGGCATGATGAAGGACTGGTAATACGCTACTAACATCAAGTAAATGAAAACCAAGGCAATGATGAAGGCAGCGCCAAGATCACGGAAAACATCCAAGGTCAGCCGCATATCCCCGCCCCAGAGGATCTGGTAATGGGTGATATCGTGGGGCTGTGCCGGCATGAAACCGAGATTACCCGTGCTCAGGCGTATGCCATCGAGGACCTTGCCGTTGAGCTCATGGTTGAGGGTATAGGTGGCGTAAACCGGGCTGGAGCCAAGAAGATCACCCGTCACATAGACCACATCGTGCTGATCGCGATCGAGGATGGGCTTCGCCTGCTCGGTCCGTTCGATGTCGACGATGCTCGACAAAGGCACCTGCTGCCCAGCCTGATTACGAATGCGCAGGGCAAGAATCTGCGACTTCCAGGCGCGATCGCCAGGGGGCACTCGCAGAATGATGTCGACGGGCTCCCGGGCCGAGGGCACGCTCACCGCGCCAATCTTGGTACCACCAACAAAGTCATGCACCAGTTCCGCCACCTGTGCGGGTGCAACCCCTGCCAGCATCGCCTTGTCGCTGCGCACGCGAATGCGATATTCCGGCACCGCTCCAGTGACCGAGTCGTCAACATTGATCATGTCGTAGATCTTACGGAAGCGCTCTTCCACCTGCCCAGCGAGGGTGCGCAGCTTTTGATAGTCGGGACCGTAGAGTTCGGCCACCACCTGCGCCCGCACTGGTGGCCCCGGCGGCACTTCGAAGAGCTTGATCACCGTGCCCGGAAAACGTTGCTGCAAGGGCGCAATCTTTTGGTAGATTTGCACGGCTACCCGATGCGACATCGGTCGCTGCTCGCGCGGCACTAGGTTGACCTGAATCTGGGCGTAGTTACTACCTTCCCGCATCATGTCGCCACGCACCAAACCGGCAAAGTCTACCGGTGCAGAGCGTCCGACATAATTCTGGAAATTTTCCACATAGGGGTTCTGCGCCAGAACTTGTCCCACGTCCTGCACTACGCGGCCGGTCTCTGCCAAGGCCGTACCCGCTGAGGTGTCGACTTGGATCATGAAGTCGCTGACATTCCCCGCAGGGAGCATCTTGACGTTGACGCCCAATGGGCTCAGGGGACCGTTCATTCCCGAGGGGCGCACGAACTGCCAAGCCGGCATGAGCATCGCCAACAAAAGCAAGAGAACAACGATGATGAAGAAAAAGTTGCGGCGCTTACCGGACTGCAGCAAGGGGGTAAAGACGCGCAGATACCCGCGCTGCAAAAAATCGCGTTGGCTGCCAGCATCCTCTGTAACATGCGACTGACTGGCGTGACGCTCGGCCTTGCCGCGCAAAAAGCGGTAGGCGCCCCAGGGCACCACGGTGTAAGCCAGGAGTACCGAGGCGATCATGGCAATGGGCACAAAGATCGGGATCGGTAGCATAAACGGTCCCATCATGCCGGTTACGAAAGCCATCGGCACAAAGGCCAAAATTACCGCCAGGGTAGCAATATTGGTCGGATTGCCGATTTCATTGGTTGCCATGACTACCTTGTCGGCAAAGGAGCGCCCGCCACCGCCATGGCTAAGATGGCGATGAATGTTCTCGATGACGACAATACCGCCATCCACCAACAAACCCAAGGAAAGAATTAGTGCAAACAAGGTGATGCGGTTGATGGTCTGACCCAAAAGCCAGCCGATGCCAAGCACCACGCCCAGGGTCAGAGGCACCGTGAGGATGACGATCCCTGCCTCTCGCCATCCCAAGAAAATCAGGAGGATGACGGCGACCACCGCGACTGCAATGCTGAGATGCTCAAACAGCGTACTGACTGCATCATCAGCACGAGCGCCGTAATCGCGGGTGATGGACACGTGCACTCCCTGGGGGATGGCCTCGGCCTCCAAACGCTGCATCTTGGCCTTGAGGGCGTCAGCGACCACCACGGCATTGGTACCGGGGCGTTTGGCCAAGGTAATGGTAACCGCCGGCATGCTGGATCCTGCCGGCAGCCCTAAGCGATTGGCAGGGCCGGTATTGTCGGTAACTAGGGTGTCGGTCTCCGCCGCCCCCTCTTCTACGGTTGCCACGTCGTGGAGAAAGATCGGCCGGCCATCATGGCTGCCGATGATGACATTCCCTACCCCCTCGGCCCCGCCCAGGGCAGCATCCACCCGCAGGGGGATATGGCGATTGTTGGCCACCAGATGACCGGCCGGCAAAATCAGATTGCTGCCTTGCAGAGCCTTGCGCAACTGGTCGAGACCCACGCCGCTGCTCGCCAACTTGCCCGGATCGATCCAAATATTCACTGCCCGGCGGGCCCCACCGATGATCTCGGCATTGGCAACATCTGGCACATTCTGCAACTGATCCATGACCCGCAGGGCAATGGAGCGCAATTGTACCTGGTTGTAGTGCTCGGAGCTTAGCGTCACATCGAGAATGGGGACATCGTTGATACCGATGGATTTGACCAGGGGTTGCATGGTGCCCGGCGGCATGCGGTCGATATTGCGGCTAAGCTGGTTGTAGACCTCGAGCAGACTCTTTTCTTCGTTGGCGCCGACCTGAAACTGCACAGTGACGATACCGACATCATTTTCGGCGTAACCGTAGGTATGATGCACCCCCGGTAGCGAGGCCATGAGCGCCTCGAGGGGACGCACCACCAGATTATGCACCTCCTCGCTGTTAGAACCCGGACGCATCACGAAAATCTCCGCCGCTGGCACCACGATCTCTGGGTTATAGAGCCGCGGCGTCACCAGCACCGCCATTGCGCCGAAGAGGGCAATGGCGAGCATGATCAAGACGGTGATCTTGGAACGATAAAATCCGCTGGCCAGGCGCCCGGCTAGATTCATCTTCTGCTGCAGATCAGCCATGCGCGGCTCCACCCGAGGCGATGTGATCGCCATTATTAACAGTCTCGAGCTGCGTCACCACAATCCGCTCCCCCGGCGCCAGGCCAGAGAGGATATCCACTCTTCCGTCGGAAACTTGTCCTGGACGGACCATGCGGTACTCGGCCACCCCTTGCTGGTTGACGACAAAGACCCCCGGGATGCCAGCGCGCTGTAGGAGCGCCTGGGCCGGAATGCGTAGGGTGGCGGTAGCGCCCGACTCCGGCACCTGCACCTGCACAAAGGACCCGGCTTGCAAACCGCTATTGACCGGCAAGCTAAGTTTGACCAAATGGCTATGGGTCATGGGGTCGGAGACCGGCACTAAATCGCGCACAGTAGCGGTTATGGTCTTGCCATCATTGCTGAGTTGTAGCTGTTGCCCTAGGTGCAGACGGGCAAAGGCCTGCTCGCCAACGCTACACTCCACCTCCAGTTGCTGCGGGTTGGCCAAGGTCAATACCGGATTACCGGGGGCAACCAAGGCACCGTTTTGCAGCATTTTTTGCGTCACCACACCACTGAACGGGGCCCGCACCCGCGCGTAGCGCAGTTGTGCGGCCGCGCTACCGGTACCGGCCCGCGCCGCGGCAACTTGCGCCTTGGCCATCTCGTATTGGCTTTGTACCTGATCCCACTGCTTCTGCGGAATGGCTTGGGCATCGTACAACTTTTTGAAACGCTCGTAGTTGGATTGGGCATTACCAAAATTGGCCTCAGCC
The DNA here is from genome assembly GCA_038447835.1 of Candidatus Igneacidithiobacillus chanchocoensis. Classification (GTDB taxonomy): domain Bacteria; phylum Pseudomonadota; class Gammaproteobacteria; order Acidithiobacillales; family Acidithiobacillaceae; genus Igneacidithiobacillus; species Igneacidithiobacillus chanchocoensis. Next base: position 20,406 of record JAWNZB010000006.1, on the reverse strand, counting down.
TGGGCCAAACCGGCCTGCGCCTGAGCAACCTGACTATCGACTTCGGCGGGATCGACCTCAAAGAGCAACTGGCCTGCCTGCACCTGCTCACCAACATGGACCTGCAAGCCGCGCAAGTAACCACTGAGACGCGAACCAAGCTGTACCTCCCGACTCGCGGTAACGGTGCCCGGCACCGTCTCGTAACCTTGCGCCTGACCGGCGGCGAGAGTAATCACCTGGGCGACAACCGTCTGCGCCGCTGCTGCGGCGTGGGGCGGCTTTTCCCCACAACCGGCAAGCCCTAGGGAAACGACGATACTCATGGCAAGAACTTGCTTCTTCACTGGCCTACTCCCGACGGCGCTCCGCTGAGCGTTTGCAAATCCATCTTTCCGAGGGCGAGCCAGAGGGCTCCCCGTTCGATTGCTTCTTGGTAACGCGCCTGCACCAACTCCGCCCGGGCATGGTCCAGGGCGGCTTGGCCCTGCAATAGCGCGGTCAGCGTCTCGACACCATTTTGATAGCGCAGGCGCAGCAAGCGCTGTGCTTCTTCGCTCTGGCGCACGGCAAGTTCCCGCGTCTTGACCCGTTGCTCTGCCAATTGCGCCGCCAAGACGGTCTTCTGCACTGCTAGCCGGGTTTGATCCTGCGCCTTTTGCAGATCTGCAAGGGCTGCCTGCACTTTGGCTTGCGCCGCGTCCATTTCTCCAGAGCGCGAAAAATCCAGCAGGTTCCACTGGATTTGACCGCCCACGGTGTAGGAGGGCGCGGCATTACCCAGACTCGTGCCGTTCCATTCCTGCTTAGCCATGGCGTTGACATGCGGCAGATAGGCGGCACGCGCAACCCCTATCCCCGCGCGCGCGGCATGGACCTTTTCCTGCAGGGCACGAATCGCCGGATTCTGCGCCAGCGCCTCTTGCTCCAGGGCAGTCGCATCACCCGCGGGCGAAGGCGGCTCTACCGGTGCATCCACCTGCAAAGGGGTGGAGATGGGCTTGCCGATGAGCAGCGCGAGATTGGCACGGGCATTGTCAACGGCATTTTTGGCCTCTTGCAAGGCCAACGCTGCCTCTTCTTGGTGCACCTCGGCCGAGAGTAGATCGCTCTTGACCACCACTCCCTGCGTCAGTAGCTGCCGTGTCGTCTGCACGTAAGCATCCGCGGCATGTAGGGCCTTTTCGGCAACCTCTTGAGCGGCCTTGGTGGCAATCAGCCCATCATAGGCCTGGAGGACGGTAAAGGTCAGCTTTTGCTGCGCATATTGGTCACCGGCCTGGGCTGCCCGCAGCATGGCCTGGGCCTCTTCGATACCACCGCGCACCGCGCCGCCATTCCAAATGGGAATGGCGAGGGAAATCTCCGTACCAAGATTGTGATAGCCACCGGGATGATCGAGATTGTTGGGGGCCGTATATAGGGAGCTGGGATTGGTGGGATTGAATTGACCAGCACCAAAGTCGTTGAAGGTGGCGACCCGCTGCGACAGCTTCATACCAAAGACCGTGAGCGCGTTGTTGGATTGCGCCCCGGAAAAACTTGCCGAGAGCTTGGGCAGCAAATGTCCTTGTGCAGCGCTAACCGCCCCCTTGGCCTCGGCGGCCTGGGCCTCGGCAAGCAGGGCTTCTGGGTTGCGGCGCTGGGCGTCGTGGACACACTGCGCAAAATCGATGGCATGGGCGCTCGGCGCCGCGCCGACGGCAAGCCAGACGGCGGCAGCGATACCCCAAGAACTTCGGCGGTTCATGCGATGACGACTCCACTTGAACTTTTGATCGGTGTCAAAAGAGCAGAGAGCGCCCCGGGGCGCTCAAGAGAATTAGTATATTATGATATTACGATACTGACAACGCGGATCAGTGGATGCTGCAGAACACCTCACTCATCATCGAGATCAGCCGCAACGTACGTGGATCCCCCACCCGGTAGTACACCTTGTTGGCATCCTTGCGCGCCTTGAGAATGTCCTTCTCGCGCAGAATGGCAAGGTGCTGAGAAATATTGCTCTGGGTGGTCCCCACCGCAGCAACGATATCCTGCACGCTCAATTCGTCGGAACCCAAAATGCAAAGCACCTTGAGTCTGAGAGGGTGAGCCATGGCCTTGAGCGATCGCGACGCCTGTTCGATGTCTTCTTCGCGAGTTGGTAGATCTTCCATTCTTCGTCCTCTAATCGTCGTCACCATGGGGCCTGAGCAAATTCTCTACGAACCCAATGTTGCCTTTTCTCCAGTTGTTTCTATAGAATGGAGCATTCGCGGGTGTAGTTCAATGGTAGAACCTGAGCTTCCCAAGCTCATGACGTGGGTTCGATTCCCATCACCCGCTCCAATGTTTGCCGCTCATCAAAACAGCGGCTTGTCCAAACGGCCCAAAATCTCGTCCACGCGGCGCTTCACCTCGGCATCCATACGGATGGGAGTGCCCCATTCCCGTTGCGTTTCGCCCGGCAGTTTGTTGGTGGCATCGAAGCCGATCTTGCCCCCGAGCCCCGCTACCGGCGAGGCAAAATCGAGGTAATCGATAGGGGTGTTTTCTACCAGTAGCGTGTCGCGCACCGGATCCATCCGCGTCGTCATCGCCCAGATGACGTCTGCCCAACTGCGGGCATCGATGTCTTCGTCGACGACGATGATGAATTTGGTGTACATGAATTGGCGCAAAAAGCCCCAAACCCCAAACATGACCCGCTTGGCGTGGCCGGGATATCCCTTACGAATGCGCACCACCGCCAAGCGGTAGGAGCAGCCCTCGGGGGGAAGATAAAAATCGAGAATTTCTGGGTACTGCTTCTGCAACAGGGGTACAAATACTTCGTTGAGCGCCACGCCGAGGATGGCCGGCTCGTCCGGGGGGCGGCCGGTAAAGGTGCTGTGGTAGATCGGATTCTGGCGATGGGTGAGGCGCTCGATGGTGAGCACCGGAAAACGCTCAGTCTCGTTGTAGTAGCCGGTGTGGTCGCCAAAAGGCCCTTCTACAGCAAAATCATCGGGGTAGATGTGCCCCTCGAGAACCAATTCCGCACGTGCCGGCACCTGCAAGGGCACGGATACGGCAGACGCCAATTCCGTGCGGCTGCCGCGCAGGAGCCCGGCAAACTGATGCTCCGAGATGGTGTCGGGGATGGGGATAACGGCGGCGAGGATGGTGGCGGGGTCGGCGCCAAAGGCCACCGCCACCGGAAAAGGCTCCCCCGGGTGCTGCCGCTGAAACTCCCGCAGATCCTGCGCCCCACCCCGATGCGCCAGCCAGCGCATGATGATGCGGTTGGGGCCGATCAACTGCTGCCGATAAATACCCATGTTCGCGCGCTTTTTGAGCGGTCCCTTGGTGATGGTCAGCCCCCAGGTGAGCAGTGGTCCTACGTCCCCTGGCCAGCAGGTCTGGATCGGCCAGCGTTCGAGGTCGATTTCCTTGCCTTGCAAAACTACCTCTTGGCAGGGAGGACGCGACAGCGTGGTCGGTGCCATGTGCAACACCTTGCGCAGGGTCGGCAGTTTGGCCCAAAGATCGCGCAGTCCCTTGGGCGGGTCCGGCTCCTTGAGGTAGGCGAGCAAGCGACCGATGTTGCGCAAGTCTTCCAATGACTCGCCGCCCATGCCGCGCGCCACCCGCGCCGTCGTCCCAAAAAGATTGCCAAGTACCGGAATCTCAAAACCCTGGGGATTTTCAAAAAGGACGGCGGGGCCTCCGGCGCGCAGGCTGCGATCGCAGATTTCCGTCATTTCGAGGCGCGGCGAGATGGGTTCGCGCAGGCGCCGAAGTTCGCCGCGAGACTCCAGGTCCGCCAAGAAGGCGCGTAGGTCGATATAGCTCATGGGTCGATAGTAGCGGAACTCGGCGGCGCTTGTCGCTCCTCGGCGAGGAGATGCTGAACGATGGCGCCGGCAAGGTGGATACCGAAGAGGGCAGGCATGTAGGAAATGGTGCCGTTGACCGTTTTTGGTCGACCGCCGGGGCCTTGATCCGGTGCCTCTCGGGGTGCTGGTGGCCGCGGACGCTCGCGGGAATACACCGCCCAAAGATCGAGGCTGGCGCCGGCATGGCGCAGCAGACCGCGCAATTCCCGCGCCAAGGGGCAACCTTCGGTTTGGTTGAGGCGGGCCAAGCGTACTTGACTGGGATCGATGCGGTTGCCGGCGCCCATGCTCGAAAAAATGCGCATTCCCAGCGTTTGTGCGGCGCGGATCAGGGCGGCCTTGCAAGCAATGGCGTCGATGCAATCCGCCAGCACCGTCGCCCCGCTGGCGGCAAGGAGGGTGTCAACATTTTCAGCCTGCAGAAAGACTTGCTGGGCATCGATCTGGCAGTTGGGGGCAATATCCGCTATCCGTTCGGCCATGACCTCGACTTTTGGCCGCCCCAGGGTGCTATGCAGAGCAACCAGTTGACGATTGAGATTACTCACCCCAACGCAATCGTGGTCCACCAAGGTCAGGCGCCCAACACCGGCGCGTGCGAGGTTTTCCGCTACATAGGCGCCAACGCCACCGAGCCCGGCCAGGAACACATGGCTTGCCGCCAAGCGGGCAATCCCGGCATCCCCCAGCAAAATTTGCGTTCGAATCAGGGCTTCTTCCGACACAGCTCTTGCTCCAAGCGGGGAAAGGCAATCAGGGTATTCTTTGCCGTAATTTCTGCAAGTTTCTCGGGGGTGATGGCGCGCAACTCGGCCACTGCGGCGAGAATCTCGCGGAGAAAGGCGGGCTCGTTGCGCTGCTGCGGATGGGCCGCGGGTGGCTGGAAGGGAGCGTCGGTCTCGAGCACCAGGGCCTCTGTGGGCAAGGCCTGCAACACCCGTTGCAAGCGGGCCGCCCGCCGGTGCGTGACGGCACCGCCAAAGCCCAAATGCAGCCCCAAGTCGAGGGCTTTTCGCGCCTGCTCCCCACTACCGGAAAAGCTGTGCCACACGCCGCGTAAAGGCGCCCAATGGCGCAGGGCCTGCAGGAGATCTTCGCTTGCCCGTCGGGCATGCAGAATTACTGGTAATTCAAGCTCCTGCGCTAGGTCGAGCTGGCGCCCGAGGACCGTGAGTTGGAGCTCCAGGGGCGGCGCGCCCTCGCCGCGGTCAAGGCCAATCTCGCCCAGAGCAACGGCCTTGGCGAGGAGGGTTGGCAGTCGGCCCCAGTCCTGTTCCGAAAGCTCTCCCAAGTACAGGGGATGCACGCCGTAGGCGGCAGCAACACCCGCCGCGGACTTTGCCAAGTCTTGCAACCGGCTCCAGTTGCGAGGGCTATAAGCGGGGACCACCCAGGCGTCGACGCCGGCAGTACGCGACCGCTCCAAAACCGCGGCGCGATCGCTGGCAAATGCTTCATGATCGAGATGGCAGTGGCTATCTATAAGCAAATTCTACGCCCATCCATTTGACAAGATACCGATTGGTTGGTATTACATGCGCCATGAACGCTGTACAACCCATCGCCACTCGAAAGACCCGTAATCCGGAGCAGACCCGTACCGATCTGCTCGCGGCGGCCTATAACGAAATTTTGGAAAGCGGTTTCCAAGCCGCGAGTTTGGATCGCATTCTCGCCAAAACTTCGGTCAGCAAAGGCGCACTCTACCACCATTTTGGTACCAAGCAGGAACTCGGCTTGGCGGTGGTGGAAGACGTGATCGCCCCGCAGCTCAGCGAGCGCTGGTTTACGCCGCTGCAGCAGAGTAGCGATCCCATCGCCTGCTTACAGCAATTGTTGGCGGAAAAGATTGCCGCCGCCGACGAGCGCATTCTGCGCTATGGTTGCCCCCTCAACAATCTCATCCAAGAAATGAGCCCCCTCGACGAGAACTTCCGCCAGAGCTTACAACGCATTCTCGATCAGTGGGTACAGGTCATTGCTGCCGCCCTGCGTCGTGGCCAGGCACAGCAAAACGTGCGTAGCGATGTCGACCCGGCAGAGGCGGCCCTTTTCGTGGTTGCTGCCATCGAGGGTTGCGTGGGTCTGGGCAAGAACATGCAATCGCTGCGCAGCTATCAAACCTGTCTCGGACAACTGCAGCAATTTATCGCTAGCCTCGCCCCGTAAGGGCGGATTTGCCCGGATACCGATTGGTCGGTATGCTTTCTGCGTCCTTCCCCCAACCGGAGAGCAATGCCATGACCTCAATCCAATCGGAGTGGTTGCCAGTTCGTCCCGATCTTCGTGCCTACTATTCTCGCCCTACCGGCAACGGTCCCTTCCCCTTGGTTTTGGTATTCATCGAGGCCTTTGGCATCAATGAGCATTTCGAGGACGTCGCCCAGCGCCTGGCGGCGGAAGGCTACGCCGCCATCATCCCCGACATCTACCACGGCAAGGTATACGCCTACAGTGACTTCGAGAACGCCATCGGTCATCTTCGCACCCTGCAAGACACCGTGGTAATGGACGAGGCGCGGGCGACCATTGCGGCCGTGCGCGATCGCCCAGAAGTGGCAAAGGGAAAGTTCGGTGTGGTCGGCTTCTGCATGGGCGGGCGCTATACCTTTTTGGCCAATGCGGCGTTGGCTGCGGATGTCGCCTGTGCTGTTGCCTATTATGGCGGGGGAATTGCGCCGGAGTCCGACCCCGCCGGTCGACCACCGCTGCTCGATCACGTGCCGGCCATGCAGGCGCCCCTAACCCTTTTCTACGGCAGCGAAGACCACTCCATTACGCCGGCGGAGCACGCTCGCATCGTTACTGCCCTGAGTACGGCGGGCAAGCGCTATACCCTGAGCGTCTTCCCTGGAGCGCCCCATGGCTTTTTCAGCGATCGTCGCGACAGCTATCGCCCCGAGGCGGCGGCCGAGGCTTGGCAAATGACCTTGCGCGAATTCGCCCAGCATCTGCGGGCCGACCAATGAGCAAGCTCCTCTTCAGCCCGTGGCAACTGCGCAGCGTTACCCTGCGCAATCGCATCGTCATGGCCCCGATGTGCCAGTACTCCACCCCCGACGGCGTAGCCAGCGACTGGCACTTGGTGCACTTGGGCAGCCGCGCCGTGGGTGGCGCGGGCCTAGTCATGGTCGAGGCGGCGGCAGTAAGCCCCGAGGGAAGAATTTCTCCCGACGATCTCGGCATCTGGACCGACGCCCAGGCCGAAGCTCTACGGCCAATTGTCGATTTCGTGCATCAGCAGGGGGCTGTGGCTGCCATTCAGATTGCCCATGCCGGACGCAAGGCGTCGACGGCCGCACCCTTTCATGGGGGAACGCCGCTGCCGCCGGGCTCGGATCGAGGCTGGCAGCCGATTGGTGCCAGCCCCCTTCCCTTCAGCCCGCAACATACGGTTCCGCTGGAGATGTCGAAAGCAGAGCTGGATCAGGTGCGCGCCGACTTTGTTGCGGCTGCCCAGCGCGCCCTCCGTGCCGGTTTTCGTATCCTCGAACTGCATATGGCCCACGGCTACCTGCTGCATAGCTTTCTCTCGCCCCTGAGCAACCAGCGGCAAGACGACTATGGTGGCAGCCTGGAAAAGCGCATGCGCTTTCCCCTCGAAGTGGCGCGGGCGCTGCGTGCATGCTGGCCGGAAGAACTGCCCTTGTGGGTGCGCATCTCGGCAACGGATTGGGTGGACGGCGGCTGGGACATCGAGCAGTCGGTGGTTCTCGCGCAGGCCTTGCGGGAGATTGGCGTAGACGTGATCGACTGCAGTAGCGGCGGCATGACTCCCGATGCCCGGATTCCTGCCGGCCCAGGCTTTCAGGTGCCCTTTGCCGAGCGTATTCGTCGGGAAGTCGGGCTGCCTACGGTTGCCGTCGGGCTGATTACCGAACCCATGCAAGCGGAACAGATCCTCGTTACCGGCCAGGCCGATGCCGTGGCCCTTGCGCGCGAGCTCTTGCGCAATCCGTATTGGCCGCTGCAGGCGGCACAGGCCCTGGGGGTAGACTGGGCTTGGCCCGCCCAGTACGATCGCGCCAAACGATAACGGCGCTGCACTCTGCACCGGGGGCCCACCCCCGGCTTTTTTGACGCAACACAAGGATTTTTGACCAATGCAGTCCCGCGAAACCGCTGGGGCCTTTGCTTCGGTTCTGCTCCTGGGGGTTATCTGGGGGTACAACTGGGTGCTAATGAAAATGGCGGTGGCGGACTGTGCCCCCCTCCTTTTCGCTGCCTTGCGCGTCAGCCTGAGCGCTCCCATCCTGCTGCTGATTCTGCTCTTGCTCAAACGCAGCCTGCGCCTGCCACCGCTGATCTATGTCGTGCCCTACGGTCTGCTGCAGAGCACCGGCTTTATTGGTGGTAGCCTTCTGGCGCTCCACTACGCTGGGGCGGGAAAGACCGCTATCCTCGTCTACATGATGCCCATTTGGCTCATGCTCCTGGCTTGGCCTGTCCTTGGCGAACGTTTACACGGGCTGCAGAAGCCGGCAGTGCTATTGGCCTTTTTGGGCCTCGTGATCGTACTCGAGCCATGGCAAGCCAGCGGGGGCTCTTGGTTGGGGCCTTTCTTTGCCATCATCTCGGGTTTTTCCTGGGCAGCGTCGGCGATATGGCACAAGCGCTTTGCGCCGCCCGGCCAGGATCTCATTAACGTCACTTTCTGGCAGGCGTTGATCGGTGGACTGGTACTGCTTGCCCTGGCCCTGGGCCTCGAGGGCTGGCAGGTGCACTGGACCCCAGTCTTTATTACCGCTCTCAGCTACAATGTGATTTTGGGTACTGCCCTGGCCTATCTACTGTGGCTCTTTGCCCTGCGTGTTCTACCTTCTGGGGTGGCAGGCATCGCTACCCTCATCGCCCCCATCTTTGGCGTCTTTGCCGCCTGGTGGCAGTTGCAGGAGCGCCCCAACCATTGGGAATTCCTCGGCATGCTGGGCATCATCTCGGCATTGATCCTGGTGAGTTGGCAACATCTTCGTCCCAAGGATGCGAGCTTGCCGTTTCCGGCGCAGGAGTAGCCTCCGCCAACAAACGTCGCAGTTGGCCGACGCCCGCCCGCCGCAACGGCTTGCCATCGCGGGCAGAGGCAGGGCTGCGGCGATCCTCGTCGAGGGAAAATACCACCAAGCGGAGAGGAACGCCCTGGTAGTCGAGGGTAAAGAGGGGATAGTCGCGCATTGGGCCATCACCAAAGTGCAGGCGCTGCCAGCCTTCTTCGTACTCCTGCCGGGCATCGAGGAGAAAAAACATCACCGACTCCGGCGCATCGGCAAAGAGATGCAGGGTAATCTTGCTGTGCTCCGTAGCATCGCCTTCGAGCACCGAACCTACCAGGCGCGGTTGGAAGGCCTGTAGCCACTCCATAGCCTCCAGGGAAATTTCGCGCAGGCGGCGTAGGGCAAGGGGCTGGGTGTCGGCATGGAAGAGTTGCAATCGGGCCTGCAGCTCGGTGTGGATCTCGGTATTGCTCGGCCAGTGCTGTTGCGCATCCACACCCAGGCGGCGCGCGGCTTTTTCCTTGGCACTGCGGAAATCCCCCACGGCTTCCTCGACCATGATGCGGGCGGCTTCTACCGCCAGGAGGCGGCGCACTCGTTGTGGAGACTTGGCCATCTGTGGCTCCGTCGTTGTCCAGGAAGTCCCGAGAGGATAAGATAGCGCAGTCGCGAGGATGGCGGAATTGGTAGACGCACTGGATTTAGGTTCCAGCGGTTTCGGCCGTGGGAGTTCGAGTCTCCCTCTTCGCACCAATAACGTAGAGAAATGCTGCACCTTCGGTTGATTTTTTGGGACACTTGCGGGACATTGAAGCCGGAAATCGACAGAAGCTTTTCGAGGATACTTTCACGATGGCGACCATCCCCTCTGGATGGATGAGCAGGGCAACCGGATCGGCTCGCAAGCCTTTGCTGGTGTTGCGCTGGGAGCGCATCAACCTGCAGAAGCGCATTGCCCGGGTCATCGATCCGAAGAACGGAGAGGATCGCATGGTTCCCCCGTCCAGCCGCGTCATATACTGAGAAGGCTCTCCCGGAGTTTGAACAGCAAGCTTTTTCAGGGCGTTGATGTCTCGCACTCCTTTTGCCGAAGAGCAAGGCTCTTGCCCACGCAACAGAGCGGACTAAAAAAGATCCTCGGCAGTAGCATTTGCTTGTGGTTGGCAAGACCTATCGCCCCGCCTTGAATTCAATAGGTTCAGAAGGGGAAAGCGTCCCCAGTTATGCGCTGTCTGAATGATTTCGTGGTGATGTGTTAGGCGATCAAGCTATAGCGTTGATGTTCATAGCGTTGCGGAAGGCTCGGGTCCATTGCTCGAAAGGGGTGGTCATGATGGCGATCAGGTTGGCGTGAGGGTAGGTACGTAGCGGAGGCAGCTGTTCTGCGGCAGAGCATACAACGCCGCTTATTGGACATTAATAACTTTACGAGTTCGTGGACACCGTAAGCCTCCTTTCGAGGCTCGTCGGTGTCCAGAAAGCTGGAGTTAAGGAAAGGTTGGTTTTCTACCAGCTAAAACCAACTCCACCATTGACTTCGGTGTTTTTCCCTGCTCCGTTTGATGATAGGGCCAATGTGGCCGCCCATTTTTAGAAAGCTCCCTCTGATAAGCGACTCCAAACGCAGGTTGCCCGTTCTATTCACCAACATCCAAAGTACTTTTCTCTCCTATCTCCTTGGCAGGTGGTCGAATTTGACAACGCCCAAATGCGTACGGGGCTAGGCGCACCGAATGACGAGTTATCGAGAACAGCCATTGTTACGATGATCCATCTGTGACAAGGTGTTCCTGCCCAGGAAATTTCGACGAGAATGCAATGCATATTTGGGTTGATGCCGACGCTTGCCCCAAGGTCATCAAAGAGATTCTCTACCGCGCCAGCGAACGCCGGCAAGTGCCGCTGACCCTGGTGGCCAATCAGGCGCTGAGCGTACCCCGCTCGGCCTACATCCGCACGGTTGTCGTAGCGAAGGGCTTCGATGTGGCAGATGCGGAAATCCTTCGGCAAATTATGGCAGGAGACTTGGTAATCACCAGCGATATCCCACTGGCCGCCGCCGTGTTGGATAAAAATGCCCATGCGCTCAGCCCGCGTGGAGAACGCTATTCTCCCGACACCATCCGCGAGCGCCTGCGGGTTCGTGACCTTATGGAGCAACTGCGAGACTCGGGCGTGCATACTGGCGGGCCTGCCTCCCTGAGCCAAGCCGATCGCCAGGCATTTGCCAATGCGCTCGATCGGCTACTGGCCCATGCCTGATTTTTTGGAGCGCGCGATGACGATATATACCTTCTTTGACGCACTTCTTTACGCCCAGAAACCTCATATTCATCCCCACTCCTTACCAACTTGCAACGTCATTTTGCATTTTGGATAGTTGCGACATCCCCAAAACTTGCTGTACTTCTTTCGGAGAATCATTTTAACTCCGCAGTGCGGACAGGTAGGTGTGGAATAATCCCCAGCTGTGGCGAATTGTAATAAGTTTTCTTGTTCACTTGGTGGCAGTTTTTTGATTGCAGAAATAAACCCTGGGCCATCCAAAAGAATGATTCTATTCTTCTCTGCGAAAGTAACCGCTTCTCTTGTAAAAGCGCTGGTGGTTATGAAGACACCGTGCGGTACCTTTTCGCTTGCCATCACTCCCGTTAGCTCACGAATCAGCCGCACGCCAACCTCTTTCGTTCGCCACGCCTTGCATTGCACGATGCCCATGAGAACGCCATCCTCGCGGTAGATGCGGATATCTACACCACCGTCGGCGCCAAGGCAGGTAGTCTCGGTGCGCATTCCTTTCCGTCGGGAATACTCGTTACACAAATCCTCGAAGCGCTTCCACTCCAGAGACTTCAGCAGGTCGAGAGTCCAGCCATCGGGTTGAGCGGAAGGGGGCTCGTACTGGGCGGCTGGCGTGCTTTGCTTATTGGTTGCAACTGCCCGCTGTGCCTTGCTTGGGGAGGGATCGAATTCCAACGGCGCACCCGCTTGTATTGGCCTCTCCAAAAACAGTTTGAGCGCTCCGATGGCAGCTATCGCAGCGACGAGGCTTCCGGCCATTTCGAATGGTTTTTGCAGAGCATCCGCGAGTGGGCTGCCGGTGAGGATTGCCGGTATCACAATCCATGCAAATAGCACCGTTACGGCGGCAAAGGCGAGAGCAAGCAACCAAGAATGGACGCCACCGGGTCTTTGCACTTTGTTCATCCGCCACCTCATCCCTGGGGGTTATATACCGGTAGATAGTGGAAATACCGGTGTCGTCAAGAACCGCGTAACGTGCATGCACTCGGCACGTATCCCGTTGCAGCCGATGTCGCTCTTGGGTAATGGGGCCTAGACATGGGCACTAGAGATTGATCATGAGTGATCTGTTCGTGATTCTTGGTTTGCCAGCCAGGAAGCCTTTTCAGGTAGCCTTCACTGGCGGTGCCCGGCCCTGAGCGTTGCCAAGCACGCTCTTGCGGGATACCCTCATGTTGAGGCGTAAGAATCTAATCTGATTGCAGACATTCGGCGGCGAAAAGCAATTGCCATCATCCGACCAGTAACAATCGTCCATGAGCGTGGTGATCGAGGATGACGACTGGCGTGCTACACGACTACTCAGAATGTCCCACCGCACGGGGAGTGCAATTGAATTGCTTTTGACCTACAGGGAGAAATGCCTTGATTACCTGTTACCTGCGCTATGTTGTCGATCCTTTCAAGCTCAAAGAGTTTGAGACTTACGGAAAGATGTGGATACCACTGGTTGAGAAGTTCGGCGGCAAGCATCATGGTTATTTCATGCCTCACGAAGGTGCAAATAATATTGCTCTTGCCCTGTTTTCGTTCCCTTCACTTGCGGCCTATGAAGAGTATCGCTCCAAAGCTGCGAGTGACCCAGAATGTCAAGCTGCCATGCGCTATCACGAAGAAACGAGATGTTTCATTAGCTATGAGCGCTCGTTCATGCGGCCCGTCTTCGAGTAGCCACATCGGACCCGAAACTACATCGAGAGATCCGCGCCAAACGCGGTACGCCCTTGCCTTCTTAGCTTTGGCTGACGTTGCGGTAAGAAACCTCACATTTTCACGGCAACGGACTCCGCTGCCCCTCGATCGCTATCGTAATCAGTCCGCGTCGCGAAGGCTGTCCACCCACTTTTTTGTCCCAACAACATCTTGATCTCGGCGCGCAGCGCTTGGAACCGCGGAGAATCCATATCCGTCTTCTCGAGCTCTTCCCACTTTAGATAGCCATCGGGATCAAAATAGCACCTGTTTTTATGCGCTGATTCGTCAAATAAGCTGTTATCGACACCTCGAGTAAAATGCCATCAGCGGCGGCAGCCAGTACATCCATAAATGCCCGAGGAAATCCCAAACTGCCGCGCCTCATAGTTGCGGGTGGCGACAGCGCTTCGACCATCGAGATCACCACCAACAATCAGAGACTGGCCGAGGTGCTCCGGCCGTTCACGTTGCTCGGCCGAGGCAAAGAAAGCATCCATGTCCACATGGATGATCTTACGGAGGTCGGGGTTTTGCTCTGCTGGACTTCGCAATCGTATCCTCCAGGCCTGATCCTCTGAGTCTACCAGAGGGGATCCACAGGTAAGGCTGCCAGCCAGCGGTGTCCTTGCGTAAGGCGATCACCTGGGACCACCCTGCTGCTGCTTGCCGAGCGCCAAAGAAAAGAGGTAAGTTCATTCGGACACACGTTGTCGCAAAGAAACTAATTCTGTTGAAAAACCCCGATGCGCACCGATATGGATCTCATTGGGGGGTCTTCACCCCATTACCCATAGAACGATCGTCGATCTTAGCGCTTCCTACGAGGCCAAATTTTCGACCAGAGGAGTTGCACGCATACAGAAAGGAGTTTTTCAACACAATCGCTGCACACCGGGCAATGAAGCTATCATTAGGGTCGTCCGGCGTAGCAAAGCGGTCTGCTGCGGAAAGAGATGCTCGGCCGATTACCTCTGCCCGGGACTTCGGTGCGCCAACATCATCACAGTAGCCACGGCGTCCAAGGCTGCGCCAACAAGGGCTATGCGCAAACCATATCTTCGAAATGAGGGTGCATCATAGAAACTGCAATGGTTTGCCATCTGCCCAGGATCAAACTCTGTCGCCTGCAAACAGCAGCGGCAATATGAACCGCACGCGAGCTGGTTTTCCTTGCTGCCGCCTGCTGGGGTCGGTAATATCTCGGACCAAGTTTCCCTCCGACCATGAGGTATGCAGCACGAATGTCAGCCGAAGCCCAGGAAGTCGACGACAGCCCCTATTGTTGTTGCTCGGCGGCCACATTCCAGGAAATTCTCGCGCGGCAGCGGGCGCAGCCCTTGCCGTTTATGGAGTTGCTGATGGTGCATGCCGGTTGTGGCAGCGGCTGCGGTAGCTGTATCGAGGAATTGGAACAGTACCTGCGGGCGCACGACGCCTACATTGAAGATTGACCCTGTCCTGCAACTTCCGACCGCCTTTCTGGCTACCCAATGGCGATGCCGAAACCCTCTGGGCGCCCTTTTTCTCGCGCTCTGAGCGGGTGCCCCTGCGGCGAGAAATCTGGACGACCCCGGATGGCGACCAGATCGCCGTCGATTGGGTGGATGGTGATTCTGCCGCTCCTGCGGTGGTGCTTTTTCACGGACTGGGCAGCAGTAGTCGTGGGCATTATTCCCTGGCCCTGGCTGCTGCCCTGCAGGCACGCCGCTGGACGGGATGTTTGGTCAATTTTCGTGGTTGCGGTGGTCTCGACAATCGCAAGCCGCGCGCCTACCACGCTGGCGACAGTGACGAGATCGCCTGGATCGTCGAGCGCTTGCGGCGCAGCTTCTCCACCCTGTACGCGGTGGGGGTATCCCTCGGCGGCAATGCCTTGCTCAAATATCTGGGCGAGGAGCGGGGAGATAATCTGACTGCGGCAGTAGCCGTTTGCGCCCCCGTAGACCTGGTCGCTACCGCCGCACATATCGCCCAACGTCCTCTCTACGAGCGCTATTTTGTGCGCACCTTGCAGCGCCAAATGGGTCGTTATGCCAGTCGGTATCCGGACTTAGTCGATTGGCGGGCGGTGCGTCGTGCCCGCACCCTGCATGCCTTTGATGACGCCTTCACCGCGCCGGTCCACGGCTTTCGCGATGCCCTGTCGTACTGGCAACAGTGCTCTTCCGGCCCGGGGCTCGCGCGGGTGCGCGTGCCCACCCTGTTGATCAATAGTCGCAATGATCCTATCGTACCCTTGGCGGATGTCGCCAAATGGCAGCGCAGCGCGGCGGTGCAGGTGTGTTTTACGGATCGGGGAGGCCACGTGGCCTACGTGCAGGGATCTTTTCCTGGCCATACCCGCTATTTGCCGCAGCAAATTCTGCGCTTTTTTGATGGGGAAACTCCAGATGCAAAAGCATAGTCATGTCGTTGCGCCGCGGCTGCGCATTCTCTTGGCCGAGGCGATCGCCATGGGACCGGGTAAAGCAGAGCTGCTGCAACGCATTGCCGAAACGGGCTCCATTTCCGCCGCGGCGCGGGCTATGCAAATGAGTTATCGCCGCGCCTGGCTTCTTGTCGACACCATGAACCGTTCCTTTACCTCGCCGCTGGTAGGGACGGCCACCGGCGGCTCGCGCGGCGGTGGTGCCTTTCTCACCCCTCTCGGCAAGGAAGTGCTCGCTCACTACACGCAAATGGAGGCCAAGGCGAGCGCCCTCTTGGAGCCCGACATTCAACAATTCCGGCAATGGCTACGCCCCGATGGCCCCTTGCCCGCCAGCCACAGCCAATGAAGGACTTACTGCGCGAAATCCTCTGCAGTCGCGTCTATGACGTCGCCCGCGAAACCCCCCTCGAAGCTGCTCCCAAACTGAGCGCCCGTCTGGGCCGCGAGGTGCTTTTCAAACGCGAAGACCTGCAGCAGGTGTTCAGCTTTAAACTACGCGGGGCCTACAATCGCATCGCACAGCTCAGTAGCGAGGAGCGCCAGCGCGGCGTCATTGCCGCCAGCGCCGGCAATCATGCCCAGGGAGTGGCGCGCAGTGCCCAGTTTCTCGGTATCCGCGCGCGCATCGTCATGCCGCGTACCACCCCGGAAATCAAGGTGCAGGCGGTACGTGCCCTGGGTGCCGAGGTCGTCCTTTTTGGCGACAGCTATTCCGATGCCCAGGCGCATTGCCAGCAACTCATTGCCGAAACCGGCATGGTCTTCATCCACCCCTTCGACGACCCCCTGGTGATTGCCGGGCAGGGTACCGTCGGCGCCGAGATACTACGCCAGCGCGGTACGGGGCTCGATGCGGTCTTTGTGCCCGTGGGGGGCGGTGGCCTCATCTCCGGCGTGGCCGCCTACTTGAAGAGTATCGTGCCCGAAATTCGCATCATTGGCGTCGAGCCCTTCGAGGCTGATGCCATGTATCAGTCCCTTGTGGCGGGGGAGCGTATTGAGCTGGAGCAAGTGGGTATTTTTGCCGATGGTGTGGCGGTGCGCCGGGTAGGCGAGCATACCTTTGCCCTCTGCCAGCAATATGTCGATCGGATCGTGCGGGTAAGCAACGACGAAATCTGCGCCGCCATCAAGGATGTCTTTGACGAAACGCGCACGGTGATGGAGCCCGCTGGTGCCCTCGCGGTTGCGGGACTGAAGCGAATGGCTTTGGAAGACGGCGAGGCGACGCGGCACGGTGCCTGGACGGCGATCCTTTCGGGTGCCAACATGAACTTTGATCGTCTGCGTTTCATTGCCGAGCGCGCCGAGATAGGCGAGGCCCGAGAAGCCCTCTTTGCTGTCACTATCCCCGAGCGGCCCGGGGCCTTTCGCTCTTTTTGCGCGGCCATTGGCGGGCAACGGACCATTACCGAGTTCAACTATCGCCTGCACCGCCGCGACGAGGCGCACATTTTCGTCGGGGTCGCGGTGCAAAACCGCGAAGATGCCCAACAGCTCCTGGCAGGGCTGCGTCAGGCCGGGCACCGCGCCATGGATTTGAGCGACGACGAAATGGCCAAACTGCATATTCGCCACATGGTCGGCGGCCATGCGCAGCAAGCCCGCCACGAGCGCATCTTCCGCTTTGAGTTTCCGGAGCGTCCAGGAGCGCTGATGGAGTTTCTCGATAAGGTAGGCGGGCGCTGGAACATCAGCCTCTTTCATTACCGCAACAATGGCGTCGACTTTGACCGTGTCTTGGCAGGATTTGAGGTGCCAGACGAGGACGATGCGGAGTTTCGCGCTATGCTCGACCGCATCGCCCTGCCCTACGCCGAAGAGACGGCCAGCCCCGCCTATCGCTTCTTTCTCGGCCCCGGAGAGGAGCAGCCGACGCGCCTACGCGTCGCGGGCGAACATCAAGCGTAGGGATTCGCCAATGCCCTGAGCCAGGCCCAGCCAGCGCTGGGCGAGCTCGGGGGAGAGATGGTCGAGCATGGTCTCGTGGAAGAGCCGCAACCAATCGTCGACAAGGGCATGGGTAATACCGACGGGAGCATGGCGGTCCCCAAGGGCATAGCGAAAATCCTGATAGGGTAGCCCACCCATTACCGTCCACCAATAGTGGGTAAGGCGTTCTTTGTGCAGGTCCCAGTCGCCAACAATACCGAAGGGGCCAGACAAGGTCGGGTGCTGCTGGATGCGGTTATAGAAATCGTCCACCACCGCGCGTATGGTGGGCAGGCCGATTTTCTGGCATAGGGGCTCTAGCCGGCGCTTGGCCGGTAGTACTGGCAATTCCTCAGTCATACAATGTTACCTCGTGGTGCGTGCGTCGGGACCTAGGATACGCTCCTCGCCCGCCGTCACCAATCCTCCTCAACCCATAAGGAGCATTTGCGCGTAGCGGCGTACCCAAGACTGCGCCTCGCGCAGGCGATAGGTCATGATCCAGGAAGGATGGGGCAGATGGGAGATGCGCACCGATCCGTCGGGAAAGAGGGCCTGGGCGCTGGCCTCCACTTCACGCCCGAGAGCGATGATGCGCTTAGGGCGCAAGAGGGCCATTTCTTCGGCAAAATTTCGAGCCACGGTTGATCTTGCCAGTTCGGGGAGATCGGGGTAATTGCAGTTCTTGCCATCGCGCAGATACCCCACCGCCGAGACGTTGCTCACGTAAAACATGCGATAGAATTTTTCTGCACCAATGTGCTGGACAACGCGGTGGAGAAAAGTTGCCGAAGGCTCACTGTCTTGCTTGGGTAGACTTGCCTCGGGCAGCAGAGCCGAGAGACTGCGAAAATCGACAAAGGGAATTCCCGTCTGCCCGGCGCCAAAACGGCCGGGGTTCAGGCCCAGAATGACGGTTTGCGGCAAAGGATCCGGAACGTAGTGCTGCCAAAAGGCCTCGAGCCAGGAGCGATTGGCGAGACAGTCCTGCAGGACTTGAATCCCGTGACTTTCGAGGAGGGCAAGAAAAGCCGCATCCTGCAGATAATGATCCTGAACAAGGGTGAGCAGATTGGGCATGGCTAACTTTTGACGGTTTGGCGGGCGGTTAGGCGCAGTTGGCCGTAAGCTAGCAGAGAGAGTGGTTTTTTTCTAGCCGCTGACGGATAGGATAATCAGGAAGTGGGAAACGAAGATTGGGTGACCGGTCCTCCCAGGCTACCTGCCTCGTAGGAGTGGGGTCGGGTGTTTTCGGGAGCTGCTTGTCGATGATTGGCGGAGAGAGTGGGATTCGAACCCACGGTACCCTTTTGGAGTACACAGCATTTCCAGTGCTGCACCTTCGGCCGCTCGGTCACCTCTCCGTAAGGCACGCAGTGTAGCCCAGCTACCTGCGCCAAGCAATCGAGGGTGTCGCGCTATCTTTGCGTTGCACTGCGGCGGTAGACTACTTACATAGCGTCAATAAATCCGTACATGGGGGCTGCGTGATCATGATCAAGAAATGGATCGCCGTACTAACTCTTGTCGCCTCAGGCTCGACCAGTGCAGCAGAGCCTAAAAAACTCTGGTTTCGCCAGGTGCCCAGAGAACCATCAGTCGCGTTGATAAGCAAATGGATGATGATGCCACGCACACTCTCGACATGGTTCCGTAACATTTCCGATCCGGCCACTGCCGTTTTTGCTTTCTTGGCCTCTCTGGGAAACGTTGTACCCGCCAATCGACAGCTGTGGGCACAGGGGTCGTGAATATCCGCCTGCCGAATCGACCATTGGTAGCGACGTGGCTCTCTCCTCGTCGCCGGACGGCGCTGTATGTTTTGGCCCTGCTATGCTGGATTGGCGCACTGGCACTGCCCGCCGTAGACGTAACACGGTCAACACCATTGACTACCGGTGGCTGGGATCCAGGAGATGCTCCCGAAGTAGCTCGTGGCATGACACTGCTATTGTGGGGCGCGATGTTATTACCATTTCATCCACAAGCAATGTTCGGATGGCTAGCTAATCCGCTATTTATTTTTTCCGTCGTGTTGACCCCACTTTGTCGCACGTGCCAGTGCCGCACAAGGCTTTCCTTTTTCCTTTGGCCGGCAGTGCTGCTGGCAGCGATCAGCGTGCCGCTGTACAACGCATCACCCATGCTTGGTGATGAGGGAGGGGTAACCTACAACGTCATCACGGCGCTACACATCGGCTATGCACTGTGGCTTGCTGCCCCTCTGCTACTGCTGGCGGCTTTGGCCCTGCGCAATTTGGTAGAGCCGATACAACCAAAATGATCGGCGAGCCCCGCCTATCCTTCGTCCGAACCCAGTCCGTACTTGCGAATACGGTAGCGCAGGGTTTCCCGCGTTGTGCCGAGAATCCGCGCCGCTTGGGTAACGTTGTGGTCTGTAGACTGCAGAACGCGGGCGAGGATTTCTCGTTCCATGCTATCGAGATCCATGCTGCCATCGAGAGGCAGCACTACCTGCTGGCGGTCATCCAGGGGACAGGCGCCCGGCGCCGGACAATGCGCCACGGTTGCCATTCCCGGCAGTTGCAGCCATTCCAGGGGGAGGTCTTCGCCCTCGGAAAAGAGCACCCCACGCTCAACCACATTGCGCAGCTCGCGCACGTTACCCGGCCAATCATATTGCTCGAGGCTCTGCCATACCGCCGGGCTGATGTGGCGCACCCGTTTACCCGCCTGGGCATTGAATTCCGCAACAAAATGCGGAACCAGCTCCTGCAGGTCTTCCTTGCGCTCGCGCAGCGCCGGTAGGAGCAGGCGCACCACGCTGAGGCGATGGTAAAGGTCGGCGCGAAAACGTCCCTCCGCGACCATGGCGTCGAGGTCACGGTTGCTGGCGGCAAGAAAGCGCACGTCTACCTGTATGCTACGATCGCCACCCAGGCGGCGCAGACTGCGATCTTCGATCACCTTCAGCAACTTTGCCTGCAAGTCGAGATCCATTTCTGAAATTTCATCTAAAAACAGGCTGCCGCCACTGGCCTGCTCCACCAAACACCGGTGGCGGGCGGTGGCGCCGGTAAAGGCACCGGCCTCGTAACCAAAGAGCTCAGACTCGAGCAGCTCCCGCGGCAGAGCCGCGCAGTTGATCTCGACCATTGGCCCGTCGCTGCGCAGGCCGCTGTAATGTAGGATGCGAGCAGCAAGCCCCTTGCCGGTACCGGTTTCTCCCGAAATGATCAGGCACGAGTAT
>JAWNZB010000224.1:0-1560 GCA_038447835.1 Candidatus Igneacidithiobacillus chanchocoensis | reverse complement strand
GGCTCTTGCAGGGGCCCTTCCGGATGCGTTTTGACGCGATGCACGCCATTACCGGTCCCTATGCCCACGAGATTTTTGAAAAACGCCTGGGGGCACCGGTGGGCACAGTGGTCAATGGTATCCCGCTCATGGATTTTGGGGGTGGCCATCCCGATCCGAATCTGGTTTACGCCAAGCCCCTGGCCGATCGCCTGTTCGCGGAGAACGCACCCGACTTTGGCGCCGCATCCGATGGTGATGGCGATCGTAACATGATCCTGGGACGCCGCTTTTTTGTGACGCCCAGTGATTCGCTGGCGGTGCTCGCAGCCCACGCTGCTGCGATCCCTGCCTACCGCCAGGGACTGAAGGGCGTCGCCCGCTCCATGCCCACCAGCCAGGCCGCGGATGTGGTCGCTGAAGCCCTGGGTATTGCTCACTATGAAACGCCCACCGGCTGGAAATTCTTTGGCAATCTGCTGGATGCGGGCAAAATCACCTTTTGTGGTGAGGAGAGTTTCGGCACCGGGTCGGACCATATCCGTGAAAAGGACGGACTCTGGGCGATACTGGCCTGGCTCTCAGTAATCGCGCATACTGGCCAATCCGTGGCCGACATCGTCACCCAGCATTGGCAGCGGTTTGGGCGTCATTACTACACGCGTCATGATTACGAAGGACTCCCGGCGGAAACGGGCGAGCAAATCATGCAGAGCATTACCGCCCAATTGCCGGTGCTCCCCGGTCAGACTTTAGCGGAACGTGAGATCCTGACTGCCGATGATTTTGCCTATGCGGACCCCATTGACGGCAGTGTCAGTGCGCATCAGGGCCTGCGCCTCCTCTTTGCCGACGGTGCCCGGCTGATATTCTGCCTGTCGGGCACGGGAACCGAAGGTGCCACATTGCGTATTTATCACGAGCATCTCGAAAAGGACCCGCAGCGCCAGCAACAGGACCCGCAGCGCGCCTTGCGCGACCTGATTCAGCTCGGCAGGAATCTCACCCGAATAGAAACCCTCACGGGTCGCAAGGCCCCCACTGTTATCACCTGATAAAGGAGTCTGATCATGATGAATTATGAAAACGATAGCGATAATGGCATTGGCTACAGCGCCCTGGGGATCGCCTTGGTGGCAGGTGCGGTAGCAGGCGCGGTCACCGCCTTGCTCTTTGCCCCACAAACGGGCGATCGCACACGGGAACAATTGCGGCATCAGGCTAATCGGGCCTGGGATCGCGTCGTTGCCTCGCGCGAGCGGATGAATGAACGGGTTGAGGAACTGCTCGACACCATCGCCATTTATAGCGAGGAACTGGTGCAGAAGGGTAAGGAACTCAGCGACAGGGAGCGCCAACGCCTGAATGATGGTATTGGTCTTGCGCGTGGGGAGCTAGATCGTTTGCGGCGCCGTCTTTCCCGCTTAGATTGACCGCGACGGGGCGAGCGGCTATTCTCTGCGGCGACGGGGCGTAGCGCAGCTTGGTAGCGCGCCTGCTTTGGGAGCAGGATGTCGTAGGTTCGAATCCTATCGCCCCGACCAATTTTTCAACAGCTTAGACTACCTCTTTGAGTTGGCC
>JAWNZB010000223.1:0-1562 GCA_038447835.1 Candidatus Igneacidithiobacillus chanchocoensis | reverse complement strand
CGCGGGAGGATGCCTTGTCTTCGTCCATATCGGCCTTTCGCTCGGACACGCTCATCACCCGCTTATTGTGGCGCAAGCCCTGGCGGGATGCCAAGGCATTGCGGACAAAGATAACCCGGTCAGTGCTGGATGGGAAGAACGCTGCCCGCCAAGTCCGACCCTGGATTGCGGCCCAGGCGGTTGGCAAAGCAACCCATCTGGCTCAGGCGCGACGCAGACTGCGCATGACCATCTCCGTCTGCTCGACAAAACTCTTGAAGCCCTCGAAGGCATCCGCATCGAGGGCGCGGCCCGAAGGCTCCCGATCCGCATAGAGAATTCCGATAGGGCGGTTGTCCACCGAAAAGGTCGCCAGCAAAGCATCACCCGGCAGGGTGTCAAATAAGAAGCTGAGTGTGCTCTCCATCGGATTTTTCGGATGGTTTGAGTGCTTCGTGCGCTCCTGCCGCCAACAACGCAGATCGGGTTGCAGCGCCCCGAGCGATTGCGCGGTCAGCGGCCAGTTTAGCAGTGCGTGTAGCGCGTTCGCCTGATGGCCAACGACGATGCGTGCGGACAGCAGGGTCCGATCCGGGTTGATCAGGCAAATAGCCGCGCGATCCAGCCCCACAGCGCGATAAATACCTTCCAGACAGGTTTCCAGCAGCAGCGGGAGATCCTTGCGCGATTGCGCAACCTTCCCCAGTTCAGTCAGCGCCCGCATCTGCAATTTGAAATCGGGTTCGGGGTATTGAGTGCCCTGGCCTTCTTCCGCAATATCCTCAACAGTCTCTGCAACCGCATGATCCGGGAGCAACTCTTGGATACCTTCAATACCCAGCATAACGGCCATCTGATTTGCCGCCTCAACATTCCGTTGCAGACGTTCACAGGTATCCTTGCCGGACAAATGGTATAGCTGGCTGATTTCGGTGACGATATTTTGCAGGGTCGGGTGCCCCCAGCCCTGCGCGGCAGCACTGGTCAGACGATTGGCCAGCCCCACTTCCGGGCTGTTCTGCAACACAAAATCGAGCTTCCATATCTGCAAAAGATCCCGACCGAATTGCTGAAAAGAACGTCCCAACACCTCACGCGCGGCCTCCGCAGTTGACGTTCCTGCCCGCAATACCGCATCCATCTGCACCGCGAACTCCTCGCCATAGCACCAGAACGCAATCTCACCGATATGGGAAAGCAGTGACTCAATAAAAAGTCGCTCCACAGCCTCAGGACCAAGACCTTCGCTAACGCCAATGTCCCGAGCCTGAAAAGCGGAATGCAGTGCCCGTGCCAGCGCATCGCGCACGCGATCCCGGAACCGTCGAGGGCCAGACATGGACTCTACCACCGCCGCCGAAACGCATAAGCTGCGCAATGCGTTGACACCCAATACCACTACGGCACGGCTGACCGTCGCAATTTTAGTATGTGCGCCGTAACCCAGATTGGCCGCATTGGCCGCGCACAATACCCGTGAGGTCAGGGCAGAGTCCCGCAATATGATCTGCGCGATCTGCTGCCCAGTTGTCGAATCGCTGTCGGTAGCTCTGAAGACGTTTTTGAGGGTGCTTGCAAAAGCC
>JAWNZB010000085.1:0-8662 GCA_038447835.1 Candidatus Igneacidithiobacillus chanchocoensis | reverse complement strand
CGGCGTGCGCCAGCTCCTGTGCCTTTTTCTCCACATGCGCAAAATCGAAATCGCTGGCCACAGCCGAGGCCGTGCCCAAAGCAAAAAGCGCCGCGCCCAACAGCAGCCTGCGCCAGGAAGGAAAAGCAATGGTATCCATGCAGAATAGGAAGCAAATGGCATGCCATAGCGCAACTCTTTGCTTTTGTTGGACACGAGACCGAACGGGGGAGGAAAGCGTCGCTCTTTCCCGACAAGGTGCCGTCAAACTGGTAAAATTCGGTGAATTCGGTCGCAGTCGAACTCGGAAATTTAGCAAATTAGAAAAACACGTGATGATGAACTGCTAGATCAAGGACTTGGATTCCTGGGGAAGAAAAGAGACTGTCGCCGAATCGCGACAGCCTCTCTCTCCCAAGCCCGGTTTTCGACTACCGTTGCTCCGCTGTGTAACCCTCTTCGCGCAGTGCCGCCTGCAAGGCGTCGAGACCTGCACTGCCCTCGACGCAGGCAAAATCCGGCAAGCGGACTTCGATCTTTTCGACGCCGGGAACTGCTCGCAAAGCCGTTGTCGCAGCGCGCACGCAGTGCTCGCAAGTCATTCCCTCTACTTTCAACTCTATCGTTGCCATGCTGCTCTCCTCCAGTTGCGAATATAGCGTACACCCTAAAGTACCAGCAAAGGTCAAGCGCCCTCAGCTCTGTAGCATCGAGTAAATCTCTGTTGCCAGCACCCCCAGCAGAATCAGGATGCCCAGGGTCAGGCCACTGCGCAGGGGGAAGAACCAGCTAGGCCAGGGATAACCCTGCCGTTGCAGGCGAAAATCCGCCAACCATTGGGCGATAAAGCCGAGCATCAAGAGAAGGGTGGCCAAGAGCGGCGACCACCACAGGGCAAAGAAGCCCCAAAGGGCAGGAATCACGCTCCACAGCAAAAGCGGCCCGGTCTTGTCGGCATTCTGGCTGCGATCGAGGGCCAGACCCCAGTGGATTGCACCCAAGAAGCTCAGGATGATGGCGGCATAGATGTTACCCAGACTGACCGCGATGAGGCTGTAATCCTTTAAAGGTGCCAACTGTTTAATCAGAAGATGTATTAAACCGGATTGAGTCAACACAGATTTTGGCAAAAAATTCAAAGTCACCACATCGGCAATGAGCAGGGGTAGCAGGCCGGTGATGCCCAAAATCTGAGCTAGACGTTTGCTGCTGTTGTCATTCATGCGCTTTCTCCTGAGTAGGGTCGAAGATGCAGTGATTGCGCGCCGTCGAATGCCCAATCATAACATGCACGAGCTCGGCATCGCCGCTGAGGGCAAGACTGAAGCGCGAGCGGGCGCGGGTAAGCGCGGTGTAGAGGAGTTCGCGCTGTAGAAACTCACGGTCCTCGTCGGCGGCAAGAAAAGCGCAGTGCTCGTACTCGGAGCCCTGGGATTTATGCACGGTGAGGGCAAAGACCGTCTCTAGATCCTGCAAGCGCCAGGGCGAGAACCAGCGGATTCCGCCATCGCCGCCCCAAAAGGCTACCTGCAAGTGGCGCTCGCCATCGGCCAGGGTAACCGGGAGCGTCATCCCTACTTCCCCATTCATGAGGCCTAGGGAATAGCGATTGCGGGTAATCATCACCGGTCGACCAGCAAACCATTCGCGGCCCGCTGCGATCTGCCCGGCTGCTTGCAGCAATTGGGTGATGCGCAGATTGAGCGCCGTTACGCCCCAGGGGCCATCGCGACTGGCGCAGAGCAGTTGAAAATTGGTATAGGCCTGGAGACAGCGCTGGGCCAGGGCGTCGGGATCGAGCCCGGCCTGCTGGCCGGCCCGCAGCTGAGCGAGATAGTACAGATAGCCGGGGGCATCAGGGTCTCCTGCCCAACCGTGCAGGAGGAGTTGGTCGAGGGCGGGTGAGCTGATGCGGGTGAGGAGGCGCAGGTCGGCAGCCTCCCAGATCTCCTGCAGATCCTGCGTTTGCCCTTGGCGTATCTTTTCCGCCAAGCGGCCAATACCGCTGGCTTGCGCAAACCGATAGCTGTGGCGCAAAAGAACCAGGGCTTGCTCCCGCTCGCTTCCAGGCTGCTCGGGTGCCGGCAGGCTGCAGCCGCAGGTGGCGGCAATCCAGTCGCGTGTCGCTACCGAATAGCGCGCTGCTTCGGCATGGGCGCAGAGCTGCGCCAGCACGGCGCCGGCCTCGACGGAGGCAAGCTGGTCCTTGTCGCCCAGCAATATCAGACGTGCTGCCGGCGGCAAGGCGTCGAGAACCCGCGCCATCATCTCCTGGCTGAGCATGGAGGCTTCGTCAATGATCAACAGATCGAGGGCCAAGGGGCGATGACGGTGCTGGCGTGCGCTGCCGTCGCTGCGCAGGCCGAGGAGACGATGCACGGTCTCCACTTCTTGCGGCAAATGCGGCAGAAGCGCTTGATATTCGCGAAGGTCCGGTGCGGTCATGGCGGCCGTCAGGGTCTGACTGAGGCGTGCCGCGGCCTTGCCGGTGGGGGCAGCCAGTCGAATGCGCAAGAGGCCCTGCTGGCCCGGCAGCAGCCCCGCCTGCGCCAGGGCCTGCAGCAAGAGCAAGAGCCGCAGCACCGTGGTCGTTTTACCCGTTCCGGGACCGCCGCTGATCACGCCCAGGCGCCGCGGCAGCATCAGCGCACAGGCAATGCGCTGCCAGTCTGGCTGCAGCGTCGACTGCGCAAAGAGACAATCCAAGTGGCGGGCGACCTCCTCCGCTAGCGGCAAGGGCAAGGCTTCCAGGCGTGCCACGACTTCTGCTTCGATTTTGCGCTCGTCCACCCACAGGCGGCGCAGGTAGAGGCGGCCAGGGCGCAAGACCAGCGGGGTGTTGCCTTCTCCCGCACTGCAGAGCTCCGGGGCCTGGGCGTACCAGTCTTGCCAGTCGTCAAAGCCCTGCCGGAGGCCATTGCAGGGGGAGTCGCTGAATTCGGCGGTAAGATCGAGAAAGACCTGCCCCTGCCCTGCCGCCCGGCTGCAGAGGGCTGCGGCAAAGAGGATCGCCTGCGGCGCCTGTGGCACCTGCTGGCGCAGAAAAAGGGCAAACTGCGCGTCCCAGAGCCGCAAACAGCCTGTCTCGACGGCAGCGCAGAGGGCGGCACGCAAGGCGTCCCTGGTCGCACTACCGGCACAGGAAAGCGCCGGGATCATTGGCCGGCCTCGCCAGAGAAGTAGGGCTCGAGGGCGTCGAAGAAACTCGCCGCTGGTGCCAGGGCAAGGCTGGCAGCTGCGCCTGCGGTAATGCCGCGCAGAAAAAGTGCTAAAGCGGCCCCTACGGATGCCGTTGGTAGCCGCTTTTGGAGCAGACGCCGCAAGGCAAAAAGATAGAGAGCCAATTGCAAGTCGTAGCGCTGCGCCAAAGCCGCTGCTTGCAGCTGGGTCGGGGCATAGGCGCCGGCGTCGAGCCCCAGGAAATTACTTTTATAATCGAGAAGATAATAAGTACCTTGCCAGCAAAAGGCGAGGTCGATGAAGCCTTTGAAGATGCCCCCCAGACGGCGATTGGCGAGGCTTGGACGCGCCGCCTCGGGCCACAGATGGCGACGCACGATGGCATCGAGGTTGCGACTATCGATGCGGTCGAGGGGTAGCCAAAACTCCATTTCGGCGCTGTATTCTTGCAGATCCTGCAGTCGGCAGACATCGCCGTTGGGAAGCGCCAAGGGATGGGCAAGAATCTGCAATAACCAGACAAACAGGGGTTCTTCGCGCTGCTCGCCGACCCCGCGCTGGTGGATCTCTTGGCGCAGGGGAGCGGCATCGGCAGCATGCCGGGCAAAGCCATACTGGGCCATACAACGCAAGCAGTCGTGGAGCAGGATTCCGGTCTGCGCACCCGGAGCGAAGATGAGCTGCGCTACTACTTCGGGTACTGCCGAGGCATGGTCATCCTCCGCCAATCGTTCCCAGACCCCTTGCTGGTGCAGGGCTGTGTAACTGGCAATCCACCAGTCTGCCTCTACCGCCCGCGCCTCGGGTAATTCCTGCGGCTGCTTGGCCGAAGACTCCGGCGGGAGTCTTGCCGGGGCTTCATCGAGGGCAACATCGTAGAACTCGGTTTCGGGTAGATCAGCCAATAGGGCTGCGAGGCGCGAGCGCAATGCCAGCGGCTCGGCATCGGCAAAGACGAGCTGGCCAAAGACCGAGTTGGCCGCATCGTTCTGCGCCCCCATACCGAGCCAGAGATAAAACTCGGCGCGGGTGAGGGCAACATAGAGTTTACGCGCATCCTCCTGCCGGCGTTCGGCCTCTCGCTGGGCTTGCCCTTGGGCATCGAGGGGCAACAAGGTGCCGTTGTCGATTTGGAATGCCGCCTTGGAGGCGCTGCGGGCATTGAGCAAAAACGGCAGAAACACCAAGGGATACTGCAACCCCTTGGCGCCGTGGATGGTAACGACGCGGAGCAAATTCGCATCGCTTTCGAGGCGTAGCAAGGCCTCATCGCCGCCGGCGCCATCTTTGCGCTGCTCCGCAAGGAAGCGCAGCAGAGCATGTTCGCCAGCCAGTTGCCGACTCGCGGCTTGCAGCAATTCGGCAATCTGCAGCAGGTTGGTCAAGCGGCGTTCGCCCCCAGGGCTTTGCAGCAACTTGGCAGGCACGGAAAAGTCCTGCAACAGGCGAAAAAGCATGGCCAGCACCCCACGCTCCTGCCAGAGTTTTCCGTAGCCATAGAACTGGGCGAGCAGTCGCTCTTGTAGTGCAGCATCCTGCCGCCAAGCGGCCAACTCCGCATAGGTAAGCTGCAGGAGCGGCGCCGCGAGGGCGGCCTGCAGGCGCGCCTCGTCGCTGGGCGCGAGACAGGCGGCAAGCAAGGCCTCGAGATCTTCCGCCTCGGCAGTGGCATACACCGACTCTCGCTCAGACAGGTAGACACTCGCCACCCCACGGCGACCCAGGGCAGCACGAATTGCTTTCGCCTCGCCAAAATCATTGACCAAAACGGCCATATCCGCAGCGCGCAAGGGACGCAAATTGCCATCGCAAACAAAACCCGCCTCTTTGCTGCGGGCCGCGAGCAGTAATTTCACGATCCGCTCGGCACAGGCCTCGGCAATGGCGGCGGTAAAGTCGGTCTTGTTCCACGGTAGATCGGCCACTAGATAGGCAATCTCCACAGCCGGGAGCGCCGTGCCGGCAAGGGTTGGCCGCTCCTCGCGCCCGGCGGCGCCCACCGGCAAGTAGGGCATGGGGTCGTCCTCGCCCTGGCGCAAGCCAAAGAGCCCATCCTTGGCCTCGCGGTCGAGGCGGGTGAACAGCGCATTGAGGGCATCGAGCAGCGCCGCGCTCGACCGGTAGTTGCAGGCGAGGCGGTAGATGTCATCGGCGCAGGCCTGGCGCGCCAGCAAATAGGTAGGCAAATCGGCGCCACGGAAGGCATAGATGGCCTGCTTGGGATCGCCAATGAGGAGCAGGCCGGTATCGCCATTTTCGGGCCGATAGATGGTGTCGAGGATGGCATACTGCTGGGGATCGGTATCTTGAAATTCATCGACCAAGGCCCAGGGATAGCGGCGGGCCAACTGACGCGCCAATACCGCCCCACCCTCCGCCGTCAAGGTGCTCTGCAGCCGTCGCAGAAGTCCCGAAAAATTTAATTCGCCACGCTCCTGCAGCTGCCGTTTACGCTCGGCAATCCATGCCAGGGCGTGACTGAGTAGCGCGCCATGGGCACGGTAGCGGGCCTCGGCAAGCTTTTCCAGCCAATTCGAAAGCTCTTCGAGCAAGCCGAGGAAGGGGTGTTCCAGGCTTACATCGCTCTGCTTTCGCGCATCCTCCAAGCCACTGCGGTTGAGGCGCTCCCAGGCCGACTTCGACCATTTTGGGCCGGCAAAGCCAGTATCGGCACACCAATCACGCAGGGTCTGCAGCCACGGCCGGTAATGGCGTTGATGCAACTTGCGGCCATCAACCAATTGCCGTGCGCAGAGCTGATCCAGCCACTCGGCAAAAGTATCGATCTGGGGGACAATTTTTGCCCGGAGTTGGCGGACTGCCGCCCGCTGCTCTGCCAGCAGGGCGTTGATGAGCTCCCCGGGCACGGGGCCGGCACGCAGTTCTTCGGCATGGTCGAGATACGCTTTTATCTCTTGGGCTATGCCATCCGGGGCGAGAAGCTCTGTATTCCAGCTTTGCAATTCGCATAGCTGCTCCGGCGCCAAGGGTTGTAGGTAGAGCCGAAAATAGTCCTGAATCAACTCGGCGGTACGGCTGTGCGCATCCTGCACGAGCTCGAAGGAAAAATCGCTGTTGGCAGCAAAGGCATACTCCTGCAAAACCAGCTGCACCCAGGCATGGATGGTGTAGATGGCGGCTTGATCCATACCCTCCGCCGCCCATTCCAGACGCTGGGCGAGTTGCGGCCAAGCACTCTCTGGATACTCGCCGCGCAGGGCTTGCAAAAAGGCGTCGGTACTCTCCACGCGCCCAGCAAAAAACTCTCCGGCCTCATAGAGGCGCTGACGGACACGGGCCCGCAACTCCATCGTTGCCGCGTTGGTGAAGGTCATCACCAGCAATTCTTCGGGCAAATAGGGGCGCGCGCAGCCATGGCCGAGCACCAGACGGAGGTACAAGGCAGCGATGGTGTAGGTTTTTCCCGTTCCGGCACTGGCCTCGATGAGGCGACGCCCGGCAGTGAGAGGAAAGTGCAAGGGATCGAGAATCGGCGGCTCGCGCATCAACCCAAAGCCTCCTTCCCTTGGGCCAAGCTCTCTACAAGGGGCATGGCGAGGGTCTGGTAGCATTCCTCTATGGCATCGAGCCCCACGGCGAGCAAAGCGTCGGCATCCGGCCAAACGCGGCGCAAATACCAGTCGTGCTGCGCTAATGCCGGGTAGGCTGCCCGCAGGCGGTCCGCATCAACTCGGCCCACTGTATCGAATACCTTGCCCGGTAGGGAGAGTAAAAAAGGCAGGGGCTGCAAACGCCCCTGCTCGGCTGCGCTGATGATCTGCTGCAATTGCCGCTCGGCCTGCTCCTGTGCCAGCGGTGCCAAGCAGAAGTGATTCGTTGAATCGAGCAGGTGGCTATGGAGGACAATACCGTCAGCATGCAGGGCTAGGTGCTCGATCCAGTAGGGCCAGATCTTGTCCAAACGCCTATTCTTTTCCTTTTCGAGATGGCTGGCGGACCAACGCGGGAGAATGAGGCTGCCCGACACGTCTCGACGCAGACCGCTGATCTCGCCTTCCACTGTGCAACCGGCGATAGATAGGGCCAGCTCATGGGTTGGCAGCGCCTCGGCAAAACGGCTACAGAGGGCAACAAAGCGCGCCAGGGGAGTTTGCAAATCCTGTTGCAGTTGCTCCGCCAACAGGTCGCCGAAGGCGGCGGCGGGTAGATCTCCGCGGCGCCGCTGCCGGTGGGAGCAGTCTTCAATTTGCTTCCGGGCTTGCTCTACACCCTCGGGGCTGCGCTGAGCGGCTTCGATCAACTCCTGGCGAAGCTGCCATTCCTGCAGACCTTTGAGGGAGAAAGGCTCCAGATCTTCTGCCAGTTCCTCCCCCGCCAAGGCCGGATACAAGCCCAAACCCTGCTGCAAAAAGTAGCGCGCGGGGTTTTTGCCAAAGGCCTGCAAATCACTGAGCCGCAGGCTGTTCAGCGGCTCGGCTGTGGCTACGGCAGGGAAAGGATTGCCGGGTTGCCACCATTCCCGCGCGTAGGTGATGTCCTCCCCCGCCACATAGCGGACACTGAAGGGCTGCAGGGGATGATATTGGGTAAGGGCATGGAGAAATGCCTCACCGCGCAGAATGCCGCTGGGGCCTGCTGCAGTCCATACTCGTGCCAAATGATCGCGCAGCTGTGCAACCAAGACGGAAGGCGGCTCCTCGGCGTCCGTGCGCGGGTTGCGGCCACTCCAGTAGATGTGCAAACGCTCGCGGGCGGAGAGCAAGGCCTCGAGAAAAAGATAGCGATCGTCCTCGCGCCGCGAGCGATCCCCCGGACGATAGTCGCCGCGCAACAGATCGAATTCCGGCTGTAGCTGCCGGCGGGGATAGTCTTTCTCGTTCATACCCAGCAGGTAGATGTGGCGAAAGGGAATGGCGCGCATGGGCATCAGGGTGGCAAAGGTAAGGCCACCCGAAAAAAAGCCGCCCGCCTGGGCCAACGCCCCTTGCATCTTGTCTTGCCAGGCCGGCGCTACGATCTCGATGGAAAGTGGGGTCGTGAGCTGTGCCGCTTCGCATTCCTCCATCCACTCCTGTAGCGCCTCGCATGCCGCAACCAGGGCCGCCTCGTCGCTCGCATCAACCGGCAAAAAGAAGGAGTTGAGAAGATTCTCGAGTTGATGCCGCCACTGCGCCGGAGGCAGCGGGCGCTGCAAACGCTGCTGCCAGGTCGCCAGGGACTGCAGCAATTCGAGGAAGGGCGCCAGGCGCTCGCCCTCCTCCAGGGGTAGATAGGCGGCCTCGATGCCCCAGCAGTCTGCCTCGCCGCCCAGGGCATAGCCAAGAAAAAGGCGCTGCAAGGCAAAGAGCCAGGTATGCGCATTTTCCTCCCCGACCCCAAGATCGCGCCGCTGATTGGCATCCAGCCCCCAGCGCGAGCCAGCGGACTGTAAGGTGCTGCGCAACAAGGGGAGATCTTCTTCGGCGATGCGGAAGCGACGGCGCAGGGCCGGCAAGTCGAGCAAATCCCAAAGCATACTGGCAGGAAGCCGCGACTGCGGCAG
>JAWNZB010000222.1:0-1565 GCA_038447835.1 Candidatus Igneacidithiobacillus chanchocoensis | reverse complement strand
GTTTCGCGATACCGTCGGGTCTTAGGCTTGTTTTATGCCTCTCGCTCTTAGCCCGCCGCAATGTAGCGTTGTGGCAGAAGTCTCAGAAAACCTCAAGCCCCTTATCTGCACTCCTCCGGCTTATCGCCTCTCCTTCACGGCTTTGCAGAACTTCTTCCTTATACAGACTTTCGACAATTTTTCTTTCCCTCATCCCGCCTACTCGGCTCTGCTACCTCGCGGGCCGCGCGGGGGCGCTGAATTGCTCATATCCTCTCAGTGTGCCGAATTTTTAATTTTTGCGATGGCGGTCTGCTAGGAGCAAATCGGCGTCTTCAGGGGGGATCGGGATGAGCTGTTGCCTCATTTGGATGCGCGTTTTTCCGCCACCTCGGCCGCAATAGCCTTTAACTCCATCCCCCTCCCTCTCCCAATGGCCGGAGGGGGTTAAAAAAGCATGAATGCCGGAGTTCGTGAGCTCCAAGATCCTGCGCCTTATCCAGCGTTGTCCCCCAACTGAAGAAGTTCTCCGTGGAGGTGCTTGAAACATTGCCCGAGAATCTGTCGTGCGACGAATTGGTCGAGCTGGCTTCCGCCTCCTCTCCTCCCCCTTCGCCTCAGCCGGCCTCTCTAACTCCGGAAATCGAAAAGATAATTGAAAGATATGTGAGAAAGGCGCTCGGCGGCTTGAGGGCGCAGAAGCGGAGGAAAAGGGGGATCACGCTGAGCAAGATAGACATCCTCGCCGAGGATTGCAAGAGCAGGCTCGGCCAGATCTGCAGGCTCTGCTTCTACCTCGAATACGAGGGCAAATGTTGCTTCCCCTCCTTCGGTTTCGGTTGTGTCTCCGACATCAGCGGCGGGTCGGAGGGGCGCGGTTGCAAATTCACTGAGTGCTTGGAGGGGCTTGGTCCGCATCCGTGGCGCCAGTACGTACTAATCGGCAACCAGCTTCTCATCTGCGCGCCGTGCGACGAGCATAAGCGCTATCTCACCGCCATGGCGAAAGCCGAGCCCGGCAAATACATCGGCACGGCGATCGATTTAAGGGAGTGGGCCAAGGAGACGCTGAGAAGGCGGTTTGTTTTACGCTGGTGATCGGCGGCGCGCAGAGGATCTGCTCCAGCTTTGCAGGATCTTTCTCCGCCAGCTCGAGCTACCGTTCCAGCGCCGCGTAGTCAACCGCCAAATGAAGAATGTAGCTTGCAACGTTATTCCATCAGCGCCGCCGCCTCGCCGGGCGCCGCTTCTCTGCAACGCAACCGACGGCAGGGCGAGCCTCCGCGCTCTCGACAGCAAATGAGAATCTCAGGCGTTCTGCTGACGGCCACGACGCTGAAGCGCCCCCAGTCGACAAGCGTCTTGCCCTTCGGCGTTGCCTTGAGCGCGAGGGGCTCCCTCTCGACTTCCGCCGCCTCCCTGGCGTAGAGCCGGCCGCTCGCACACACGACCTCGGCCGTGCAGACGTACAGCTTCTCCGCGCCCTTCAGCCTCTCCAGCTGCGCCCTATAGCGCCGGTACAGCATCACCGCCGCGACGTGGGTGCATATGCCCCTGGCCCTAGCCTGCCCCCACTCAGAAAAATA
>JAWNZB010000221.1:0-1572 GCA_038447835.1 Candidatus Igneacidithiobacillus chanchocoensis | reverse complement strand
ACCGGTGGCGAGGAGCGGATCAGTAATTTCCTCGTCTGGCAGTTGGCGTACACCGAGTTCTATTTTACCGACACCCTGTGGCCGGATTTTGACGGCAATGCCCTGGAGTTGGCGCTAAAATCCTTTGCCCATCGGCAGCGACGTTTCGGTCGCACGGGGGATCAAGTCCTGGATGATGCTTGCGCCAGCGACTGATCACTGCCGCTCTTCTTTTAGCGATCTTTCTACCGCTACTGCTGTATAGCCCGGTCTGGCTCTTTTTTTCGGTTCTTGCCCTGGTATTTGTCCTTGCTGCTGGCGAGTGGTGGCAGTTGAGCGGAGTTCGGCGTCCGCGACTTTGGCAGACTGCTGCCGGCCTCATCTTGCTGTTGTTGGCGCTGTCACTGCTCGAATTGCCAGATTTGCCCACCTACGTTGCCGGGGCCTCGGCGATCTTCTGGGCATGTACCGTAGTCCTGCTCGTTACGCTGCGCCGGCGCGGCACGTTGTCTCTGCGTTTTCTTGCCGTGGCTGGCTTTCCCGCGCTGATCCCCGCCTTTGCTTTGGGCATTTGGTTACAAGGCAGGCAACCCCTTTGGTTGCTCTGGGGCATCAGCATCGTGATCTTCACCGATGTATTTGCGATGTTGGCAGGTAAGCGCTTCGGTCGCGCGCGTTTGGCACCAATGCTGAGCCCGGGCAAAACTTGGGCCGGTCTCTGGGGCGGCTTGCTTGGCGGCGTGCTCGGGGGCACACTGGGGGCAGGATTCTTCTGGTCTTGGCAACCCGCAGTCTGCCTTGCTGGGGCTGGTATCGGTATGGTAGTGGCCACCTTTGGGGTGGCTGGCGATCTGTTTGAGAGCCTGTTGAAGCGCTCGGCGGGCCAAAAAGATAGCGGTCAGCTTTTACCCGGTCATGGCGGTGTGCTCGATCGCCTCGATGCCTTGATGGCGGGGTTGCCAGTATTCATCAGCTTACTGTTTCTGTGGGGGAAACTATGACACGCGGCATTTGCATCCTTGGTGCGACGGGCTCCATTGGCAAGAGCACCCTCGACGTCCTGGCCCGCCATCCGGAGCGCTTTCGCGTGCTGGTCTTGACTGCCAATGGGCGGGTCGACGAAATGACCGAGCTCTGCCGCCAGTATCGCCCCAAGCTCGCCGTGATGCGCGATCCCATGGCCGCGCAATGCCTGCGCGAGCGTCTTGCCGATCTTCCCGATATCGAGGTCAGCGGTGGTGAGGAGGCGCTCTGCGCGGCGGTAGATTACCCTGGCGTGCAGGAAGTCATGGCGGCCATTGTTGGCGCCGCGGGGCTGCTGCCCACCCTCGCCGCGGTGCGCGCTGGCAAAAAGATCTATCTTGCCAACAAAGAATGCCTGGTGATGGCGGGTGAGCTCTTTATGGAAGAGGTGCACCGCCATGGCGTTACGCTCCTGCCCATCGATAGCGAGCACAATGCGATTTTTCAGTGTTTTGGCGACGAGCGCGGGGTGCGCCGCATCATCCTCACTGCCTCGGGCGGACCATTTCGGGAAACGCCCCTGGCAAGCTTGGCGCAGGTTACGCCGGAGCAGGCTTGTGCACACCAGAA
>JAWNZB010000084.1:0-8697 GCA_038447835.1 Candidatus Igneacidithiobacillus chanchocoensis | reverse complement strand
TCACCGGCCAGCAGGGTGTTATCGAGATCGAAAATGGCCAGGGCCATGTGTACCTCATCAGCGGTTAGGGGCGAGCGGAGTATATCAGGCTTTGCCGCATAACCTAGTCGGCGCCTGGGCGTTGCGGCAAAAAGGCGGCCAAAATCCCGAGCAGGGGCAAAAAGGAGCAGATATGGTAGACCGTGTCGATGCCCCAAAGGTCGGCGAGTTGCCCGAGCACCGCTGCACCCACGCCACCCAGACCAAAGGCGAGGCCAAAAAAGAGGCCCGAAATCGTCCCCACTTTTCCGGGCACGAGTTCCTGAGCGTAGACGACAATGGCGGGAAAGGCCGAGGCAAGCAAGAAGCCGATGATTACTGTCAATAGCGCGCTTGCGGTCAAGCCTGCATAGGGCAGGGCGAGGGTAAAGGGGGCGATACCGAGCAACGAGACCCAAATCACCCGCTTACGCCCAATGCGATCGCCAATCGGCCCACCCAGCAGCGTTCCCGCCGCCACCGCCGCCAAAAAGAGAAATAGGTGCAGCTGCGCTTCGCGTACGGGAATAGCAAAGCGATTCATCAAGTAAAAAATCAGATAGCTGCTGATGCTAGTCAAATAGATAAACTTGGAGAACATCAGCGCCACCAGAATCACTAAGCTCTTTCGTACCAGCCCTGCCGGCAAGGTGTTCGCGGCAACCGGCGCCGCTTTTTTGGGCAGCCGATGCTGGTGCTGATACCAGCGCCCCACAAAGCTCAGGATGACGATGGCAGCGAGGGCAAGCAGAGAAAACCACGATAGACTCTGCTGTCCATGCGGCATAACGAAGAAAGCCGCAAGGAGCGGGCCCACCGCCGTACCCACGTTACCTCCCACCTGAAAGATCGACTGGGCCAGGCCATAGCGGCCCCCGGCCGCCATCCGCGCCACCCGCGACGATTCCGGATGAAAGACCGAAGAGCCCAAGCCGACCAGGGCGGCGGCAAGGAGCAGCACCCCGTAGTTAGGGGCAACGGCAAGCAGAAGTAGTCCAAGAAAAGTTGAGACCATTCCCACTGGTAAAGACCAGGGCAGGGGATGGCGGTCGGTGTAACGTCCCACCAAGGGTTGAATGATGGAAGCAGTCAGCTGATAGGCAAGGGTGATCAGACCAATCTGCGCAAAGCTCAAGTCAAAATTGCTGCGGAACAGGGGATACACCGCCAGCATCAACGACTGAATGCTGTCGTTGAGAAAATGCGAGACGCTGATGGCCCCGAGGACATCGAAACGCGTAGCCCCTTCGGGTCGGCGCGAACGACTGGCCAGTTCTGGCAAGACGGTAGACATGAGCGGTCCTAGGCTGCGGCGGTTGGGGGTCGTAGTGTAGGATCTCCGGTACATACCGTCTAGTACGTTTCTTCTTTTGGCAGGCACACGCACCCTTGCCCGATCCGCCCAGCCTAGTGTTTAATGCACGGCATGACCCGTCCTACGCAAGCCCCGGCGGACCGCGAGGCCGCTGATTCGCCCGCAGCCTTTGCCGACACCCTCAGCGCCTTGGAAAAAATCGTCCAAAGCATGGAGAGTGGCCAACTCGGCTTGGAAGAGTCTGTCACCCTGTTTCAGCAAGGGATGGAGCTCGCCCAACAGGCCGAACGCCAGCTGACGGAAGCAAAACAGAAAGTAGAAATCCTGCTCGGCGGGCAAGTCCAGGCCCTACCCAGCAATGTAGAGGAGGACTGACTTGTCCAATAGCGAATCCTTTGCTGCTTTTCGCGACCGAATTGCGGCCCATAGTGAAAAAGTTCTGGAGTCCTTGCTGCCGGCGGCCAATGCCTTTCCGGCGCGACTGCACGATGCCATGCGGTATAGCGTCCTCGGCGGCGGCAAGCGGGTGCGCCCGCTGCTTACCTACGCCGCTGGCACAGCGCTCGGCGTGCACGAGAGTCTGCTCGACCGCGCCGCTGCCGCCCTCGAACTCATCCACGCTTACTCCTTGGTGCACGACGATCTTCCCGCCATGGACAACGACGATCTGCGCCGCGGCCGCCCGACCTGCCACAAGGCCTACGACGAGGCGACGGCCATCTTGGTGGGCGATGCCCTGCTCACGCAAGCTTTCCGCGTGCTGGCAGAGCCGGCGGGGCTGGCGCCACGGCAGCAGTTGCGCATGGTCGCCATTCTCGCCCAGGCCGCTGGTTCCCAGGGCATGGTCGGCGGCCAAGCGGTAGACCTCGCCGCCGTTGGCCACCAGCTCGCCCAGCCCGCCCTCGAGCAGATGCATCTGCTCAAAACCGGCATGTTGATCCGCTGCGCTATCCAGCTTGCGCTGGCCGCCGCCGATGTTGCCGAGGACTCCCGCCGCGGCCAAGCCCTCATCCACTTTGCCGATCGCGTTGGCCTCGCCTTTCAGGTGCAAGACGATATCCTCGACGAAATCGGCGATATCAAAGAAACCGGTAAGGCCAAGCAAGGAGCGGACCGGGAACGGCAAAAACCCGGTTTCGTTACCCTCTTGGGATTGTCGCAAGCCAAGGAATACGCCCGCTCGCTGCTGCAGGCCGCCCTCGATGCCTTGGCGGACTGGGGGCAAGAGGCCGATCATCTGCGTGCCCTGGCGCGCCTCATCGTCGAGCGTAACCGATGAATCCCTTGCTCGAAAGCATCCCCGAGCCGGAAGAACTGCGGCGCCTGTCGCGCGGTGAGCTCAAGCAAGTGGCCAAGCGCCTGCGGCAGTTTCTGCTCGAATCCATCAGTGAAACCGGCGGGCATCTCTCCTCCGGCCTCGGGGCCGTCGAACTCACCGTTGCCCTGCACGCGGTCTTCCAAACCCCTGATGATCGTCTGATTTGGGATGTTGGCCATCAGGCCTATCCGCACAAGGTCCTCACCGGACGCGGCGCGCAGTTTCCGAGCCTGCGGCAAAAGGATGGCCTCTCCGGCTTTCTCAAGCGCGACGAGAGCCCTTTCGATGCCTTTGGCGCTGGCCACTCCAGCACCTCCATCAGTGCCGGACTGGGCATGGCGGTGGCGGCGTCCCTCGCCCAGCAGCGGCGCCAAGTGGTAGCCATCATTGGCGATGGCGCAATGACTGCCGGGCTTGCCTACGAGGCTCTCAACAATGGCGGCGTTCTGGATGCCGATCTCCTGGTCATCCTCAACGATAACGAGATGTCGATTTCGCCCAATGTTGGCGCCGTATCTCGCTACCTCACCCGGCTGCTCTCCAATCCGCTGTACAATACCGTCCGCGATGGGGCAGGTCAGGCCCTGAGTTTGGTGCCGCCCCTGCGGGAGTTGGCCAAGCGTGCCGAAGAAGGGGTCAAGGGCTTGGTGTCTCCCGGCTTGCTCTTCGAAGAAATGGGTTTTCACTATTTCGGGCCCATCGACGGCCATGACCTCGATGCCTTGGTCCCAACCCTCGAGAACCTCAAAAAGATCCGTGGGCCGCGCCTACTGCATGTCATTACCCGCAAGGGCAAGGGCTTCGCACCCGCCGAACAAGACCCCTGCACCTATCATGGCGTAACGCCTTTCGACCGCAGCAGCGGTGCTCTGCAAAAGTCGTCGAGTGTGAGCTACACCAAGATTTTTGGCGATTGGCTCTGCGACAAGGCCGCCGAAGAGCCGAAGCTGGTGGCCATTACGCCTGCCATGCGCGAGGGCTCGGGTTTGGTGCGTTTCGAGCAACTTTTTCCGAAGCGCTATTTTGATGTCGGTATTGCCGAACAGCATGCGGTAACCTTTGCAGCCGGCCTTGCCTGCGAAGATTTCCACCCCGTGGTAGCCATTTATTCGACCTTTTTACAGCGCGCCTACGACCAACTACTGCACGACGTTGCCATTCAGAACCTACCGGTGCTCTTTGCCGTCGATCGTGCCGGCTTGGTGGGTGCCGACGGCGCCACCCATCAAGGCGCCTTCGATATCGCCTACGCCCGTTGCATTCCCAACCTGGTTATCATGGCCCCCAAAGATGCCCAGGAGCTGCGCGACATGCTTAATACCGGCTATGCCTACCCCGGCCCGGCCATTGTGCGCTATCCCCGCGGCACGGCGGCGGGCAGCATCGAAGATCCTGATTTGCAGCGGCAAATCCCCATGGGCAAGGCGGAAGTGCTGCGCCAGGGCAAGAAGCTTGCCATCCTTGCCTTTGGCACCCGAGCAGCGGCGGCACTGCAGGCCGGCAAGGAACTCGATGCCACCGTGGTCAACATGCGTTTCGTCAAGCCCCTCGATACCGAACTCCTCGACCGCCTCGCTGCCGATCACGTGGCCTTCCTCACCGTAGAGGAGGGAGTGCGCATGGGCGGAGCCGGTTCGGCGGTGGCGGAATATCTCCTCGACCAGGAGCGACCAGTATCGTGCAAAATCCTCGGCTTGCCCGATCAATTCATCGAACAGGGTGAAGCGTCCGTGTGGCTTGCGGAATTGGGTCTGGATGCCGAGGGGATCCGCCGAGCAGGGGAGCGCTTGCTCGCCCGCCTTGCTGGTCAGGGCGCTGGCGCGTAATATTTGACTAATCCAGTCAAGAATTCTTTGCGAGGTTCCAACCGGTGAGAGATTGTGCTGCAGAAGTGCTGGAGGATGTGCAGGGGCGTAGCGATCCTCGCGCCATTCCGATCCAAAGAGTGGGAGTCAAGGCCGTACGCCACCCCTTGCAAATCGTCGATCGCGCCGGGCATGTTCAACATGTTGCCGCCTTCTGCAATATGTATGTTGGGCTACCGGCCCATCTCAAGGGCACCCACATGTCTCGCTTTCTGCAGATTTTGCAGGAGCAGGTCGAGCCCCTGAGCGTAAAGGGTCTCGAAGAATTGCTCTCCCAGACGCGCGACCGTTTGGAGGCCCGCAGTGCCCGTATCGAGTTGCAGTTTCCGTATTTCGTGCGGAAAAAAGCACCGGTCTCCCGAGTCGAGAGCTACCTCGACTACGAAGTCGAATGGCAGGGGGAAATCCAGGAT
Source organism: Candidatus Igneacidithiobacillus chanchocoensis (assembly GCA_038447835.1). GTDB lineage: Bacteria > Pseudomonadota > Gammaproteobacteria > Acidithiobacillales > Acidithiobacillaceae > Igneacidithiobacillus > Igneacidithiobacillus chanchocoensis. Next base: position 3,768 of record JAWNZB010000084.1, on the reverse strand, counting down.
GACCAGGTTCGTGCCCAACTCTGCGTGCATGTTCCGGTAACCAGCCTCTGCCCGTGCTCTAAGAGCATCTCGGAGTATGGCGCCCACAACCAGCGCTCGCGGGTCAGCGTTCAGGTGGAGGCGCGGGAGGCGCTTTGGATCGAGGACATCATCGACCTCGTCGAGTCCGAGGCATCATCGCAACTCTATGGCGTGCTGAAGCGGCCAGACGAAAAATACGTCACCGAATACGCCTACGACCACCCGAAATTTGTTGAGGACATGGTCCGCGACGTTGCGCTGCGTCTGCAGAATGATCCACGCGTGCGGCGCTATAGTGTCGCTTCCGAGAATTTCGAGTCGATTCATAATCATTCTGCCTACGCCTACATCGAGGGAGAGAACTGAAACGTGGCGGGCAGCAGCATTGGCGAGTGCTTTCGCGTAAGCACCTTTGGTGAGAGTCATGGACCGGCCATCGGCGCCGTTATCGATGGCTGCCCGCCGGGGTTGCCCCTCAGCGCTGAAGATATCCAGCCTGAGCTCGATCGCCGTCGCCCCGGTCAATCGCGGCACACCACCCAGCGCCAAGAGGCCGACCAAGTCGAGATCCTTTCTGGCATATTCGAGGGAATCACCACCGGCACGCCCATTGGCCTGCTCATCCGCAACACCGATCAGCGCTCCCAGGATTACAGCAAGATCAAAGATAGCTTCCGCCCCGGTCATGCCGATTACACCTATCTGCAAAAGTACGGCCTGCGCGACTACCGTGGTGGCGGCCGCTCCTCGGCGCGGGAAACCGCCATGCGCGTGGCCGCGGGGGCTATTGCCCGCAAGTACCTACGGCTGCGCCTAGGCACAGAAATTCGCGCCTGGTTGGCACAGATGGGGCCCATCCGTGCTACGGAATTCGATCTTGCCCAGATCGACGCCAATCCCTTCTTCTGTCCGGACGCCGCTGCGGCCGAGCGGATGGCTGAGTACCTCGACGAACTACGCAAGGCCGGGGATTCCATTGGCGCGCGCGTTGATGTCCGCGTGCAGGGCATGCCCGTTGGGCTGGGCGAGCCGGTTTTCGACCGCCTTGAGGCCGATGCTGCCAAGGCATTGATGAGCATCAATGCGGTCAAGGCAGTGGCGGTGGGCGACGGCTTTGCCGTGGTCGAGCAGCGTGGCAGCGAGCATGGCGACCCCCTGACCCCCAAAGGCTTTGCCAGCAACCATGCCGGTGGCGTGCTCGGCGGTATCTCCACGGGGCAAGACCTGTTTTTCTCGATTGCCGTCAAGCCGACCTCCAGTATTCGCATTCCCCGCCCGAGTATCGACCGCGAGGGTCAGACCATCGACATCGTCACCACCGGCCGCCATGACCCCTGCGTGGGGATTCGTGCCGTACCTATCGTCGAGGCCATGCTCGCCCTCACCCTGATGGATCACTACCTGCGTCACCGTGCCCAAAACGGCGACGTCGAGCCGCCTCTGGCCCCTATCCCTGGCCAATGCTGAAGGGTCGCTTCGAGGGTGAAGCCCTCGTTGCCTACTACTTCGTGTACTTTTGCGCTCTCGGTGCCTTCATGCCCTATTGGGGCCCTTGGCTCAAGGCGCAGGGGCAAGATGCCTTGGCCATCGGTATCCTGACGGCGGCGGTACAGTTCAGCAAGGTATTCGCCCCTAATGTTTGGGGTTGGCTCTTGCACTCTCTCCCAGCTAGGCGCCTGATCCCCGCCGCGGGTGTCGCGACCCTGCTCAGCTTTTCGCTGTTGTTTTTTGCCGGTGACCATTTTGCGCTGCTGCTGCTCGTTACCGTGCTCTTCGCCTTTTTTTGGGCGGCGGCCTTGCCCTTGGTAGATACCTTCAGCATGGCCTGGGCAGAGCGACACGGTCGGCGCTACGGGCGCATTCGCCTCTGGGGGTCCATCGGTTTCATTGCCCTCTCCTTGGGCATGGGTGCCTTGGTCGCGCAATGGGGGTTGCAAAGCTTTCTCCCTACCATCACCGTTTTTTTGCTGGTGGTTGTTGTCGCTAGTCGCTATTTGCCGTTACAGGATCATCACCCGCAACAGGCAGGGCAGGGGCAGGGTGCCTTCCTGCCCGCCCTGCGCGATTCGCGCCTCTGGTTTTTTCTCGCCGCAGGCATCCTCGAGCAAAGCAGCCATGGCGTCTACAACGCCTTTTATTCCATCTATGTAGAACAGCATGGCCACGGCAGTTTCAGTGTTGGCGTGCTCTGGGCCCTGGCCGTTTGTACCGAGGTTCTATTCTTTTGGTTCGGTGAACGGATACTGGCGCGTTGGGGCATTGCCCTATGTTTCAGCTTGGCTTTTGTTCTTACGGCGCTGCGCTGGATAGTGATCGCCTGGTGGCCGGGCTTTGTCTGGATCGTCCTCGTGCAGACCCTCCATGCGGCGAGCTACGCCGCCTTTCATCTGGCCGCCATCCATTGGGTTTTTACCCGCTTTTCTCCAGCCTTGCGCGCTCGCGGTATAGCCCTCTATGCGAGCTTGGTCTACGGCCTGGGCGGCGGCCTTGGCTCCCTGGGCGCCGGCTGGGCCTGGAGTCATTGGGGCGGTAGTGGCGCCTTCCTCGCAGCAGGTATTGTCTCCGCCGGCGCTGGCTTTTTACTCTTTGGCATGTTTCGACCCACTCGAGCAGGGCTTGAAAAGCCCGCCTGACGTGCCCATCTCCCAAGCATCATCAGATATGGGAGTCGCCAGATGCGCAGTGACAAACTCACCACAAAATTTCAGCAGGCCCTGCAAGATGCGCAGAGCTTGGCCTTGGGCAACGATCAGCAGCAGATCGAGCCCATTCATCTTCTCATCGCTTTTTTAGACCAGGAAGGGGGTATTGCTCGCCCGGTGCTGAGCAAGGCGGGGGTGCGGGTTGATTCGCTCCGCAATAATGCCCTCGGCCGTGCCCTTGCCGCCCTGCCCAAGGTAGAGGGACAACCCGGCGATGTGCAATTTGGGCGGGACCTCGTCAATCTCCTCAACCTTGCCGACAAGCTCGCGCAAAAACGTGGCGACGGCTACATTTCTACCGAGCATTTTCTGCTCGCACTGCTCGAAGATAAAGGCGAAGCCGGCCGTTTGCTCAAGGAAAATGGGGCCACCGCCAAGGATCTCGAGGCGGCGATCACGGCGCTGCATGGCGGCGAGAAGATCAACGACGCCAATGCCGAGGAACAGCGTCAGGCCTTGGACAAATACACCATCGACTACACCGAACGTGCCGCCCAGGGCAAGCTCGATCCGGTAATTGGCCGTGATGACGAGATTCGCCGCACCATTCAAGTGTTGCTACGGCGCAGCAAGAACAACCCTGTCCTCATTGGTGAGCCGGGGGTGGGCAAGACCGCCATTGTCGAGGGGCTAGCGCAACGCATCGTCAACGGCGAGGTGCCAGAGTCTCTGCGCAATAAGCGACTGCTTGGCCTGGACTTGGCGGCTCTGATTGCCGGCGCGAAGTTCCGCGGCGAGTTCGAGGAACGCTTGAAGTCCCTCCTTAACGATCTTGCCAAAACCGAAGGGCAAGTGCTTCTCTTCATTGACGAAATTCACACCTTGGTGGGGGCAGGCAAGGCCGAAGGCTCCATGGATGCGGGCAACATGCTCAAGCCGGCCCTGGCGCGGGGCGAGCTGCACTGCATTGGCGCCACTACCCTCGACGAGTATCGCCAATATATCGAGAAGGATGCCGCCCTCGAGCGCCGCTTTCAGCGCGTTCTGGTCGACGAGCCCTCGGTAGAGGACACCATCGCCATCCTCCGCGGCCTCAAGGAGCGCT
>JAWNZB010000083.1:0-8718 GCA_038447835.1 Candidatus Igneacidithiobacillus chanchocoensis | reverse complement strand
CCCTTCCTTGTCGGCATCGCGCACACTCAAAAACACGGTGCCCTGGCGCGGAAAGTGCTCGCCGGCGGCAATCTGTGCCTTGAGAAAGGCCTCGCCAAAGCTGCTGCCGATGCCCATGACCTCACCGGTGGATTTCATCTCCGGCCCGAGCAATACATCAACGCCCGGGAATTTGAGGAAGGGAAAAACGGCTTCCTTAACGCTGAAATGTGGTCCAAGGACGATCTCCTGCACGCCTTGTTCCGTCAATCGCTGGCCGACCATGCAGCGCGCTGCGATTTTGGCCAGGGGGATGCCGGCGGCCTTGGAAACGAAGGGAACCGTACGCGAGGCGCGCGGGTTGACCTCCAGCACGTAAATATCCTCCCCCTGCACGGCAAACTGGCAGTTCATCAGGCCGACCACACCCAGGGCCTTGCCCAAGGCCTCGGTTTGCTGGCGCAATTGCGTCTGAATGGCGAGCGGCAGGGAGTAAGGCGGCAAACAGCAGGCAGAATCGCCACTATGCACCCCGGCTTGTTCAATATGCTCCATGATGCCGGCTACCAGCACCCGTTCGCCATCGGCAACGGCATCGATGTCGACCTCGAGGGCATTGTTGAGAAAGCGGTCGAGGAGGACAGGCTGATCTTCGGAAACGCGTACTGCTTCTTGCATGTAGCGCTCGAGATCGTCTTCGGCATAGACGATGCGCATGGCACGGCCACCGAGAACATAGGAAGGCCGCACCACCCGCGGGTAGCCGAGGCCACGGGCGAGGACGAGGGCCTCGGCGCTGCTGCGGGCGATGGCATTTTCCGGTTGCCGCAGCTGCAGGCGCTGCAGGAGCTGCTGAAAGCGCTCGCGGTCCTCGGCAAGGTCGATGGAATCGGGGCTGGTACCGATGATGGGCACCCCTGCCGCCGCCAGATCGTTGGCCAGTTTGAGCGGAGTCTGACCACCAAACTGCACGATAACCCCTTGCGGCTTCTCGATTTCGACGACTTCTAGCACATCCTCGAGGGTAAGGGGCTCAAAGTAGAGGCGGTCGGAGGTGTCGTAATCGGTGGAGACGGTCTCGGGATTGCAGTTGACCATAATGGTCTCATAGCCGTCGTCGTGCATCGCCATGGCGGCATGGACGCAACAGTAATCGAATTCAATCCCTTGGCCAATGCGGTTGGGCCCGCCGCCGAGGATCATGATCTTTGCACGGGTCGTGGGCTCGGCTTCGCATTCGTCTTCATAGGTCGAATACAGGTATGGGGTAGGGGAGTGGAACTCTGCGGCGCAGGTATCGACACGCTTGTAGACTGGGCGCACGCCGAGCTTGTGACGATGTTCGCGCAGGGAGGCCTCGCGGCAGCCCAGTAGCTGCGCTAGGCGCCGATCGGAAAAACCCAGCCGTTTGAGACGGCGCATGGCCGCCCGGTCAATACTGGCAAGGGCAAGGCCGCGCAAACTGTTTTCGACTGCAACCAGCTCGGCGATCTGCTCCAAAAACCAAGGGTCGATCTGGGTCAGCTCCTGCACTCGGGCAATTTCCCAGCCGAGGCGCAGGGCATCGGCAACCTCCCAGATTCGCTCTGGCCCCGGATTGCGCAGGGCCTCTTCAATCTGGGCGGTGCTCCGATTTTTGCTGTCACGCTCGTTCAGGCCATCCATGCCGGTTTCCAGCCCGCGCAAGGCCTTCTGCAAGGACTCCTGAAAGCTGCGCCCCATGGCCATCACTTCGCCCACGGATTTCATCTGTGTGGTGAGGTGGGCATCGGCCTCTGGGAACTTCTCGAAGGCAAAACGCGGGATTTTGGTGACCACGTAGTCGATGCTCGGCTCAAAGCTGGCCGGGGTGGCCCGGGTGATGTCGTTGCGCAGTTCGTCGAGGGTGTAGCCGAGGGCGAGTTTGGCTGCCACCTTGGCAATGGGAAAGCCCGTTGCCTTGGAGGCCAGCGCCGAGGAGCGCGACACCCGAGGATTCATTTCGATGACCAAAAGCCGGCCGTTGCGCGGGTTGACGGCAAATTGCACGTTGGAGCCACCGGTATCGACACCGATGCGGCGCAGCACCGCAATCGAGGCGTCGCGCATCGTCTGATATTCGCGGTCGGTAAGGGTCTGCGCCGGCGCAACGGTGATGGAATCGCCGGTATGTACCCCCATGGGGTCGAGGTTTTCGATGGAACAAACGATGATGCAGTTGTCGGCACAATCGCGCACCACCTCCATCTCGAATTCCTTCCAACCGATCACCGATTCCTCGATGAGGATCTCGTGGGTGGGACTAGCCTCGAGGCCGCGGCCGGCAATCTCCTCAAATTCCTCACGATTATAGGCCACCCCGCCGCCGGTACCGCCAAGGGTAAAAGAAGGGCGAATGATCACCGGGTAGCCGATGTTTTCTGCGATCTCTCGGGCCTCGTCGAGTTGGTGCGCAAAGGCCGAGCGCGCCACCTCGAGGCCGATTTCTTCCATGGCCTTTTTGAATAGACCGCGATCTTCCGCCTCACGGATGGCAGCAACGCTGGCGCCGATCAGCTGGACGTTGAAGCGATCGAGGATGCCCTCGCGGTGCAGGTCGAGGGCACAGTTGAGGGCCGTTTGTCCGCCCATGGTGGGCAGCAGGGCATCGGGGCGCTCGCGTTCGATGATGCGCGCCACCGTTTCCCACTCCACCGGCTCGATGTAGACGGCATCGGCGGTTTCCGGGTCGGTCATGATGGTGGCGGGATTGGAGTTGACGAGGATGACCCGGCAACCCTCCTCGCGCAAAGCCTTACAGGCCTGGACACCGGAGTAATCGAATTCGCAGGCCTGGCCGATAACGATGGGGCCAGCGCCAATGATGAGTACGCTTTTGAGATCTTCACGCCGGGGCATGGTCTTTCCTTGTGCGGAAGCTGGCGACAAATTCGTCAAAAATCACGCCGGCATCATGGGGGCCCGGGCCGGCTTCGGGATGCCCTTGAAAGGAGAAGGCCGGCAGCTCGCGATGCCGCATTCCCTGCAGACTTCCATCAAACAGCGAAACGTGGGTGGGCTCCATGCTGTTGGGCAGACTCTCCGCCGCCACTGCAAAGCCATGATTCTGGCTGGTGATCAGAACGCGGCCGGTGCGCAAATCGCGGACGGGGTGATTGGCGCCGTGATGACCAAATTTCATCTTCTCGGTCTTGCCGCCTAGGGCTAGCCCCAGCAACTGGTGGCCAAGACAAAGGCCAAAGGTAGGTTGCCCGGCTTCTACCACCTCGCGCACAGTCTGCTGCGCTGCTGTTAGAGCTGCCGGATCGCCAGGGCCATTGCTGAACAGGACACCGTCGGCACCAACGGCTAGGATCTCGCGGCTGCTGCTCTGATGGGGTAGCAAGGTGACGTGGCAGCCGCGATCCGCCAGCAGGCGAAGAATATTGCGCTTGGCGCCAAAATCGACAACGACCACGTGATGCGGACAGTTCTCGACTTCCGGGCTGCGATAGCCATGGGCGGGATCGGGACTGCGCCGCTGCCAACTCTGGCGCTGGCCCGAGGTAACCTCACTGATGAGATCAGCGCCCTCGAGCCCAGGAAAGGCGCGCGCGGCGGCGAGTACCGCTTCGGGCTGGAGCTGTTCGCCGACGGCCAAGGCGCCGTTCTGGGCACCGTGTTCGCGTAAATGTCGGGTGAGGGCGCGGGTATCGAACTCTGCCATGCCGGGAATGCCATGGCGCCGCAAATACTCATCTAGGTTCTCCTGCGCGCGCCAGCTGCTGGCAGCGCGGGGTAGGGTGCGCAAGAGCAGGCTGGAGCAGAAAATCTCCCGTCCTTCCTGATCTTCCTCGTTGACCCCCACATTGCCGATGTGTGGATACGTGAGGGTGATAATCTGACCGCGGTAGGAGGGATCGGTGAGGATTTCCTGGTAGCCGGTCATGGCCGTATTAAAGCAGACCTCGCCGGCACGCATGCCAGCGGCGCCAAAACCCGTGCCGTAAAAGATCCGTCCGTCGGACAATGCCAGGACTGCGTCCAAGACCCACCTCGAAATGATAAATAGAAGATGCAAAAAATGGGAGGGCAGAGGCCTCCCATGCACTTTTCCTATTCTAAATAGCCGGGCATAATCGGGTCAAACCTGCGGGGATCGGCTTCTTGCATTCGCCCGTCGACGTTATGGCCCTTTACTCGCGCCGACACCCTCGGTAATATGCCGCCCTCATGACTGCGGCGACTGCTTCTACCTTGCTGATTTCCCGAGTTTCTACAGCGGGAGAGTCGCTTGTCGGAGCGCCGGACTTTTGTCGTTGGCCGCGCTTGGCGCAGGCCATGGCACGTGTCGATGATGTGATGGTCGATTTGCATATCGAGCGGCGCGGTCGAAATCTGCAGATTGATGGTGCGCTTCGGCTGCGCGGTCTCCTACAGTGCGAGCGCTGTTTGGGGACGATGCCTTGCGATCTCCGTCAGCCGGTGCATGTGGTGGTGGCAGAGAGCGAGGATGCCGCGGTCGATGCCGACCGGGAGCTGGTGCTGGCGCCCGGGGGTAGATTGGCCGTGCAGGAATGGTTGGAAGAGGAGGCCTTACTGGCCTTACCCCTCCTGCCGAAGTGTGAGGAATGGACAGCGGGTGTGTGCCCGGTGTCGGGGATCGAGGTGCCAAGCCTCGATACAAATCGGTACTTGTTGATGGAGAAGCGAGATCATGGCAGTTCCCCAGAGTAAGACCTCCAAGTCCAAGCGCGACATGCGTCGGGCCCACGACTTTTTGACGGTGACCAACCGCTCTACTTGCGACCATTGTGGTGCCAGCAAGCTGCCGCATCATGTGTGCCCGGAGTGCGGGTATTACAAGGGGCGGGAGATGGTGCGTCAGGCCGCCGAAGCCTGAAGCGGCGTTCGGACCCGAAAAATTGCCGCAGATCGCCGTCGATGCCATGAGTGGCGATTCGGGGCCGCGCACCGTGCTGCGCGCCCTCGCCAGTCTGGTTACAGACTATCCCGAGGTGCAATTCCGCCTAGTCGGTGATGAAGCGATCTTGCGCGACGAGCTGCGACGTAGTCGTCTCAAAGACTCGGCGCAGATCGAGATCGTCCACGCCAGCCAAGTAGTGGGAATGGATGAGGCGCCGTCGCAGGCCTTGCGCAGCAAGCGCGACTCCTCCATGCATGTGGCAATCGGCCTGCTGCGTGATGGTAAGGCCGATGCCGTGGTCAGTGCCGGTAATACGGGCGCGCTGATGGCCATGGGCAAGGTCTTTTTGCGCACCATTCCCGGTATCGACCGGCCCGCCATTGCCGCCTTCCTGCCCACCCAAAACGGTCGGGTGCTAGTTCTCGACTTGGGCGCCAATGTCGATTGCCATCCGGAGCATCTGCTGCAATTTGCAGTGATGGGCTCGATTCTTTTTGCCCAGGTGACGGGTGCGGAGAGGCCGCGGGTGGGTCTACTCAATATCGGATCCGAAGAGATCAAGGGTAATGAGCTAGTGAAGGCTGCGGGTACTTTGTTGCGGCAAAGCCAGCTCCATTTCATTGGCAACATCGAAGGCTCCCAGGTCTACCAGGGTGGCTGCGACGTTCTTGTGTGCGACGGCTTTGTTGGGAATGTTTTCCTGAAGACTTCCGAGGGCTTGGCGGCCATGGTGCGGCAAGAGCTGCGGGCGAGTTACAGCCGTAGCTTCTATGGCCGCCTCGCTTATCTCGTCAATCGACCAATCCTCCAAAGCCTGCGGCGACGTCTCGATTCGCGGCAATACAACGGTGCCACGCTATTGGGCCTGAACGGCATCATCATCAAGAGCCATGGTAACGCCGATCGCCTAGCCTTTGCGCGGGCGGTAGAGGTGGCCATTGCCGAGGCGCGGCACCGTCTCACCCTCGAAATTGCCAAAAAGGTCGTGCCCGCCGACCTCCATCAAGGGATCCGCAGCAGCGCCTGATGCCAACCTACAGCCAACTCATTGCGACGGGCTCTTATCTGCCCGAGCGCATCCTCGATAATCACGAACTGAGCACCTGGGTCGATACCAGCGATGAATGGATCGTTGCGCGTACTGGTATTCGTCAGCGCCACTTGGCGGCGGAGGGGCAGGGCAGTGTCGATATGGCGACCCGCGCCGCCGAGCGTGCCTTGCAGCAGGCCGGCTTGCAGGCAGCGGATATCGATCTGATCATCGTGGCGACCACCACCCCCGATCAGATCTTCCCAAGCACTGCCTGCTTGGTGCAGGCGCGCCTGGGTAACCAAGGCGCCGCCGCCTTCGACGTGCAAGCGGTATGCACCGGCTTCATCTACGCCCTGGCGACGGCCGATCAATTTCTGCGTAGCGGCGCTGCCCAGAGGGCCTTGGTGATTGGTGTTGAGACCATGTCGCGCATCGTCGACTGGAAAGATCGTAGCACCTGCATTCTCTTTGGTGACGGCGCCGGTGCCGTGATTCTGCAAGCGGCCGATACCCCAGGGATACTTTCTACCCACCTGCATGCCGATGGCCGCTATGCCGAACTCCTGCAGGTGCCGGTGGACGAGCCGCACCTGCAAATGCAGGGGAATGCGGTCTTTCGTATGGCCGTGCGTACCCTTGGTGATATTGTCCAAGAAACCTTGGCAGCCAATGGTTTGGAAGGGAAGGATATTGACTGGCTGGTGCCGCATCAGGCCAATATCCGCATCATTCAGGCGACGGCCGACAAGCTCGGTTTGCCCATGGAACGCGTTGTCGTCACCGTGGGAGAGCACGGCAACGTCTCGGCGGCATCGGTACCCCTGGCCCTGGATAGCGCCGCGCAGCAAAATTGTTTTCGTCCTGGGCAGTTGCTTTTGCTTGAGGCGTTTGGGGGTGGTTTTACCTGGGGCTCGGCCCTGCTACGCTGGGTTTGAGGGCGAGTCCCTCTGGTACGAATCGAGGAGAGTGCAGTGCAGGGTTCCATAGCCTTCGTTTTTCCTGGTCAAGGATCGCAGTCCATCGGCATGCTCGCGGCCATCAGCAAGATGCGCCCGGTATTGCGCGAGGTTTTTGCCGAGGCCTCGGAGCTGGTCCAACGAGATCTTTGGCAGCTTGCCCAGGAAGGGCCCGTCGAAGAGTTAAACCAGACCCGCTGGACACAGCCCCTGATGCTCACTGCCGACTATGCCATGTTTCGCGCTTGGGAAGAGGAGGGTGGTTCCGCCCCGGATTTTGTCGCGGGTCATTCCCTGGGCGAATATGCTGCCTTGGTGGTGGCGGGTAGCCTCGATTTTGCCGACGCCCTGCGCCTCGTGCAGCGTCGTGGGGACCTTATGCAAAATGCGGTGCCCGAGGGGACCGGAGCCATGGCTGCAGTGCTCGGTATTGCCGAGGAAGATCTGCGCAGCCTCTGCCAGCGCGAGGCTCACGGTGAAGTCCTTGAATTGGCAAACCTTAATGCACCGGGGCAGATTGTCGTGGCCGGCCATCGGGCGGCGGTGGAACGTCTAAGCGAGCGTGCCAGGGATGCCGGAGCCAAAAAGGTCGTGCTCTTGCCGGTCAGTGTTCCCAGTCATTGTTCTCTGATGCTGGAGGCGGCGGAGCAGTTTGCTGCCGATCTCGCCGCGGTGGAGTTGCGTAGTCCCAATATCCTCCTCGTGCACAATGTAGATGCGCACAGCCACCGCGATCCCGAGGCTATCCGCGAAGCCTTGCGCAAACAGATCTACTCTCCGGTACGCTGGACGGAAAGCATTCGTTTTCTCGCCCGTCAGGGCGCTACGACTTTTGCCGAGATGGGGCCAGGCAAGGTGCTCTCTGGTCTTGGCAAGCGCATCGAACCGAGTTTGCGGATGTTGGCGCTCGATGACGAAAAGAGTTTTGTGACCGCCCTGGAGGATCTCTGATGTCCACCGCGCGCAGCGGGCAGCTTGCCCTCGTTACGGGTGGCAGCCGGGGTATTGGTGCGGCCATTGTTGATGCCTTGCTGGCCGCGGGGGCGCAGGTACTGGCTACTGCCACCAGCGTCGAGGGTGCCGCGGCCTTGTCGGCCCGCTTGGGTGCGCAGGGGCGCGGGTATGTCCTCGATGTTACCGATGATGCCGCCATGGACGCAGTCCTGGCCGAGATCCGCACCGACTTCGGCGCACCAAACATCCTCGTCAACAACGCCGGTATTACCCGCGATCAATTGCTGTTGCGCATGAAAGACGAGGACTGGGACCGCGTTCTGCAGACCAATCTGCGCGCTGTCTACCGTCTCAGCCGTCTTTGCGTGCGCGACATGATCAAGGCGCAATACGGCCGCATCGTCAGCATTACCTCAGTCGTCGGCATGATGGGTAATGCTGGCCAGAGTAACTATGCCGCCGCCAAGGCCGGCGTCATGGGCTTCAGCCGCGCCCTGGCGCGAGAAGTGGCCGCTCGCGGGGTAACTGTGAACTGTGTGGCACCAGGCTTCATCGAAACCGACATGACCGCAGTCTTGAACGAGGCTCAGCGCCAGGCGCTACTGCAGCAGATTCCTGCCGCTCGTCTGGGTAGTCCCGCGGACGTTGCCGCGGCAGTATCCTTTCTTGCCTCCGAGCAGGCGGCCTACATCACCGGCGAAACCTTGCAGGTGAATGGCGGCCTGTGGATGGGGTAATGCCTTTACCTTTACAGGACCGCGTCAGCTGTGGTCCAATTCCGCCGAAAATAATTTTTACCAACTGAGGAGTTTCTCCCATGGATGATATCGCAGCACGTGTGAAAAAAGTGGTCGTTGAGCAGTTGGGCGTCAATGAAGACGAAGTGACCAACGAGGCTTCTTTTTCCGATG
>JAWNZB010000220.1:0-1591 GCA_038447835.1 Candidatus Igneacidithiobacillus chanchocoensis | reverse complement strand
ATCTGCTTCTCGAAGGCCGGAATGTCGTCCACGTTGTTGGCATACCAGAGCGCCAGCGGCACCTTGCGCGCGTCTGTGCCTACATCCGGGTAATCCCGACCCAGCTCCTTCTTCGCCGCCGTCTCGTAGTTGTCGGAGAGATAACGCAGGAAGAGGAAGGACAGCATGTAATCGCGGAAGTCATCCGCATCCATCGCCCCGCGCAGTTGGTCGGCGATGCTCCAGAGGGTGTTGCCCAGTTGTTTTTGGTTTTGTGCAGTCATTTATCGCTCTCGCCATGCTGGCTTTTATGGGATTCAATTTCTTCTCTATCGCGCTGTAACTCCAGCCGCAGCTCCTCCTCGCTGGGCAACACCAACCGGTACTTGCTGGCAAACAGTTGTTCGCTGCCGTTGAGTACGGAGTAACGCGCCACCGACTGATCTTTGCTGCCGCACAGCAAAATGCCCACCGTGGGGTTGTCGCCTTCGCCCCGGCGCAGGTCGTCGTACATGCGCACATACATGTCCATCTGCCCAACGTCCTGGTGTGTAAGGTGGCCCGTCTTCAGGTCGATGAGCACAAAGCATTTGAGCAGGTAGTTGTAAAACACCAGATCGATGTAGAAATCTTGCGTCTCGGTGCTGATTCGCTGTTGGCGGGCTACAAAAGCAAAGCCCTTGCCCAGCTCCATCAAAAACTGTTGCAGCTTATCCATCAACGCCGTTTCCAGCGTGGCTTCCAGCAAGCGCCCGGTGTCGGGCAGCCCCAGAAACTCCAACATCACCGGGTCGCGCACAAAGGCGCGAGGCGAATCCTCCAGCGCAGCCAGGTTGGCTTGCGCCTCGTCGGTCACGGCTGCCTTGTCCTGGCTCAACAGCAGGCGCTCGTAATACAGGCTGTTTATCTGACGTTCCAGCGCGCGCGTACTCCAGTTTTGGGCAGCCGCCTCCTGTACATACCACTGCCGCGCCTCGGCGCTGTCCACCCGCAGCAGCAGGCGGTAGTGCGTCCAGCTCAATTCGCGACGCAGTGCGTCGCGAATTGGAAACGCCAGGTAGAACCCCCGCATGTGGCGCAGATTGGTGGCATCGAACCCGCGCCCAAACTCCGCCGCCAGCGCCTGCCCCAACTGTGGCAACAAACGCTGCCCGTAGGCCGCTCGCTGCGCACCGCCCTGCTCGAACTCCACAATGTGCCGCCCGATGTGCCAGTAGGTCTGCACCTGCACCACATCCACCGCCCGCAGCAGCTGCTGGCGGGAATCGGCAATGAGCTGGCGCAGGGCGCCCAGCAAGGGTGTGAAACCATCCGTGTTGGCGCTGACCTCTTGGTCCTTGCCGCGCTTGGAAATTTTTCTGGCCATGGCTACTGCCTTTGATCGGAAGATTCTCTACACAGCGTGTAGAGAAATGAATGGCCATCAATCATGGTTTTCTCCGATGCTTCAACGCACTCTCCAGTGCCTTAAGCTCGGCCTCGTCTTGCTGGTCGGCTTGCATGGCTTCCTGCTTTTTGCGGTCCTGGTCGAATTTGAAGTAAAGCTCGCTCGTGTGCGCTTCCATCTGCTCATGGCTGATGGCACCGGGGTGGGTGAGCAGCGGGAAGCCGT
>JAWNZB010000082.1:0-8814 GCA_038447835.1 Candidatus Igneacidithiobacillus chanchocoensis | reverse complement strand
TTTCCTGCTCCTGAAAAACCCTGCGGTCACCATCTAATCCCTATCAGGCTACAAGCAAAAGCTGGGCCACGGATCCAGGCAAAGAGGATAAGAATAGCAATGACCCACAGCGCCAAGGTGAACAATAAACTGGAGGTGGGAACCAAGATACGCGGAAAGTAAATCTTCTGGATGAGGCCAGCAGCCCCGGTAAGACTCTCACAACTTTGGCTTACGGCTTGGGAAAACAAGTTGTAGTGCAGTACCCCAATGACTAAATATAGGATGTAGTTGGGCAAGTCGCTGCGAAAGACGTGGGTAAAAACGAAATAGTACAATAGGATCAACGCCAAAGGGTTTCCCAAGGACCACAGGAAACCCAAAACTGCGCCTTGATACCGTACTTTGAGGTCTTTGGCAACCAGGTTGCGCACCAAGTCGCGGTATCGCCAGTAAGGATGAAGAGCTGTGATAGGATTTACCAAGCGCAAATACCTGTTGAGAGTTTGGGGAATCATAGTGGCTCGAGGGGCGCTCTGCAATCTCCCGTTATCTTTGTCAGCCGTACCCTCCCAGCGCGTGAACTTCCATTCCGGTTCTCGCGCCCCGATCAAAGTTTCTTGACGACGCCGGTCTTTGCTAGACTTCCGCAGTCTTTTTGCTGAGTTATCCCCATGAAAGCTATCAACTATACCTCTCCCGCCCGTTTGCTCTGGTTGGGCCTACTCCCTTTGCTCGCCTACGGCATCAGTTGGTATTACAACGGCGCCTTGATCCCACTCTTGGCCGGGAGCAGTGTGTTGTTGCTGGTTTTTGGAGCAATGGCTGCCTGGCCGCGCTTGCGCCAGGGGCTGCCGTGGCCTAGGGGCTATCTTCCGATTTTCATGATCCTCTGGCTATTCTGGTTCTGGTTGACCTTATTCTGGAGTCATGTTCCTTACAGCAGCTGGTTTTACTTCTGGACTCTTGGTTCAGTGCCGCTGAGCTTCCTGGGTTGGGTGGTGATGATCGATGTCGACCGTCAAAAGGTCTGGCCGTGGTTTTGGGCGGGAATCATCATCAGCGCGTGGGTGCTTTCGGCCATCGGTCTTGGGCAGTACTACCAGCTGCTCGGTCGGGGAACTGGATGGGAGGGGCTCCGCCCCCAGGGGCCACTCCTAGATTGCAACAGCTATTCGGCGTGGATGAACTTGCTGTTTTTCCCGCTTGTGGCCCGTTTCTTTTACCTCGATGCACAGCGAAATATCAGGCTTGCCGTCCGAAAATTCGACTGGAAGGCACTGGGGTATCTGGTGACCATTGCGGTAGTCCTGCTGGCAGATTTCAGCACCGGTAGCCGTGGTGGTCTACTGGCTTGGCTCTGTACCGTGCCCTTCGCGATATGGGGTTTTCGTGGATTCCCGGGAGCGGGTAGACGATGGGGCTTTATTCTTGGGCTTGCACTGCTGGCCTTTTTGATCATGAACTACCCGAAGGGCTACGACATCCTTGGGCAACTCAACCCGCACTATATCTCGTCCAACATCGCGACAGTCTCCCGTAGCCTCATGTGGATCGCCACCTGGCATATCTTTTTGAGCCACCCATACCTGGGCACGGGGCTGGGGAGTTATTTTCTCTTCTATCCGGCCTATCGGCTACCAGGGGAGTTGGCCTCGGCGGGAACCTACGCCCACAACGACTACATCGAGTTTTTGGCCGAGGGCGGGCTCATCAATCTCGGCTTTTTGCTGGCCTTTGCCGGGGCGCTGTTCTATGCCCTCTATCGCCTCATTCTGCGGCCGGCGCGGCTGGGCATCCCGGAAGAAGACCGCTATTGGGCCTTGGGGCTGGTGCTGGGAGTCTTTGCCATTACCGGCCATGCCTTGGGCAACTTCATCTTCTACAACCTGCCCCTCAGCATCCTGGCGGGGATATTTTTGGCCCAGGCTTGGCGGCTCTACCATCGCCAGGGGGATTCGGCGCCGATACTCCCGCGGCTGGGTATTCGGCATCCGCAGGTGCTGCAGTTTGCCTTGGTGCTGCTCATTGTGGTCGCGAGCTGGTTTCTGGCCCTCGATGCCGCGGTCTATGGCCTCTTCAGCAACAACGCTTGGCTGGATGGTTTCATTGCCAACCCCAACGCAAGGGCGGTGTTTTTGATGCGGGCGGCGCGCTTTTTGGAGATTACCCGCCCCCAGGCGACCCAGCCCTGGGTGTATATGGGCAATGCCTATCTGAACCTGGCGGCCACAGATACCAGCATGGCAGCGGCCCAGCGGCGGATACTGTTGGAAGCCGCTTTGCAGCAATACCACGCCTCCCTGGTGGGAATTCCGCGGCAAGCGGGGGTCTATAATGCCATCGGCTCACTTTACAGCCAGTACGGCAGTACGCTTTTGGGGATGACGCCACAGGCGGCCCGGGACCACGCCGTGCTGGCCTGGCGCAAGGGCCTGGCCCTGACTCCGGAGAGCGTCAACCTGCGCAGCGAGATTGCGACGGCGGCCTATTTTGCCCATGGCAATGTGGCCGGGGGTATCGCCTTTTTGCAGGCGGGCTTACAACGGCCGCTCTTTCCCGAACCCAAAGCCCTGCTGCGCTGGGTAATTGCCCGTAATCAGTGGCAGTTGGCCCACGATCCCAAGGCGGCGGAGCAGACCTTGCTGCAGAGCCTCAAGGCGAGCCCGGATTTTCTGCCCAGCATCAGCTTGCTGCGCCAAATCGTGGCGGCAAGGAAGGCTGGCGGTAGGAACTAGGTACCTTGGATTTGCGCGAGTTCCCCTGGGGCAAATTTCCCGTAGTGCGTTCATCCCGAATGACGGGGGCGGGTAGATAGGTAGCCGCTGAACGCACGAGCTTTTCCATTGCTGCGTGAAACTGGTACTTTCTTCCACGGCGCACTCCTTCATGGGGATGTGTCTTTGGTGGAGATTTTGGCGTTAACCGGGAGATCCATGCCTACCATTAGCATCTTCTACGGTATACTAATTCAGATGTTTTGGCAGGATCACGCGCCTCCCCACTTCCACGCTCTGTACGGAGAGTATGAGGTACTTGTTTCTATTCAGAACTTGGAGGTGATAGAAGGGAGTATGCCCAAGCGGGCGTTGTCCCTACTATTTGACTGGGCTCGTGAACACCAGGGCGAACTCATGGAGGATTGGGAACTATGTGCGCACAATCAGTCACCCAAAAAGATTCCACCGTTGATGTAGTGCCACCAATCCGCATATCGGCCCCGTGGCGCGTCGCTTCCGTCCGCCCAGCAGACGGTTACAGACTTCATGTCGAATTTACTGACGGTACGGCAGGGGAGGTATGGATGGACGAACTAATCCACGGACCTATGGCCGGGGTGTTCGCCCAACTGGCCGATCCGTCGGTTTTTGCCACCGTGCACTTAGAGTATGGTGTGGTTACGTGGCCTGGAGAGATCGATTTGGCACCGGATGCCATGTACGAAGAGATCAAGGCCAAAGGAAGGTGGGTGCTAAAATGACTACCTTCACCATGTAGCATCGCCTATCCTCGACAGCGCAAAAGGGTCGTAAAAGTACAACCAACACACCTTTTCGAGTATTAGCCAAGTACATCGGAATGGCTTCCCAGGGCACGGAAATCATCGCCACCAATAGGATACGTCCGGTGGAGCGCATTGCACCCATCGAGGCCAGCGAGGGAAGGTCAAAGGCGGGAAAGTCTGCCCTAGAACGGTCTCGCGCGAGGATGCAGCAGGGCCATCCCTTGCGCGGGAGCTACGCCATGGACCGCGACGCTGGCGCACCTGGCTCCGCATGGCGGATGAGCAACTGCAGGCGGGTCTCGGCGCGCCAAAGGTTGCGCTCGAGGGCGTAGGCAAAGCGAATTTTCTCGCCGACCTGGATGGGGCTGGTGCCGTCTTCGCTGGCAAAGAACCAGATGGCATCGATGGCCGCACCGTCCATCAGCAGCGATAGCTTTAGGTGCCGACCATCGCCCACGGTGCGCAGTTCGCGGACCTCGCCCGTGCCGCTGAAAAGGGGCGCCTCCCATTGCCGGCCAAAGGGTTCGAGGGCGGCAATTTCTGCCCATAGATCGAGGCTGGGCGGCCCCGGAAGGGTCCCGTCGGTCCACACCCGCGGTGCCAGGGTCTGTTCGCCAAAATGCTGGGCGGCGAGCTCCTGCCAAGCCGCGGCAAAGCGTTCCAGGGCCGAACGGCGTAAGGTAACACCCCCAGCGCCGGCATGACCGCCCCAGGCCACAAAGTCCGCGGGAAAGCGCTCGGCAATCGCCGCCAAGGCGCGGCGAACGTGAAAATTCCCTACCGTGCGTAAAGAGGCACTGATGAGCTCCGGGTCTTCCTTGGGCGAGAAAAAGGCAACGGGTCGGCCGGTAGTCTCCACCAGCTTGGCGGCGCAAATGCCTTGCACACCGGCATGGCCTTCGGGGTCGAAGATGCACAGTGCCGCGGCTGCCGCCTGCTGCCGTACCTGGCCTTGGGCGCGGCGCAACATCTCCGCCTGTACGGTTTTGCGCGCCTCGTTGTCTTCTTGCAGTACCGTCGCCAAAGTCTCTGCCTCGGGGAGGCTATCGGTAAGGAAAAGACGCACGCTGTCTTCCGCCGAGTCCAAACGCCCGCGAGCATTGATCAGGGGAGCGAAGCGGAAGGCCAAGGTAGCCGCGTCGATTTCGCCCTCACTGCGGGTCAGCGCCGCCAGCGCCGTCCACACCGGCCGCCGCTGCGGGCGATTCATCAGCTGCAGACCACGGGTCACGAGGGCGCGGTTGTTGGGGGAGCGGGCGAGATCCACGCAGTCCGCTACCGTGCCCAAGGCGACAAGGTCGAGCAAGCTCCCGAGTTTGGGGGCATTGGCCGGGAGTAGTCCGCAAGCCAACAAACCTTGTCGAACGGCGCAGCAGTAGAGCCAAGCCACGTGGACCCCGGCAATGTAGGGATCGGTAAAGTGGGAATCGCGACGCACCGGATTGACGCAGGCAACGGCGCCGGGGGGCGGGCCGGCATCGGGAACGCCATGGTGGTCGGTAACGATAACGATGAATCCCGCCGCCTGCAGCCGCGCAATTCGATCGTGATCGGTGCTGCCCTGGTCGGCGGTGATGAGCAAGGCCGGGCGCGGGGCTTCGGCAAGGATGCGCTCGGTGAGATTTTCCGAAACCCCATAGCCGTCGCGCAGACGATGCCCGATGTAGCTGTGCAGACGCTCCTCCGGCACCCCAAAGTGATCGCGGAAGGCGATCTTGAGGACGGCATGGGCGGAGGCGCCATCGGCATCGAAGTCGGAAATGAGCAGGATGGGCAAGCCTTGCCGTAGGGCAGCAGTGGTCGCCTCTACGGCTTTTTCAATATCCGGCAGACCGTCGGGCGGACTGAGCTGCGCCACCCCGCCTTGCAGGAGGGCGGCGAGCTGGTCCGCCTGCTCGGCCCCGAGGCGCCCGGCAATGATGCGTGCTTGTAAGGGGCTATAGCCCAAGGCGAGGGCGGCAGCCTCGACCTCGGCGGAGCGACTGCGGGTGCAGATTTCTACCGCGCTCACCAGTTGCCCGACCTCTTGGCGATTCCCGGCAATGCACGCCGCCAAAAGGCCCAACGACTGGCCGGGCTAACGCGCACGCGCTCGATTTCGCCGCCGTGAGCGAGGATGCCGGAATAGAGTTCGATGCTGGCACGCCGACGCCAGGGCCGCAGCAGCCCTGCCTGGGCATCAAAGCTCTCAGCAGTGGCCGGATCGCGCCAGGTACCCGGCCAAACCCAGAGCAGGGCCGTATCCGGCGCCACGGCCGCCGGCATCTCCGCGGCCATGCCCAGCCAACGCGCTGCCGCCTGCAGTTCCTCTTGCGCGGCGATGAGGTGGGTCCAGGGGCTGGTTGGGCGCGCTGCCGGCAGGCAACCCTCGCCCCAGGGCCAAAAGTAGCACCAGGAGTCGAGCCCTTGGTCATTGCGCGCCAGGTTGCGCGGGTGCGCTGCCAGCAGCATCTGCAGCTCATTCAAAAAGGCCAAAAAGCTGCGGGCGTCGGCGCCCTGCGCCGGAGTCTGAACCGCCTCTTGCCCCCACACCGTTTCCGGATCGGGGGTTTGCAAATCGAGGGGACTACGGCTGCGCAGGTACCAGCGGCGTGCGCCGCTCTCCAGCTGCCAGGGGCTATCGGCAAAATGCTCGCGAGCCGCAGCGAGCAAGGCTTGGTTATCTTTGGCCGGCAGAAGTCCCGTGGGTTGCAGCATCGCCCGACCCGTCTGGCCACCGATGGCGACGGGTTCCAGGGCCAGCAACCAGCCCCCCGCCGGTGCTAGGCCATCGGCGGCGGCCAGCAGGGCAGCGGCGGGCAAGAGGCCGGCAAAGCCGAGTAAGCGTCCCGCTACCTCCAAAGACGACTGCGCTGGCAGGCGCTCCGGCCGCCCGGCACCCCACAGGCGCGGCAGCAAGCTCCCGTAGCTTTCCCCCGGCCGCCCCGCCAGCCCGTGCAACCACAGGCCAAGGCGTGGCATCAGTGGTCGAGAATGGCGCGCTGCACCGCCTCGAGATTGGCATCGACGGTGAGCACCGTGCCGCCCTGGGCAATGGCGGTGTCTGGATCCTTCAAACCATGGCCGGTGAGGGTACAGACCACCGTTGCCCCGGCTTCGATCTTGCCGGCGCGGGCGGCGGCCACCACCCCTGCCACGGAGGTGGCAGAAGCGGGCTCGCAGAAGACCCCCTCGTACTGCGCCAGCCAGCGCTGGGCTTCGAGGATTTCGGCGTCGCTGTGACCAGCAAACCAGCCGCCGCTTTCCTTCTCTACTTGGTGCGCCTGTTCCCAAGACATCGGCCGACCGATGCGGATGGCAGTGGCGATGGTCTCGGGATCGCGCACAAAGTCGCCAACGATAAAGGGCGCACTCCCCGCCGCCTGAAAACCAAGCATCTTCGGCCGCTTGCTGCTGCCCGTACGGTGGCCGTAAGGGCATTGCCCGGCGCAGAATTTGCAGGCGCCGGTGAGGACGTCCTGGGTATCACAACGTGGGTCGGTGGCCTCGCAGTAGCCCATCCAGTGGGCAGTGATGTTGCCGGCATTACCCACCGGCAGGGCGTGGTAGTCCGGCGCCTCCCCCAGGGCCTCGATGATCTCGAAAGCCGCCGTTTTCTGCCCTTGCAAGCGATACGGGTTGACGGAATTGACCAGGGTGATGGGGGCCTGCGCCGCCACTTCCTGCACGATTTGCATGCCGGCGTCGAAGTTGCCGCGAATTTGCAGCACCAAGGCGCCGTGCATCATCGCCTGGGACAGCTTACCAAGGGCAATTTTGCCTTCGGGGATGACGACGAAGGCGCGCATGCCCGCCCGCGCCGCGTAGGCCGCTGCCGCCGCCGAGGTATTACCGGTAGAAGCACAAATCACCATCTCGCTGCCGTCTTCCTTGGCCTTGGTGACCGCCATGGTCATGCCGCGGTCCTTGAAGGAGCCGGTGGGGTTCAAGCCCTCAAACTTGAGAAAGAGGCGCAGCTCGATGCCCAACTGCCGGGGCAGATTCTGGCACTCGATGAGGGGCGTGTTGCCTTCGTTCAAGGATACCGCCGGGGTCTGCGGCTGCAGGGGCAGATAGGCGCGATAGCGATCGATGATTCCGGTGTAATGAGCCATGCAGAAATTTCCTGTAAAAATTAACCTTCGGCGAGGGTTTCGACGCGTAGGCGCAGCACCGGCGCCGTCACGACGGAGAGGGCCTCGATACGCGCAATCGCCTGCTCCAAGTCGCCCTCGCGGCAACGGTGCAGAAGCAGAACGATGGGCACTGAGGCCGCGCCCGGGCGCTCCCGCTGTACCAGGGCCTCGATGGAAATCTGGTATTCGGCAAGGATAGTGGCCACCTGGGCGAGGACGCCGGCACGATTTTCCGCCTGAATGCGCAAGTAGTAGGCGCTCTCCACCGCGCTCATGGGCAGCAACGGCAGAGGGCTCAGGGCATCGGGCTGAAAAGCGAGGTGCGGCACCCGATTGCTGGGATCAGCAGTCATGGTGCGCGCCACGTCTACCAAGTCTGCCACCACGGCGCTCGCGGTCGGGTCACCGCCGGCACCGCGACCGTAGTAGAGGCTCTGACCGGCGGCATCGCTATCGGCAAGGACGGCATTAAAAGGCCCCTCGACATGGGCGAGGAGATGATCTTGGGGAATGAGGGTGGGATGCACCCGCAATTCGACCCCATCTTGCCGCCGCCGCGCGATGCCGAGCAGCTTGATGCGGTAGCCCAACTCGGCGGCGTAGACCACATCCTCCCGTTGCAGATGGCGAATGCCCTCGACATGGCAGTGGGCAAAATCGACGGGAATACCGAAGGCACTGGCTGCCATCAGGGTGATTTTGTGGGCGGCATCGCCGCCGTCCACGTCCAGGGCCGGGTCGGCCTCGGCGTAGCCCAGCTCCTGCGCCTTGGCGAGGGCCTCGGCAAAGCTCCAGCCCTCGCGGAACATCTGGGTGAGGATATAGTTGCTGGTGCCGTTGATGATCCCCGCCAGCCAATGGATGCGGTTGCCCGCCAAGCCCTCGCGGATGGCCTTGATGATGGGGATGGCGCCGGCCACCGCGGCCTCGAAGGCGACCATGACTCCTTGCGCCTGGGCGGCGGCGAAGATCTCGTTGCCGTGCTCGGCAAGCAATGCCTTGTTGGCAGTTACCACGTGCTTGCCGCTGGCGATGGCGCTCAGAATCAGCTCCCGCGCGAGCCCCGTGCCGCCCATGACTTCCACCAGCACATCGACCTCGGGGTCACGCACCACCGCCCAGGGGTCGGCGCTCACCTTGCCCGTAAAGCCAAGACCCTCGAGGCGCTGCGGGCTGCGCACGGCAGCGTGCACCAGTACCAGATCGCGCCCCACG
>JAWNZB010000219.1:0-1602 GCA_038447835.1 Candidatus Igneacidithiobacillus chanchocoensis | reverse complement strand
TCCACATCACCATCCAGCGTGAAATCCAGCACCGACCGCGCGCTCGTGCTTAGTTCCTGCTCGACCTGGGCGATGGTGATCCCTGTGTGCCGGTTCACTTCGCCCTGATCCGGCTCGATTGTGCCGGCAATAAGACGCAGTAAGGTCGATTTACCGCAGCCATTGCGGCCGACAAGACCGATCCGCTCCCCACGGAAAATCTCAAGTGCCACATCGGTGAGAAGCGGGTGCCCCCCTTGCTGGTAGTGCAGAGCGCGGATCGTCAACATCGTGCCATTGTAACTGCTGCAACCACACAAGGCGACGACGTGAGGTGGACCCCAACCCCTGGACAGAATCTCCCGATCCTTAGGTGGATTATCTGCCGGGTTGGTCAAGCGGCTAGATCCCAGGACGCTGTGGTGTAAGCCTCCCACGGTGTCTGTCGATCCAGTGCTTGATGAGGCCTCTCATGATTATAGAAATGGAAGTATTTTGCAAGAGAGGCCCGGGCCTCTGGTATGGACTCGTAGGCCTTGAGATACACCTCCTCGTATTTGACAGAGCGCCACAGCCGCTCGACGAACACGTTGTCCCGCCAGCAGCCCTTGCCATCCATGCTGATGTCGATCTTGCGGTCCTTCAAGACGTCTGTGAAGTCCTCGGAGGTGAATTGCGACCCCTGATCGGTGTTGAAGATCTGCGGGGCCCCATAGCGCTCCAGGGCCTCCTCCAGAGCCTCGACACAGGGGTCAGCCTCCAGGGTGGCGGCAAGCCGCCAGGAGAGCACCGCGCGGGTGGCCCAATCCATGATGGCGACCAGATAACAAAAGCCCCGGGCCATAGGGATGTAGGTCGTAATTGGGCCGGGTGATGGCCAAACCTCGCAAAAGATAGGGATAGATGCGATGACCCGGACCGCGCGCGCTGGTCTTGCGCTTGGGGTACAAGGCCGCAAGCCCCATGAGGCGCATGAGCCGCTGGATGCGCTTGCGGTTCACAAGCACGCCGTCGCGCTCCAGCCGGTCCCTAAGGCGCCGCGAGCCCAGGAACGGGTGCTGGGTGTGGAGGGCATCGAGCCGCTTCATGAGCGCCAGATCGTCCTCGGAGACCGCAGTCTTCCCCTGGTAATACACGCTTGAGCGGGGCAGCGCCAAGAGCTTGCACTGGGCGCTGACCGGCAAGGCGGGATGCTGCGGTTCGACCCGTTGGATCCGCTCGGCACGGGTCATTTGCCGAGCACTCGTGACAAAAAATCCTTCTCGACTGTCAGCTGTCCGATCTTCGCGAGCAGCGCCTCGCGGTCCCCCGCGGGATCGACCCCTGGGGCGGCCTTGCCGAAAACGCTCGCCGCCTGGTCGATTAGCTGCCGGCGCCATTGGGTCACCTGGTTCGGGTGGACCTGATGTTTGGCCGCGATCTCGTGGATGGTCTTTTCCCCGGCCAGGGCCTCAAGGGCCACCTTGGCCTTGAACTGCGGGGCGTGATTACGACGGGTCTTACTCATAGGATTTCTGCTCCTTGTTGCGTTACTGTAAGGGCAGATATCCACCTAATCTTACTGTGTCATAAACTTTCTGGCATCATGGGGGCGGCTGTAAAAGGGAGGCGGAGGCGCCATGG
>JAWNZB010000218.1:0-1606 GCA_038447835.1 Candidatus Igneacidithiobacillus chanchocoensis | reverse complement strand
TTATTTCCGGCACAAGATCAAGGAAAACGGTGGCAAGGGCCAGCTTGCTGAAGCTTTCCGCCAGCACCTCGATCCACACCTCACCACAGCGCTCTCCCTGCTTTCCGCGCGGGGCGATTTTGATCTCGATGGAAAAACGCCGACGGCATACTTAGCAAGCCTTGCCCCCGCTGAGCAGGACGCGCTGAAAAAGCAATACAAAACCGACCGGCAGGCTGCGAAGGCGGTGAATTTTGGCCTGATCTACGGCGCACAAGCACCAACGCTGCACGCATACGGGATCGCAAGCTATGGCCTGGCCTGGGCGCTCGAAGACGCTGAATCCGCTGTGCGCGTATTCTTTGATCTGTATCCAGAGCTTGCGCTATGGCAAACCTGGACGGACTTGAGACTGCACTACAAGATCGACGAAAAAAAGCCGAAAATTTTTGTAGCTGATTACGGTCGCGAAGAGATACCGGATAATCCGAAGAAGATCTTTATTTCAAGCACACTGTCCGGCAAACCGACCATTTCGCATAAGCTGACTTCCGGACTGAATTATCAAGATCAGGGGAGCGGCGCGGAGATGATCCTCGATTCTATTGCAAATCTGGAAAGTCCTGCTTCTGAATGTCTCGTCAATCTCGTACACGACGAACTCGTGTTCGATTGCCCGGAAGATCAAGTGGAGCTTACCGAAGAGCAGGCGGAAAAAGCCATGCGTGACGCGGCGGAAGGTCTGCTCGCGCAGCATGGCATACCGATTGACGCTGAGTCCGCCGTTGGCGACTACTGGATACACTGATGATATCAACCAGATCGACACTCGTAAGAGTCGCCCTGGCCGCCCTGGTCGGCTGGGCGGCAATCGGGCACGGCATGGTTGCCCTCGGCTTCGCCGCCGCACTCCCCGCGATCCTCTTCGCCGGGCGGCCCTCGCGACGGATCGTCTTTGCGTCCGCCACGGCTTACTACGCCGCCGCCGCCCGTGCCTCAATTACCGGCGCGGCATCCTTTTTTCCGCACGGCGGGCTGGTTGTTGGGATATGCTTCTGGTCTGCCAGCAGCCTCGTCCTTGGTGCATCCTGGTCCTTCATTGGGCCATCCTCATCATCGCCACGGCGGTCTCTGATCTGGCGACTGCCCCTGATCTATGTAGTGCAGACACTCCCGCCGCTGGGCCTGATCGCTTGGGCCTCACCGCTCGCAGCGGCGGGCATATTTTTCCCCGGTGCAGGGATTACCGGAGTGTTTGCGCTTGTAATTATGCAAGTGCTGGCACTGCTGCTGGCACTACCGGATATAGCAAAGTCCGCCCGGTATGCAATAGGCGCCCTGGCGCTATGCGCGGTACTGCTGAATGCCACCACCACGCCACCGCCCGCGCCGCGCGGATGGATTGGCATTGACACGCACTATGTGCCATCCCCCGGCTTGTCTCTCGCCGCTGTAGAGCACAACTACCGCCTCGCGCATCGCGCCAAGATCCTCGCCGCTCACGGCTACACGCACATCCTGTTGCCGGAACTCGCCGCCGGGCGCTGGTTGGTCGGCACAAAGATTGTCTGGACAAACGCGGTATCGCAGATGCCAGTCGGCACTACAGTCTACCTCGGCGCGCAGA
>JAWNZB010000217.1:0-1608 GCA_038447835.1 Candidatus Igneacidithiobacillus chanchocoensis | reverse complement strand
AGGACGTGCTCATGCCCTGGACGCCAGTGATGGCTCAAGGACTGGGCCTGATGGATGGCAATCGCCGTGACGATGAGACTGCCATAGCCCCGTACCGCCCAGGAGACCCGGCGGATCTTCCCGCGATGCCGGGGCAGAAAGAACGCGAGCAGCCGCAGGCCGAACTCAGCGGCGTAAAGAAGGCGGCGCGGCGACATGGAGCTTCTCCAGATCTGCCCGAATGGCCCTTAACTGTGGCCAGGGAAGATCCCCCGCCAGGACAGATGGGGCTCCCTCCTCAAGGAGGGCGTCGAGCTTGGCAAGGACACCCGTGAGCGAGGTTGCAGGCGTGGCCCAGAGCCGGTCGGCAAGAGCGCGTACGCGGGCAAGGGCCCTGCCTTCGGCCTCCAGCGCCGCCAAATAGCCAAGGTCCGCATCGGCAGCTGCTACGCGCGCACACCGGACTTCAGACCCGGCGTAAGCCCCTTCAGCCACGTCCATTCCGTCTGCCTCATCCCCCACAAGCTCGCGGACATCCTCGCGGGTGAGCGCACTCACATGGCCTCCATCCGGAAGGAGGACACGGATGCCAGCAACACCAATGCGCTCCATCATCACGCTCTCGATCGCCTGCTGGCGATGGGTGAGCTTGCGCGCACAGCTGCGGGCCACTTCAAGATCCCGCCACAGGGGAAGAATCGGATCCACCGTAGCCGCTGGGGTCTTCAGTGCCCCAGGCACCCTACTGGTGCCACAGCCTGCAACCGGCATCTCCAGGGCAAAAGACATGGTATCGTCGGAATCAGCCATGATCCGAGGTCCTTAGGCGTTGGGGCAGTTAGTCTTCGCGGAGAAGCTCGGTAAGCTTGCTCGGCTGCATTAGCTTTATTTTTGGAGCGTAGTAAATATTTTGAATGATGTCAATCACACAGATGCGGCGCGCACCCTTACCGCCGAACAATGCCGCGGCGCCCGGGCAATCCTTGGCTGGAGCCAGGATGACTTAGCCAAGGCTGCATTCGTAGGCAGGCAGACAGTGGCTGACTTCGAACGCGGTGCCCGTATGCCAATCGGCAATAACCTTGCGAGCATGAGACAAGCATTTGAGCGTGCCGGCATAGAATTCCTCCCTGAGTACAAAAACGGGTCCGGGTGGGGAATCCGCTTCGCAGGCGGGCAAGGTAACACAAAAGAACATGGTTACGATTATGGGCAAGTTTGCGCCCGTGATCAAGATATTTCGGTATCAAGTAACGATATCTATGCCGGCCAAAGCAAAATGGCCCGAGTGGCACTTGGCTGGGGTGTGCGAGATCTCGCCAAACGCGCAGGCGTTTCGCCCGACACAATCGCCCGGCTCGAGCGCGGCGAGCAGCTTAAAGCCTCAACACTTCACGCCGTGAGAACCGCTTTTGAAGCCGCCGGCATCGAATTCATTCCGGAAAATGGTGGCGGGCCAGGTGTACGTGCCCCCAAGCGCAAGGACTGAGATTTAGGCGCGCAACCAGTCTGCTGCCAGCGCCGTTCCTGTTCGCAGGAGGACGCACTGGAGAGCGACTGTGACACAGCAAAAGCAGAGTAAGCCCGCGCGACCGACCACCGCGAAAGAGCGAGGCAGCCACGGGCACG
>JAWNZB010000081.1:0-8890 GCA_038447835.1 Candidatus Igneacidithiobacillus chanchocoensis | reverse complement strand
AGAGCAGTAGATCGGCAAGGAGATCGAGGCCATGGGCCAAGTCTTCTTCGAGCACCGTAAGGTGCAGGGTAATGGATTCGCGGTCGGTAAAGGCGTTGAGGGTACCACCCAGCCCCTCTCCCAAACGGTTGATCTCGGCGGCGCCATAGGCGCCCGCGCCCTTAAAGAGCATGTGCTCGAGCAGGTGGGCGAAGCCATTTTCTTCGGGCTGTTGGTGACGACTACCGCGCAGCGCGGTAACCGCAAGGGCGACTTGCCGACGACCGGGCACACGCTCGCCAAGAACGCGGACGCCGTTGGCAAGTTGCTGCAGGGAGATCGAGTCATTCATCCCCGGGTCCCCGCAACAGGAGCTGGCCGCCAAGAGACAGGCGGCAGGAAAAACAAGCTCAGGATTGCGGAATGTCCTTCATGCTGAGCTTGATCTTGCCCTGCCGGTCGACCTCGAGGACCTTGACGCGTACGGTCTGCCCCTCCTTGAGGTAATCGTGCACGTCGTTGACGCGCTCGGCACTGATCTGCGAGATGTGCAGGAGCCCATCGCGGCCCGGCAGAATGGTCACGAAGGCGCCAAAATCCATGATCTTCGCCACCTTACCATCGTAGATAACACCCACTTCTACGTCTGCCGTGAGTAGCTCAATACGGCGCTTCGCTGCCTCGCCGGAAGCACCATCGACCGAGGCGATGGTCACCGTGCCGTCATCCTGAATATCCACGCTGGCGCCCGTCTCTTCGGTAAGGGCGCGAATGATTTTGCCGCCCGGCCCAATGACATCGCGGATACGATCCGGATTGATGCGAATGGTGATAATCCGCGGGGCATGCTGCGACAGCGTCTTGCGTCCTTCGACCAGTACGTTGTGCATCAAACCAAGGATATGCAAACGCCCAGCCTTCGCCTGCTCCAGGGCCTGAGCCATGATCTCACGGGTAATACCCTGAATCTTGATATCCATCTGCAGCGCGGTCACGCCACTTTCCGTACCGGCAACCTTAAAATCCATATCGCCGAGATGATCTTCGTCACCGAGGATATCGGTGAGGACCGCGAAGCGCTCGCCCTCCTTGATGAGCCCCATGGCAACCCCGGCCACCGGTGCGTGCAGCGGCACACCGGCATCCATCAGCGCCAAAGAAGCACCACAGACCGAGGCCATGCTCGACGAACCGTTAGACTCGAGGATTTCCGACACTACGCGCAGACTGTAGGGAAATTCCGACTCTGCCGGCAGGACTGCGGCGATGGCGCGCTTGGCCAAGCGTCCATGGCCGATTTCCCGGCGCTTGGGGGAACCGACCATACCGGTCTCGCCGGTGGAAAAGGGCGGGAAGTTATAGTGCAACAGGAAGCGATCTCGGGTTTCGCCATGGAGCGCATCGATGATTTGCTCGTCGCTTTTGGTGCCCAAAGTTGTCGTTACCAGAGCCTGGGTCTCCCCGCGGGTGAAGAGCGCCGAACCATGGGTGCGCGGCAGCACTCCGACTTCGATGCTGATCGGACGAACGGTGAAGCGATCTCGCCCATCGATACGCGGCGCGCCATCCAACACGCGCCCACGCACAATAGCTGTATCGATAGACTTGATTTCACGATGGATGGCATCAGCGCGGGTCGCATCGCCCTCCGCCAGCTTGGCAAGCAGCTCTGCGCGAATCTCTTCTAAGCGCTTACTACGTGCCTGCTTTTCTACTAGGCCGTAGGCCTCGTGCAAGAGGGATTCGGCATGCTCGCGCACCATCGACTGCAAAGCGGCATCGTGCGCTGGCGCGGTCCAATCCCAGCGGGTCTTGCCAGCTTCCTTCGCTAGTTCGGCAATGGTTGCGATCACCGGCTGAAAACTCCGATGTCCAAACATTACCGCTTCCAACATCGTCTCTTCGCTGAGCCCCTTGGCTTCGGACTCCACCATCAGCACGGCAGACTCCGTTCCCGCCACCACCAAGTCTAGCGCCGACTCTTGCAGCACCGCATAGCTGGGATTGAGAAGATACTCACCATTTCGGTACCCCACCCGCGCCGCGCCGATGGGACCATCAAAGGGAATACCAGAAATGGCGAGGGCCGCCGAGGCGCCGATCATGGCCAGGATATCCGGGTCCTGCTCACCATCTACGGAGAGCACGGTGGCAATCACCTGCACCTCGTGCATGAAACCTTTGGGGAAAAGCGGACGAATGGGTCGATCGATGAGACGTGAGGTGAGGGTCTCTTTCTCGGAAGGACGTCCCTCGCGCTTAAAGAAGCCACCAGGAATCTTGCCCGCCGCATAGGTCTTTTCTTGGTAGTTCACCGTCAGCGGGAAAAAATCTTGTCCGGGTTTCAGGTCCCGCCGCCCAACGGCGGTCACCAGTACGACACAATCCCCACTGCTGACCAGCACCGCGCCATCCGCTTGGCGAGCCATCCGTCCCGTTTCCAGGACCAATTTGTGGCCCCCAAACTCTACTTCTTTGCGCACGATGCTCAAGAGACTTCTCCTCGACGATAATGGATTACTTCCGTAGGCCCAAGCGCTCAATCAGGGAGCGATAACGCTCAAAATCATTCTTCTTGAGGTAATCCAGAAGCTTGCGTCGCTGCCCAACCATCTTTAGGAGGCCTTGACGGGAATGGTGGTCATGATGATGGGCCTTAAAGTGCTCAGAAAGGCCTTCAATACGAGTGGTCAACAAAGCAACCTGCACTTCCGGCGAGCCAGTGTCGCTGGGATGCGTGGCATAGGCCTTCACCACGTCGGATTTGATTTCACGAGTCAGGGACATCTCTTTACTTCTCCTACGCAATCCATTGAGAAAATACTGCTAGTTTACGCCCATCAGACGGCGCGGCGCTACCTTGCCATCCTCCATCACTTCACCCAACCCCAGAAACTGCGCTTGAGGTCCATATAGGCGAATTCGTCCCGGCGGTGGTGCATGGGCAATCACCACCCCCTGTCCTTGCCGAACATAATGCGCGGTATTTTCGGTCAACGTCACCGCTGGCAAATCCTGCAATGCCAAGTCCATCGCCTGCAGAGGACAGCGCTCTTCCGCCACCACCGCGGTCAAATCGTCGAGGGTATAAGCCGCGTCGAGGGAAAAACTGCCCGAACGCATACGGCGCAGTTCGGCAATATGCGCGCCGCAACCGAGCATGCGCCCAAGATCCTGCGCCAAGCTGCGCACATACGTGCCTTTGGAACAATGGATATCGAGCACCAACTCGTCATTCTGCCAAGACAAGGGCTCCAAGGCATAGATTTCGACCATGCGCGCCTCGCGCGGTACCTCCACCCCTTTGCGTGCCAAACGATACAAGGGCTGTCCATCGCGCTTGATCGCCGAATACATGGGCGGGATCTGGGCAATACGTCCACGGAGTTGAGCGAGAGCCGCGTCGAGCTGCCCTTGGTCGAAATCGGGACGGGCCTGGAAGGTCACTTCTCCCTCTCGGTCACCGGTGTTGGTCTCCTGCCCCAGGCGCAAGGTACAGCGATACCATTTGTCGGAATTGAGCAAATAGTCGGCAACCTTGGTTGCCTGGCCAAAGAGCAGAATCAGCAGACCCGTGGCGAAGGGATCGAGGGTGCCGCTGTGCCCGGCCTTGCGTACGCCAAGTATGCGCTTAGCCCGCTGCAAAGCGGCATTGGAACTGATACCCATGGGTTTATCGAGCAACAAGATCCCATCGCTGCAGAGACTCATGCTTCCTCCTCCTCGGGCGCCGGCGGGAGCTGAGCAAGCAGATCCGACATCTCCGCATCGCGGTCAAAACGCGGGTCATAGGCAAACTGCAGCGGCGGAATGCGCCGCAAATGCAAGCGCTTGCCGAGAATCTGCCGGATTTCCCCCGCCACGCCCTGCAGCCGCGCCTGCACGAGTGCCGCCCGCTCGGGGCCATCCATCAGGGAAAACAAGATGGTGGCTTGGCGCAGATCTGGAGCCAAGCGCACCTCAGTGATACTCGGCAGCAATCCGACCCCCGCTAATCCATGCAAGTGCGGCAACAGGCCAGCAATCTCGCTTTGCAGGAGATGCGCGATCCGCTCGCTACGGGGATAACTACGTTGCTGCGCTGCGTGCATGAATCCGACGCCTTACAAAGTCCGCGCGACTTCGATCGTCTCGAAGGCCTCGATCACATCGCCAACCTTGACGTCGTTGAAATTACGCACGCCAATGCCGCACTCAAAACCCTCGCGAACCTCGCGGGCATCGTCCTTGAAACGACGCAGGGAATCCATGTCGCCAGTGTGGATCACCACTTCTTGCCGAATTACCCGCACTTTGGCATTGCGTCGCACAATACCGTCGGTGATCATACAGCCAGCAATCGTGCCCACTCGTGGCACACGGAAGATCTCGCGGACCTGCGCATGGCCAAGAATCTGCTCTCGGATCTCCGGGGCCAGCATGCCGGTCATGGCAGCTTTGACCTCATCTACGGCATCGTAAATAACGCTGTGATAGCGCACGTCGATCCCACTTTGCTCAATCAATCGTCGTGCCTGCGCCTCTGCGCGGACATTAAAACCGATGATGACGGCATTGGAGGCCGCCGCCAGGTTAACATCCGACTCGGTAATACCACCTACTCCCGAGTGAATGACCCGCACCCGCACATCATTGGTGCTGAGGCCTTCGAGCGTGCTACGCAGCGCCTCCGCAGAACCCTGCACATCGGTCTTGATGAGCAAGTACAGCTGCTGTACCTCGCCCTCGCTAGCCGCCTCGAAGAGGCTTTCCAAACTACCCTTCGCACTTTTGGCCAGACGCACATCACGGAACTTTCCTTGGCGGAACAAGGCAACCTCTCGAGCCTTACGCTCATCCGCCATCACCAAGACTTCATCCCCGGCATGGGGCACATCACTCAAACCAAGAATTTCCGCAGGCAACCCCGGGCCAACCTCCTCGACTTGGGTACCCGTATCATCCACCAGGGCGCGTACACGGCCATATTGGGCGCCCGCCAACACCGTATCGCCGGCGCGCAACGTTCCCTGGCGAACAAGAACGGTAGCCACGGCGCCGCGGCCCCGATCCAGCCGCGATTCAATCACCAGCCCCTTGGCGGGGCCATTGGCCTGTACTTCGAGATCGAGCATCTCTGACTGCAGCAAGATAGCATCGAGGAGATCATCGATATGCAAACCGGTCTTTGCCGATACATGCACGAACTGGGTATCGCCACCCCACTCCTCCGGGAGTACCTCATGCTGTGCCAACTCTTGACGAATGCGATCAAAGTCCACGCCGGGCTTATCGATTTTGTTTACCGCCACGACGATCGGCACACCGGCCGCCTTGGCATGATGAATAGCCTCGACGGTCTGCGGCATAACACCGTCGTCGGCCGCCACTACCAGCACGACAACATCCGTTGCTTGTGCGCCCCGCGCCCGCATGGCGGTAAAGGCTTCGTGCCCTGGCGTATCCAGGAAAGTGATCATCCCCTTCGCGGTTTGTACATGATAGGCGCCGATATGCTGGGTGATACCGCCAGCTTCGCCGCTCGCCACCTGCGTGGAGCGAATACGGTCTAGAAGCGAAGTCTTCCCGTGATCAACATGCCCCATCACCGTGACCACGGGCGGACGTCGCACCATGATTGCGGCTTCTGGAGAGGCATCTTCCTCCAGGAAGGCCTCGGGGCTGGCGACCGTGACCATCTTCACCTTATGACCCATCTCCTCGACGACGATTGCCGCGGTGTCTTGATCGATCACTTGATTGATCGTAGCCACGACGCCCATCTTGAACATTGCCTTGACCAGTTCTCCCGATTTCACCGCCATACGGCTGGCCAATTCGGAAACCGTTATCGTTTCCGGAATCGCCACTTCACGAATCACCGGCGCAGCACTGAATTCCCCGCCAGCAGGAACATTCACCTTCTTTTCATTGCGCCGCCGACGCAGAGCGGCACTATCACCGCCGCGTTCAGTTTTGCGGCCAGAGCGCCGACCACGCCAGTCCTCCTCGTCCCGACGCCCGGGGGCAGCCTTCTTCTTTCCGGCCGGTGCCGCACTTGCGGGTGATGGTGCTGCAGGCCGGACGGCGCTGCCGGGTGCGGCACGCGGCGCTGCCAGGCTTCTCTCCCCGCTCGGCCGTCGGCGCTCAGTGGTCGCCTCGGTGCGCCCCACAGGATGTGCGGGTTCGGGCGCCGCCGCTTCGCTAGAGTCGACCTTCTCAGAATCCGCAACGGGGGCCTGCATCGGCTCCTCGATAGTCTCCGCAGCGCTACTCTCTACTGGAGCCTGCTTCTCTGGCAGCGCTTCTGCTGCGTTTGTGGATACAGCAGAAACAGTAGAAGCCTCGGCCGCTGGCGCCTCCACTGCTTCCAAGGCCTCGGCGATCGGTTCTTCACTATTGGCTTCGGGCTGCAGTGCCTCGCGCTTCACATAGGTGCGCTTGCGCCGCACTTCGACCTGCACCGTACGCGACTTACCGGCACCCACATTCTGCTTGATTTCGCTGGTACTGGTACGGTTGAGAGTAATCCGTTGCGGCGTAGCCTTATCCGACGAACCCCGCAGAAAACCAAGCAGCTTCTGCTTGTCCTCTTCCGTTACCTTATCCTGCGCCGTCTGTTTGGCAATGCCTGCCGCCTGAAACTGCTCTAACAACCGTTCATTCGTCAAATGCAGTTCTTTGGCAAAACCCGCAACTGTAACCGTCATACTCCGTTATCCCTCCACTCGCCGCCGTACCGACCTTGGCCCTGTCCGACTATCCGTCACGAAAACCAAGGCGCACGCGCTGCCATGATCAGGGACTTGGCACGATCGGCATCGATCGTCACCATTTCCTCCAATTCATCAATAGCCAAATCCGCCAACTCTTCTGCTGTCACAATGCCTTTTACTGCCAACTGGTGCGCCAAGGCCTCATCCATCCCCGGCAACTGCAACAAATCTTCCGCTGGCTCGCTGAGGTGCACCTGCTCCTCCTGGGCAATCGCCTTGCTCAATAGCCGATCCCGAGCACGACGCCGCAGCTCCGTCACCAACTCTTCGTCCAATCCTTCGATTTCGAGCATTTCCGCCACCGGAACATAGGCTACCTCCTCCAACGAGGTAAAGCCCTCTTCGACTAGAAGAAGAGCCAAGTCGGCATCGATCTCCAGCTCCTCGACAAATTCCTGCTGGAAACGAGCATCCTCTTCCTCTCGCTTTTGCCGAGCCTCTTCCTGGGTAAGGATGTTGATGGTCCAGCCCGTGAGCTGACTGGCTAGGCGAACATTTTGTCCACCGCGTCCAATGGCCAGAGATAGCTGCTCTTCGTCAACGACGACGTCCATACTGTGGGTGTTCTCATCAACGATGATGCTCGACACCTCCGCGGGCGAAAGGGCATTGATCACATAGGTGGCAGGATCCGCCGACCAAACGATAATGTCGACACGCTCACCGCGCAGCTCATTGACGACGGTCTGCACGCGATTGCCGCGCATCCCCACGCAGGCCCCAACCGGATCCACCCGCGGCTCATTAGAGCGCACGGCCATCTTCGCGCGTAGACCCGGATCGCGGGCAGCACCTATGAGCTCGATCATACCATTCGCAATCTCTGGAACTTCTTGGGCAAATAGCTTAAGCAGCAACTCCGGCGCTGTACGCGACAGAAAGAGTTGTGGCCCCTTCTGCACCCGACGCACCTCTTTCAGATAAGCACGAATACGATCGCCTGAACGTATCGCTTCGCGCGGAATCATCTCCTCGCGAGGTAACACCGCTTCGGCTCGGCCCATATCGACAATGGCGTTGCCCTTGTCCATACGCTTGACTACGCCACTGATGATCTCTCCCTGGCGAAACGCGAAATCGGCAACAATCCGATCCCGCTCAGCATCCCGCACACGCTGAAAAATTACCTGCTTGGCACTCTGCGCGGCAATTCGGCCAAACTCTACCGCCTGCAATTCCTCGCATACTTTTTCGCCAACCGCTGCCGCCGGATCCTTGGCGAGCGCCTCGCTGAGATACAACTGCTGATCGGGGATCTCTTTCTCTTCGCCGTCGGCGATCACCGTCCACCAGCGCTTGGTGAGATACTCTCCAGTCTTGCGATCGAGCTCGACGCTGATATCCCAGTCCTGGCCGTACTTTTTCTTGGAAGCAGAAACCAAGGATGCCTCTAGGGCTTGAAAGATTACTTCCCGGTCTACTTCCTTTTCGTGTGCGACAGCATCGGCAAGATATAGAAGTTCTCGACTCATCCCATCATTCCCTCAAGCAAGACCCTCACCACTGCGGCACCAGTTTGGCTCGCCGAATGGCACTAAAAAAAAACCGCCTCTCTCCGAGTTCGGTTGCCAAAGTAGCCGACTCCGCATCGGCACTGTGCAAAGTTCCACGCCAGCGCTTGCGACCTTCGACCATGACATGCAACTCCAGATCTACCTCCGCGCCCAGAAAACGCTGATAATCCGCGGGACGAACCAGGGGTCGATCCAGCCCCGGACTCGAGACCTCCAGGCGGTAGGCTCCCTGAATAGGATTCTCGACGTCCAGCCAAACACTAAGTTGGCGGCTAGCGGCAGCGCAGTCATCAATGTTGACGCCACCGTCCTTGTCGATGAACACCTGCAGGATCACCTGGCGACCAGAGCGCAGCATACGCGCGTCTACCAGCTCGCAGCCTACTGCGGCTACCTGGGTTTCAATTCCTTCGAGCAGTCGATTTTCCAAGACAAGCAACCTTTCAGAAACAAAAAGTGGGCACACGGCCCACTTTTTGCGCGATTGTACGCAGCACTGCAGAAAAAGACAACCCCAGCAATCATTGCTGGGGTTGATCGGATAGGCGTCTGGCGGTGACCGACTTTCGCGGGGGGAGGCCCCCCACTATCATAGGCGCTGCAGCGTTTCACGGTCCTGTTCGGGATGGGAAGGGGTGGTTC
>JAWNZB010000216.1:0-1615 GCA_038447835.1 Candidatus Igneacidithiobacillus chanchocoensis | reverse complement strand
AGCCTGTGGTCTTACTCCTGTCACCAACTGCATTTGAGCAACCCACGCCTCCCGCCAATGGTCGAGGCAACTCCGTAGATAGGACTGTGCCGCGGACAGATGGTTGCGGTAGAACTCGGTCCACCCCAGGGCATAATGACCAATGGCGAGGACGGCTTCTCGTGGAACCTCGTCGTACGGCGTATCGATGATCCTGCTGGCGGCGAGCATGGCCTCCCGACTGCTATACTGCGAGCTCACAGTCGTCCATTGTCCATAGCGCAGTCCCAGGAGGGGCCACCCCCGGCGGCCGAGGGTTTCGCCGAGTTCCTCGAGCGCACTGGCATCGGGCAAAACCCTCTCCGAGCTGTAGCCATAGAGTGCTCGGGTGGCGAGATAGTGATCGCAGAGGGGGGCATAGCGCTCTGCAGTGGCGTTCTCGAGGCACGTAAGTGCTTTTTCACTGTTGGCCAGCGCCTCGCGATAAGCGGCTAACTCCAGCGCGGTACGACTGGCGCGGGCAAAGAAGCGGCCCGCCGAAAGCGCGTCGCCACCATCTAAAAAGTGCTGGGCGATGAGGGCGGGGCTGTGCGCGGCCTCACGGCTCAGGTGTTGCGCCCAGCGCAGATGCATCCTTTGCATTTGCTCCGGATGCATGCGTTTGCCGCTTGCAGAGTGCAGAAGGTCATGACGGAAGCTCCAGGTCTCGCCCGCTTTCTCCAGGATTCCCCGCGACCGCAGTTGTTCGAGCTGGCGTTCCGCTTGTTGCTCGCTGATCTGCTCTGATAGCCGTACAACATCGCCGCTGGTCAGTCCATTCCCGATGATGGTGGCGGCCTCCAGGGTTTCCAGGCAGTCGCGATTCCGCTCGATTTGTGCCTGTAAAATGACCTCCAGGGCACCAGAATGGGTCTGCAGATCCTCGCGTAGGAAGTGGTCATGGTTGCGCGCGATACTATCGAGATATAAGGGGATGCCGGTACTGGCTCGATAGAAGGCTTGCAGTTGGTCGGTCGGAACCGCCACGGGCAGCAGCTTCTGCAGCAGCTGGATCCCTTCGTGGTCTGGAAGGGGATGCAATGGAAAAGTGGTGGCGGGATCAGCGAACCCCGGTAGCGGACCTCGGCTATTGATAAGCATAAGTACCGGGAGATGGGGCAAACGCTGAATATAACGCTCCGCCAAGGCGATGGAGCTGGCATCTGCCCAATGCAGATCTTCGACGACGACGATATGGGGGCCGGGAGATATCTGCGCGAGCAATTGCAAAGCGCTCTCTTCGAGCAGGTGACGAAACTCCTGCAAGATAGGCAGGGTGTCGCCTGGCTCGGAAGAAACCTCCAACCAGTGAAACCAGATGCGCAAAAGGAGGGGGTCTTGTTCGCCCAAAGTCTGTAAATGTTGCCGTAGCACGCGCTGCGCTACCGATTTTTCCAGGCCGTCGAGTCGGAGCAAGCGTCGCAGAGTCTGGGCTATTGGGTACAGAGGTTGGTTGCGATGGGCAGCACTTGTCTGGTAGCGGATGATCGGAACCTGTCCCCAAAAAGGTTGCAGTACCTGTTGGAACAGCCAGGTTTTCCCGATCCCAGGCGGTCCCACGACCCACAGGCACTCTCCAGGATGGCCATTGAGGACC
>JAWNZB010000005.1:0-42500 GCA_038447835.1 Candidatus Igneacidithiobacillus chanchocoensis | reverse complement strand
ACCAACTAGCTAATCGGACGTAGGCCCCTCCTTCAGCACGAGGTCCGAAGATCCCCCGCTTTCTCCCTCAGGACTTATGCGGTATTAGCCCAAGTTTCCCTGGGTTGTCCCCCACAAAAGGATAGGTTCCTACGCTTTACTCACCCGTCCGCCACTCGCCATCAGGCCGAAGCCCATGCTGCCGTTCGACTTGCATGTGTTAGGCATGCCGCCAGCGTTCAATCTGAGCCAGGATCAAACTCTCGCGTTCAATCCATCAAAACTTCTCACTATACGCACACCACAACACCATACTCACATATAGCATCACAGCGCACGCACAGCTATCAGGGCCTAAACCCCACACATCTCCACTCGGTTGCGAAAGAACAAGGGATGCCACCTTTTGGCTTCCGTCACGTCAGCAGTGCTGCGTGGTGAGGGCGCATTATACGCAGGCACCGAGGGGTGTCAACACCTTTTGCAAAGGGGGTATCAAACTTCCCGAAGCAGGGTCTCGATGGCAGGCGCGATCTTCTGCGGGGCTACCCGCGGTGCGTAGCGGCGACGCGGGTTTCCTTTGCGGTCGATGAGGAATTTGGTGAAGTTCCAGCGGATCGCCGGCCCTAGCCAGCCGGGCTTGCTGGCCTTGAGATAGGCGAAGAGAGGATGGGTGTGCGGGCCGTTGACCTCGAGCTTGGCAAATACCGGAAAGCTGACGGCAAAGCGGCCGTAGCAAACGTCGCCGATGGCCTCCGGACTGCCGGGCTCTTGGTGGCCAAATTGGTTGCAAGGAAAGGCGAGTACCGCAAAGCCCTGCCGGCGATAGCGCTCGTATAGGGCTTGTAAGCCGGCGTATTGGGGCGTGAAGCCGCAGAGGCTCGCGGTGTTGACGATGAGCAGTACCTGGTCGGCGAAGTCTCGAAGCTTGCATGCCTTACCGTCGAGTAGGGGAAGGTCGAAATCGTATGCGCTGATTCTTTGGTCCAAGGGTACCTCGTTCATCAGCGCAGCTTGATTACTGCAAAATGCTTTTTGCCATACTGCAGTAGATGCTCTGTGCCTGCGTCCAGACAGAAGCTGGGATCTTCGACTTTGGCATCATCTACCCGTACGGCGCCCTCGCGAATCTTGCGGATACCCTCACTGCTGCTCTTGACCCAACCGAGCTGCTGCAGCACGCGCGGCAGGGTATGCGGGGGCTCCAGAGAGAGTTCCTGCAGGGGCAGGTTCTCCGGCCGTTCGTGGCGCTGGAATTGCGCGAGGAATCCTTCTCTGGCGCTGCGAGCAGCACTGCTGTCATGAAATCGCTCGACCAGCTCTTGCGCCAAGTCGAGCTTGCAGTCGCGGGGGTTGCGCAAACCGCCGTCACATTCGCGACGCCACTGCGCCTGCTGGGTAGCAGAGAGGCGTGACAGGAGTTCGTAGTAGCGCCACATGAGGGTATCGGAAATGGACATGATCTTGCCAAAAATCTGCTCCGGCGGGTCTTGCACGGCGATGTAGTTGCCGAGGGATTTGGACATTTTTTGTACGCCGTCGAGCCCTTCGAGAATGGGCATGGTGAAGACGAGCTGTTGCGGTTGCCCCCAGGTTTTTTGCAGTTCCCGCCCCATCAACAGGTTAAAGCGTTGATCGGTGCCGCCGAGTTCGAGATCGGCACGGATTTCGACGGAGTCGTAGCCTTGCAGCAGGGGGTAGAGGAATTCGTGGATGGCAATGGGCTGACCTGCTGTATACCGCTTGCTGAAGTCGTCGCGCTCGAGCATGCGCGCTACCGTGGATTGCGCGGCGAGCTGGATCAATTGCTCCGGCGCCAGGGCCCCTAGCCAATGGGAGTTGAAAAGAATTTGCGTGCGTTCGGGATCGAGAATCTTGAAGATCTGCTCGCGATAGGTTTGGGCATTGGCCTCGACTTCTTCGCTGCGCAAGGGCGGGCGAGTGGCATTCTTGCCGGTCGGGTCGCCGATGCGGGCGGTGAAATCACCAATCACAAAGAGTAGCTCGTGGCCGAGATCTTGAAACTGTCGCGCCTTGTGTAAAAGAACCGTGTGCCCGAGGTGTAGATCTGGCGCCGTGGGATCCATGCCCAACTTGATGCGCAAGGGGCGCCGCTCCTGCTCGGCACGCGCTAGCAGGGCGGTAAGCCCCCCTTCTGGCAGAATATCGGCAGCCCCCAGTTGCAACTGCGCAAGGACGGTTTGGTGATCCATGCTGACTTCCCTTCGCTATTGGTAGCGGGATGGTAGCACCGCCACCGGTTGCGGCGAAGTCGGACAAGGGCGGAGGCGGGCCAGCGGTGAGAAAACGGAACATCTATTAGCTTATGGGATTTTTCTGTTGTTCCCTTTTGCGCAAGCAGGTGCTCCATTGCGAGCATACTGGGCCCAATGGCTCTACAAAAAATTTTTACATCACTGCATTGCAACGGTTTTGCGGCAAAATAGCCACTTGGCACACAGGTTGCTTAGAAAAAGGCCGACATACAAAAAGACCTTAGGAGTGACCCGTGAAGACTGCGAAACCGTTACTGCTGCCAGGAATCATGACCGCGATATTGAGCGCTGGCATATTCCTCTCTCCGACTGCTCAGGCCGCCAATTGGTTTAAATTACAGGGTATCTCGCCAGCCAAGGCGCCGCTTTTCGGTGTATCAGGTTTTATCGAACCGACAATTTGGGCGCAAGGCGCTACAGAGGATGGTCTGTTACACGAGGTACCTCACATTAACTTGATTGGTCCAGACTTCTCGTACGGGACAACCGCCAGCATTTTGCGAGCGCGCATAATGTTTCGCGGTAACATTAATCCGAATATTTCTTATTTTCTGGGAGGAGAATTTGGGAATAATGGTTTTACCCATGTGCGTGGTGATTACCAGCCCGGTCTGATCGATGGCCACGTAACCTTCAGTTATCTCCCCGGCGCCCGGGTGGAGCTCGGACTGATTCGCGCCCCCAGCGCCGAGGGGGCGATCCGCGGCTTCATGGCGTACAACTTTGTTTTGAGTTCTAACGTCATCAATCAATTGGCCGATCAGCCGATGTTCAACTCCGCCTACGTAACCAAACCAACCGCCGCCGGATACTTGATTCCAGGAACCGAAAATCTCGGCGCGAATGGCTTCCGTTACCCCGGAGCCATGGCTTTCGATTGGTTTCGTAATGGACCTTGGGAGTTTTCCTACGGTGCCATGCTGGGAATGTACGGCACCGTTGCCGCAGGTAATCAATCCAATCAGCCCATGGAAGCCGTCAGATTACAGGAAGATTATATACTCGGGGGTAAGGGTCCCTATCGCAGCAATATCCAAGCAGGAATTTGGTATCAGCATGCGGTTCCCCGTTGGGATGGGCGAAATTATAACATGAACCGCTATGGGATAGATGCGACCTACCGGCAGGGTTTCATGCATCCATTGGCGCGTCTGCTGCGCTTCCAATACATCCACGGTAACGGCTGGATAGATGCACCATCTGCTTTTAGCAAATCGGTCAGTATTGAAAAGCAAACTGCTCTCTACCAAACACAGCTGTACCCAGATATGAGCAACAAAGCCTGGGGCTATATGGTGGAAGGCGGGCTATTCCTGACCAAGAATATCGAAGTCAATTTGCGCTACGACTACTATAACCGGCTACCTAACAATCCGGCGCAGAATCGTATCTTCAAGACCTACGCCGTTGGCCTGCAGTATCACTTTACCCCACTGACCAAATTGATGGCGGGCTACTACTTCCGCACCTTGGATGTGCCCCATCCCAAGGCCACCAGTCAGAGTGTGGCCGATGCCGTTGACAACGTCTTTGCCTTACAAGCCATGATTTCTTTTTGAGAGGTCTTCCATGTTGATATTCCGTCGTTTTCTGATTGCCTGTAGTGTCCCGGTACTGTTGGCATGTAGCGCGCTGCCGGCCTCGGCCGATGTATCTATGTTGCAGGACTTCGACTTCAATAAGCCCGTCTTTATTCACCAGCGCCCCTTTGCCAAAGCCAAGGTGGTGCTGCAAGTGAGTCAGGCCGATCCCGCCCGCTGGGATCTCACTCTGAACAATGCCCAGAATCTTTTGAACTACTTTGGACAAGAGCAAGTACAGATCGTGGTGGTTGCCTTCGGACCAGGCATCAAGATGTATTTGCCGAAAAATAAGGCAATCGCCGATCGCATTGCGGCCATTAATGCCGAGGGCGTGGAGTTTGATGTTTGCCACAATAGTATGGAGCAGTCCAAGAAGAAGACCGGCCACTTGCCGCCTATGGACCCCTCAGTGGTCATTGTGCCCGCCGGGATCGTGCGCATTATGCAGTTGGAATCCCACGGTTTTGATTACATAAAACCCTGAACCATCTTTCTCAGCCCGCTTGAGGTGGTCGCTTCTGGGCCACCTTTTTTGTTAGCGCGGCAACTCGCGCCCCATGCCATATTTGAGGCGACGGGCTGGGAGATACCAGAGCAGTCCGTCAAAAAGCATCAAAGCCCCGGCACCGACAAGTAGATAGTCGGTGAAGCTGTAGGGGTTTTCTCCCAACAACTTATGGATGGCAATGCCAAGGCCAATGAAGGCAACGCCGGTGCGAATCAGCGATAGGCCGGTGCGGGCACGGGCGTAAGAGGTCCGCTGACTGGCGGCAATGGTACGCTGGGCAGCGAGGATGTTGCGCTCGCGCGCGAGGTGGGTGCGTTCCTTGCTGGCCGGTACCGGTCGGAGCACCGAACAGTGATTGGGAATGGCCGCC
The DNA here is from genome assembly GCA_038447835.1 of Candidatus Igneacidithiobacillus chanchocoensis. Classification (GTDB taxonomy): domain Bacteria; phylum Pseudomonadota; class Gammaproteobacteria; order Acidithiobacillales; family Acidithiobacillaceae; genus Igneacidithiobacillus; species Igneacidithiobacillus chanchocoensis. The sequence goes on along the minus strand of JAWNZB010000005.1, from coordinate 37,784 downwards.
GCGAGCCTGGCGAGATGGCTGTCGTCTTGGGGGTGGATGGGTGCTTCTGGCAAATGATAGCGCTGGGTAAAGCGGATATTTTCGATGGTGATGTTAAAAAGCTCTTTACTGCAGGGAAGATCCATACGCGCCTTGCGGACCCGTAAATAGTCGACCAGACCCATGAGCGCCAGGAGAATACCTGCGAGCAGAATCGGCAGGTGGTACGGCGCCAGAACGTTGCTCGTTAGGTGAGTGAGGACATTGGCAAGAGCAATCATGGCGAGGCCCCAGCGCAACAGCTTCATGGACGTTCGCGCCCGGGCATGGGCAGTGCGATGCGCGGCGAGTTTGGTGCGCCAATGGGCCATCGTATTACGCCAGTAGGCGAGACCGGTGCGCTCGATGCCGATGAGCAGGGGCGCCTCGGCATGGAGATAATCCTGAATGTACCAAGAGACGTCCTCGCGCAGGGCGACGCGAAATTCGTAGGCGGACGCCGGCAGATGCTGGCGAACCGCATCGCGCATGGCGGCATCGTTGGGGTCGACGGCAGCAATGATCACGGTATTTTCCAGTTTGCGTACCGGAAACCAGGCCTGGGCCTGCACTTGCTTGGGATCGAGACCGGCAAAGAGCTCCGTGGGTACCGGCAAGCGTTCATCGTATTGCAGGAAGGCACAGCCATAGTATTGCGCCAAGGTCTCGAGGAGGGCACAGCGCGTCACACCCAGTTCGTGCAAGAGGATGCGCTCGCAAGAGATACCGCGGCGGGCAGCGCTGCGCTCTACCTCGAGCAGCGAGGCGGCATCGAGAACACCGGCGTCAATCAGGCCCCGATACGGAGCAGAAGATTCACTGGTCATAGCGATACTGGAGGCGCTTCCAGGCGCTTTTGGGCAGGCTATAGTCGGCATCGGCAATTTCGAAATTACCATCGACGAAGGGCGAGCGCCGTTTGATGGCTTCAGCGGGAAGATACCAGCGCAGACCATCGCCAATCAGATACAGACCGATGACGACGAGACTCAGATCGAATACCGTCCACAGGATATGAACATGGCCGGTAAAGCGAAAATAAACGAAGAGGACTGCACCCACGGTCATGACGCTGAAGCCGGTACGCATGAACGCCATGCCCGTGCGCGAGCGCGCCATGATCGTGCGCAAACGCGACATGGCATTGCGCTTGTCGGCAAGGGTGGTGCGCTCGAGGGCAAGGCCGGTAGTGGCAAAGACCCCGGGCACGGCACTCGCGCCGTTGGCCTCGGCAACGGGATCGCTGCCACCGGCATAGAGGCAACGGGAAGGAAAAATGATGTCCCAGGGGCCGACCCGACCCCAATTCTGGCGGACCGCCTCGAGGGCACGGTTGGCGGCATGGCGACCGGGCCGATACCAAAGGAAACCTTCAATCAACATCAAGGTGCCGATCAGGATGAGGCTGGCGTCGAAGATGGACCAGGGCCCAAGAGCAAATTTACGGGCAAAGCCAATGCCGATACCAGCAAAGGCCACGCCGGTGCGGGCAAAGGCAAGACCGGTGCGGGCCTTGGCCATTTGCACCCGCAGGTAGGCAAGGATGGTGCGCTCTTCCGCCAGATTCGTGCGGTCGTTGGCGAGAAAGCGGCGCCGCTCCACCGGTGACAGAGCATCCCATTGCTCGCGCAGCGCCGTGGCTGTCGGGACCGTGGGACCGCGCTGAAAATGCAGCTCACCCTCCTCGACCCGAACCTCGATGGCGCTGTATTCCTCTGGAATGAGATAAGGAGGATAGGCCTTGATCCGCGCCGATTCCTGGCGCGCCGGCAGATACCAGAGGATACCGTCGATAATGGCGGCGACACCGACAACAAGCAGCGGGATCTCAAGAAAGAGGAGATCGCCACCCCCAAAGAAACGCAAAAAGGCAACGGCGATACTGATAAAGGTGAGCCCCGTGCGCGCTAGGGCCAATCCCGTGCGGCTGCGGGCAAACTGGGTGCGCTGCGCGGCATAGCGGGTACGCAGGCCGGCCAGGTAGGTCCGCACCTTGGCCAAGGGGGTGCGGCCACCGCAAACGGGAAAGTGCTCGTTGAGATCGGCACTGTTTTCGATCAGGCGCGTCAGATCCGCGGGGGTCGTCAAGCGCAATCGCAGCTCTGTGACCCCAAGGGTGGCACGAATATGCGCCAGTAACGACTCGTCGTTCGGGTCGCAAAGCACCACTTCCGCCGCGTCTTGCTCCCAGACCAGGGGAAGCCAACCCTCCTTACGCAAGGTGTCGACGTCGAGACGACGGAGGATGGCAGCAGAGGCCGTCGTCTTTTCGCTGTATTCCAACGTAGTGCCAGGGCGATTTGCAGCGATTTGGAGGAGTTGCTCCTCCTTGTCTAGCATTTGTGTGTGAATTTTCGTACTCCAGATACCCAAAACGCCATCACTGGGCGGCAACAAGCGAGAAGATCGTGTAAACCGCGCCTAGCGAAGCACTCATTGTGCCAAGATTGACCCGCGGGTGCCAGTAACCGGCGTCTACCAGGTGGCCTGCCAGACTACGACAATACCTCGGCGTGCAGGCCCGGAAAGAGTACCGAAAGACCGGTGGCGAGGAAGGTGACGGCAATAGCGGCAAGGATCAGACCAAAGATGCGCGTCGAGATGTTGATTCCGGTTACGCCCAGGCGACGACTCAGGGGTTCTGCCAGGCGCAGCGCGCCGTAAGCGACGAGGCTGATAATGAGGATGTCGATTACCAAAAGACCACTCGCCAGCCAAGAACTGCTGCGGTGATGGGCAATGATCACCGTGACCATGGTGCCGGGACCAGCAAGCAGGGGAATAGCGAGAGGCACCACCGCCACGGCTTCTTTCTGCATGCCCTCCGCCGCCTCCTCTGGGGTGTGCTTATAGCGACCACCGGATTTGGCCTGCAGCATGCTGAAGGCCAAGAGCAGTAGGACCATCCCTCCGGCCACCTGGAAAGCGGCAATACTGATGCCGAAAAAGTGCAGGATGTATTCCCCCAGAAAGGCAGAAATCAGCAGCACCACCGCTACCGCTCGCGCCGCGATTTTGGCAGTCTGCAGGCGTTGCTGCGGGCTTTCGTCGTTGGTGAGGGCAATAAATATGGGTACTGCCCCAATGGGGTTGAGGATGGCGAGGAGCGCAATCAAGGTGCGCAACGCCCCGTGGATGTCAGCAGTCAGCAAATTGGCGGCCCTCGAACCGTGGCGCCCGACCTGGCGCTCTTGCATTGGCAAGCGGAAGTTACCATTTATAATACTACGAACTTCAGCAGCAGGAGTACGAACCATGCCTACGTATGAATATGTATGCCAAGAATGCGGACACCAGCTCAGTGTTGAGCAGAAAATGTCGGAAGCGCGACTGCGCGACTGCCCTGCCTGCGGCAAGCCGGGCCTGGAACGCCAGCTGAGCGCCGGCGGTTTCGCCCTGAAGGGCAGCGGCTGGTACGCCACCGATTTCAAGGGCGGCAGCAAGGCCAGTAAGGCCGAGGAACCCGCGACACCGCCCTGTGCCGGCGGCGCCTGTGCCTGTCATTGACGAAGCAGGCCCAGCGCGACACCATTAGCAGGCCCTTCGGGGCCTTTTTTCTTAGCCAGGATATCGATATGCGCAGTCATTATTGTCACCAGATCGGCGAACAACAAATCGGGGAACAGGTCACCCTCTGCGGTTGGGTGCGGCGACGGCGCGATCATGGTGGGGTAATTTTTCTAGATCTGCGCGATCGCGAGGGCTTGGTGCAGATCGTCGTCGATCCCGACCGACCGACGGCCTTTGCCACCGCCGAGGATTGTCGCTCGGAGTTTGTGTTACGGGTGACGGGAGCGGTGCGGCGGCGCCCAGCGGCCACGGAAAACCCGCATCTGGCGAGCGGAATGGTGGAGATCCTGGCCGAGGAGATCGAGATTCTCAGCCACGCCGATACCCTACCCTTTCCCCTCGACGAGGAGGGCCTTGCCGAAAATCTGCGCCTGCAATACCGCTATCTTGATTTGCGTCGGCCGCAGATGCTGCACAACCTGCGCCTGCGCCACCAAATCACTCGCTACGTGCGCAATTATCTCGATGCCGCCGGCTGCATCGATGTCGAGACGCCGGTCCTTACCCGCTCGACGCCTGAGGGGGCGCGGGATTACCTCGTTCCCTCGCGTACCCAACCGGGCCAGTTTTTTGCCTTGCCGCAAAGCCCGCAGCTCTTCAAGCAGCTGTTGATGGTCGCAGGCTTTGACCGCTACTACCAGATTACCAAATGCTTCCGCGACGAGGACTTGCGCGCCGACCGACAACCGGAATTCACGCAAATCGACATCGAGCTTTCCTTTGTGGAAGAAGCCGATGTGATGGCGCTGGCAGAACCCATGGTCCGCGGCCTCTTTCAGGAGGTTTTGGGGGTTGGCTTGCCCGGCCCCTTCCCGCGCATGACCTATGCCGAGGCCATGCAACGCTTCGGCGTCGATCGCCCCGACTTACGCAACCCCCTGGAGCTGACGGAACTCACAGAGCTGATGCGCGATGTCGATTTCACCGTCTTTCGCGCCGCCGCCGAAGCCCCACGCGGCCGGGTAGCCTGTTTGCGGGTGCCGGGTGGTGCCAGCCTCAGTCGAGCGCAGATCGATACCTATACCGAATTTGTGGCAATCTACGGCGCCAAGGGCTTGGCCTGGATCAAGGTCAATGAGCGCGCTGCCGGAGCGACCGGCCTGCAGTCTCCCATCGTCAAGTTTTTGCCCGAGGGCGTGCTGCAGGAGATTTTGCAGCGCAGCGGCGCCGAGGATGGCGACATCCTGTTTTTTGGTGCGGATCGCCGTAAGGTGGTCAACGAGGCCTTGGGGAATCTGCGCAACCGCGTCGCTGCCGATCTTGGGCTCTTGCGCGGCGACTGGGCGCCGGTTTGGGTCACCGACTTCCCGATGTTCGAGTTCGACGAGAAGGAAGAGCGTTGGACCTCGACCCATCATCCCTTCACCGCGCCGCAGTCGAGCGATCTCGAGGCCCTGCGCCGGGACCCGGAACACGCCTTGGCACGCGCCTACGACCTGGTGCTGAATGGCAACGAAATTGGCGGCGGCAGTATCCGTATTCACCGCCACGATGTGCAGCAGGAAGTCTTTGCCGCCCTCGGTATCGGCGCCGAGGAGGCTCGCGATAAATTTGCCTTCCTCCTCGATGCCCTGCGTTTTGGCGCTCCCCCTCATGGGGGTATGGCCTTTGGCCTCGACCGCTTGGTGATGCTGATGAGCGGTAGCGAGACCATTCGTGATGTCATTGCCTTCCCCAAGACGCAAAAGGCCGGCTGCCTACTCACCGCCGCACCGAGCCCCGTTGCCGATCGACAGTTACAGGAACTGGGTATCCGATTGCGGCCCGGGATTGGGGATGGCGTACAAAATTCCTAAGTCGGTTTTAGTCCTCATCCACACCACCCAGCAGGTGCTGTTGCTCGAGCGGGTGCGCCCGGCGGGGTTCTGGCAGTCGGTCACCGGCAGCCTTGAGCCCGGAGAGGATTGGCGCCAGGCAGCCGAGCGCGAACTGGCAGAGGAAACCGGCTTTGCGGCCGTCAACCTGATCGATACTGGGGTGCGCAATTGCTTTCCCATCGTGCCCCCTTGGTCGGAACGCTACGCCCCAGGGGTGACCGAGAATGAAGAGCGTATCTTCACCCTACTCTTGGCGACTCCAGAAACCCCTCACTTACGTCCCAGCGAACACTGCCGCTTCGCCTGGTTGCCACCACACGAAGCGGCGGAGCGCTGCGGCTCCTACACCAACCGCAATGCTATCTTCCGCCTCTTCGGGCCGCTTGACGAAGCGGCACAAGCCTCTTAGCGTGCGAGTTGTGGCAGGGCAAATGCAGCGAGGCGGGCAATGAGCGTGGAAACCTTGCAGTTCCAAGGGCGTAAGGCAGCAGCCGAACTCGATACCCGAATTCGCGTCGCCAAAGCCGCTCTGGGTAAACGGGCGGTGATCCTCGGGCATCACTATCAGCGCGAGGAGGTCTATCGGCACGCCGATTTTCATGGCGATTCGCTACAGTTGTCGCGGGCAGCAGCGGAATTGGATGCCGAATTTATTGTCTTTTGCGGGGTGCATTTCATGGCCGAGGTGGCAGACATCTTGAGCCGCCCGGAGCAACAGAGCATTTTGCCCGATCTGCAAGCCGGCTGCTCGATGGCCGACATGGCAAGCATCGCCCAGGTGGAGCGGGCCTGGCAGGAGCTCGCGGCTATTCTCGACCCCGACATCGAGTTCACCCCGGTTACCTACGTCAACTCCAGCGCCGAGCTCAAGGCCTTTTGTGGGCGCCATGGCGGCACCGTCTGCACCTCTTCCAATGCCCGCCGCATCCTTGACTGGGGCTTTCGCCAACGGCCCAAGGCCTTTTTTTTCCCGGATCAGCACTTGGGGCGTTGGAGCGGGCATCAGCTCGGTATTCCCTTGGCGCAGATGCCGGTCTGGGATCCGGAACTACCCTTGGGTGGCCTGACGCCAGAAGAAATCCGTAACGCGCGCATCCTGCTCTGGAAGGGACACTGCTCGGTGCATCAGATGTTCCAGCCCCTGCATATCCAGCGCTGGCGCGAGCAGCATCCCCAGGGCAAGGTCATTGCGCACCCCGAGGCCGCCTTCGAGGTCTGCAACATGGCCGATGCGGTGGGCTCCACCGACTTCATTCTCAAAACCGTGAAGGCAGCGGAGCCCGGCAGCGAATGGCTGGTGGGCACAGAAATCAATCTGGTCAGCCGCTTGGCGGAGGAAGTGCGGGCCGAGGGCAAGACCGTGGAATTCATGTCGCCTATGGTTTGCATGTGTTCGACCATGTTTCGCATCGACCCGGAGCAACTGGCCATTACCCTCGAAGAATTGGTAGCGGGGCGGCCACGCAATGTCATTCGCGTCGCGGAGCCAACGGCGACGCAGGCGCGGGTCGCTCTGCAGCGGATGTTGGATCAATCCTGAGCACGACGCTGCCCAATACCGCCGCCGACGGGTATGGCGACTGGACCTTCTGGCAGCGCACCCTGCACCGCGGCATCGTTTGCTACGCCAAGCAGTATCAGGGGGGGCGTTGGGACGCCAGTACCCTGCCGGCGACCGGGGCGGCGATCCTCGCCTGCAATCATCTCTCCGTCCTCGATCCGCTGCTGCTCGTTGCCAGCAATCAGCGCCTCATTTCCTTCTTGGTTGCCCAGGAATACTACGATCAGGCTTGGTTGCGCCCCCTACTCGACCTTACCGCCTGCATCCCCGTGCGCCGCGACCGGCGCGATTTGCGCGGCCTCTTGCAGGCCCGCCGCCTGCTGCGTGCTGGCCATGTGCTGGGGATTTTTCCCGCTGGGGGTATCGACCGTGAGGGCATGCAGAAGGGTCTCGCGTGGCTGGTGCAGGCAAGTGCCGCGCCAGTGGTTCCCGCGCGCATCCTGGGGTTACGCCAGTATTCTTCGGACCTACGTACTTGGCTGTGGCGCCAGCGCCCGCAACTCCGTTATGGGGTTCCCCTGCATTTTCATCCGGATGCCGGTGCCGCCGAGATCCTCGGGGCAACGCGCAGCGCCATCGCCACCCTGGCATGACGCTCGCGAGCCCTTTGCGCTATCATGCGCGATATTTTATCAGAATGAGCTGCTTAGCGTGTTTCAAGGAGCGGTATTATGTCCGGTCATAGCAAATGGTCCACCATCAAATTCAAAAAGGCACTCAAAGATGCCAAACGCGGCAAGATCTTTACCCGCTTAATTCGGGAAATCACTGTGGCCGCCCGTACTGGGGGTGGCGATCCCGCGAGCAATTCTCGTTTGCGTTTAGCGTTGGAAAAGGCCTATGCGGCAAACATGGCCAAGGACAACGTGGAGCGCGCCATCAAGCGGGGTACCGGCGAGCTGGAGGGTGTGGATTATGAAGAAGTCAGCTACGAGGGCTACGGCCCCAGTGGTGTCGCCATCCTTGTGGAGACGATGACGGATAATCGGGTGCGGACGGTGGCAGAGATCCGTCACATTTTCTCCAAGCGCGGCGGCAATCTCGGCACCTCGGGTTCGGTGGCCTATCTCTTCCATCGGCGGGGAACCATCGTGTTTCCGGCGGGCAGCGACGAGGAAAGAATCTTTGAGATCGCCCTGGAGGCCGGGGCCGAGGATGTGGTAGACGAGGGCGAGCGCTTAGTGGTGTATACCGCGCCGACGGAGCTCGAAAGCGTGGTCGAGGCGCTGAAGGCCGCTGGGCTGCCGCCCGAAGATTCAGAACTGAGCATGATCCCGGAAACCACCGTCGAACTCGCCGGCGAGGATGCAGAAAAACTCCTGCGCCTCCTCGATGCACTGGAAGAAAATGACGACGTGCAAAACGTCTTCGCCAACTACAGCATTAGCGACGAGGAAATGGCGCGCATCGAGGCCAACTCCTAACCCATGCGCATCATCGGCATCGACCCTGGCTCCCTGCGTACCGGCTTCGGCATCATCGAGACGTTGCCTGGCGGGCGCTTGCGCCACGTCGCGCACGGCTGCCTGCAACTGGGTCGGCAGCCCTTCCTGGAACGTTTGGCACAGATTCACCAGCGCCTGCGCGCAATCGTGCAGGAGTTTCGACCCGATACGGCCGCCATCGAAGCAGTCTTCCTGGCTCGCAATGCCGACTCTGCCCTAAAACTCGGGCAGGCCCGCGGCGCGGCCCTCGTCGCTCTCCTCGACGCCGAGCTGCCAGTGGCCGAGTACAGCGCCCTGCAGATCAAGAAAGCTACCGTCGGTGCCGGCCATGCCGACAAAACCCAGGTAGAGCACATGGTACGAAGACTGTTGGGGATCACCGAGGGCATCCAGGCCGACGCTGCCGATGCCCTCGCCTGCGCCATCTGCCATGCCCATAGCCAAGGTACCCAGAATTTCTGGGCGGCGCGGGAGATCGTTGGACGATGATCACCAGCCTGCAGGGCAAAGTGCTGCAGCGGCGTCCGCCTTGGTTGTGGCTGGACGTGGGCGGGGTGGGCTACGAGATCGAGATGCCCCTCTCCAGCTTCTATCAGCTGCCTGCCGAGGGTTCGCCTTTGCAGGTCTTCACTCACTTTGTGGTGCGTGAGGATGCGCAGTTGCTGTACGGTTTTCTGCGCCTCGAGGAGCGCGAACTTTTCCGCTTGCTCATTAAGGTCAATGGTATTGGCGGTAAGGTTGCGCTCGCTTGTTTGGCCGGGCTCGACGCCGAGCAGCTGCGCCAGGCCTTGCTGCTGGGCGACAAAAGGCGTCTTACCGCCATACCCGGAATTGGTGCCAAAACGGCAGAGCGGATGATCATTGAGTTACAGGACAAGATCGGCAGTCCCAGCCCGCAATTCAGCCCCGGCCAGGCCCTCGATGATCCGCGCCAGGAAGCCATTGCGGCGCTGCAGAGTCTTGGCTATAAAGCGGCAGAGGCGCAGCGGGCGGTAGAAGGTCTGGCTGGCGATTTGCGAACCGAAGAACTGCTGCGGCAGGCTCTACAGACCCTGGCTCGCTGCTAGATGGAACTTTGCCGAATCAGGACACTCCCAGCGCCATGAGCCGCGACATCGTCACGCCTACCGAGCAAGGTGCCGATCAGGTCGACCACGCCCTGCGCCCACGCCTGCTGCAGGAGTACTTAGGGCAGGAGCGCCTGCGTGCGTCGTTGTCTTTGTTTATCGATGCGGCGCGGCAGCGCGGCGAGGCCCTCGACCACGTCTTGCTTTTCGGACCACCGGGCCTGGGCAAGACTACCCTCGCCCATATCATCGCCCAGGAAATGGGAGCGGGCCTCAAGGTGACCTCGGGACCCATCCTCGACAAAGCCGGCGACCTCGCCGCCATTCTCACCAACCTGCAGCCCCACGACGTACTCTTCGTCGATGAGATTCACCGCTTGAGCCCGGTGGTGGAGGAAATTCTCTATCCCGCTCTCGAGGACTTCGAGCTCGACATCCTCATTGGCGAGGGGCCGGCGGCACGCTCCATCAAGATTGGCTTGCCGCCCTTTACCCTCATCGGTGCCACCACTCGCGCTGGGCTTCTCTCCTCCCCCTTGCGCGACCGCTTCGGCATCAGCTTTCATCTGGAGTTTTACAGTGTTGACGAACTGAGCCGCATCGTCGAACGTTCGGCGCGGATTCTGCGGGTGCCCGCGCAACCCGAAGGGCTACGGGAAATCGCGGCCCGCGCCCGCGGCACGCCGCGCATCGCTAACCGGCTACTGCGCCGGGTTCGGGACTACGCGCAGGTGCGCGGCGACGGCAGTATCGATCTCGCGACAGCGCAGGCGGCGCTGGAGATGATGGAGGTGGACGCCCGCGGCTTCGATCCGCAGGATCGTCGTCTGCTTAGCATCATCATCGAGCGTTTTGGCGGCGGCCCGGTGGGGGTGGAAAGTCTGGCTGCCGCCTTGGGCGAAGATCGTGGCACCATCGAAGATGTACTTGAGCCCTTTCTGATCCAGTCGGGCTATCTCATTCGTACCCCACGCGGGCGCTGCGCCACGGCACAGAGCTATCTTGCCTTAGGAATGCCGCATCCCGATCAAGCGCGCAGTGGGGGGCTTTTTGATGGCGCCTAAAAGCGACAGTCGCGGCCGCTTCTATGTCCGGGTATATTATGAAGATACGGATCATGGCGGGGTGGTTTACCATGCCAATTATCTGCGATTTATGGAGCGCGCTCGCACTGAAATGCTGCGCGAAAGAGGATTGGAACTGGATCGGCTGGAAAAAGAAGATGGGGTGGTGTTTGCCGTACGTCGGGCGCAGCTCGACTTTCGCGCGCCCGCCCGCTTCAACCAGCACCTTCGTATAGATACCCGCGTTAACGAGATACGACCCTTGCGCATGCGCTTTGTTCAACAGATTTTTGCGGAAGAAGTTCTGCTTTGCATCGGCGAGATTGAAGTTGCTTGTCTTGCCGCACAGAATTTCCGCCCAACACCCATTCCTGCATCCATTGTTACTGCCTTTTCTTCTACCCTTACCCACGAGAACGCATGAACGCCAGCTCCTTACCTTCCCCGCAGCACCTCTCCCTTAGTCATTTGATACTTCATGCTAGCCCGGTAGTACAGGGAATCCTGCTCTTGCTCTTGATTGCCTCGGTGGCGTCCTGGTTTGTGATCTTTCAGAAAGGGATCGTTTTTTCGCGGGCGCAGGGGGCGCTGAAACGTTTCGAGAAGCGCTTTTGGAGCGGCGGCGAAATGGCGCAGATCTACCAGCAGGTAAGCAATAACCCACAATTGGAAACCGGCGCCGGCAGTATCTTCTGTGCCGGTTACGAGGAATTTCAGCGACAACGCAAAGGCCGCCCCAGCGATGCCCTCGATGCCGCTCGGCGGGCCATGCGCGGGGCACAAATTCGTGAGATTGGGCAGCTCGATAGCAATCTGCCGCTGCTCGCCTCGATTTCCTCCGTTGCCCCTTTTGTGGGTTTGCTCGGCACCGTTTGGGGCATCATGACCACCTTCATGAACATCGGCATGGCGCAGCAGGCAACCTTGGCCGCCGTGGCGCCCCCCGTTGCCGAGGCGCTGATCGCCACCCTCGCCGGGCTTTTTGCGGCCATTCCCGCCACTTTTTTCTACAACCGCTTCATCCATCGGCTCGATGAGCTCGACGCCCATTATGAGGTCTTTATGGACGAGTTCACCAACATCCTGCATCGGCAGCTGCCCGAGGGCAAAGCATGAAAAGACGCCGTCTATTGGCGGAGATGAACGTCGTCCCGTACATCGACGTCTCCCTCGTTCTCCTCGTCATTTTTATGCTGTCCGCACCCCTGCTTACCCAAGGGGTAAATGTGAATTTGCCCAAGGGCGTAACCAAGCCCGTGCCAGACAAGACGCCACCCATTGTCATTTCTGTTGCCAAAAATGGGCAGCTCGATCTGCAATACAAGGATGAACATCTGCAACCGCAACTGGCGGACCTCGCGGCGATGGTAACCAAAATCGGCCATGGCGACGCTGCCCAAACGCAGGTACTGGTCGGCGGCGATGCCCAGGCGGACTATGGCAAGGTAATGGCGGTGATGGCTGCCCTGCAGCAGGCAGGCATCTCGCATGTGGGACTACTGACCCGACCGGAGCGGCATTGAGAGAAAATCCGCGCTTCGTCCCCATCCTTCTTGCCGTCATCCTCAACGTGGCGGTGTTGGTTGCTCTGTTTTGGACCTTTCACGTCAACATTCCCAGCGCCACCCGGGGCGCCATGCAGGCGACCCTGCAGGCGGCGCCACCGGCCGCGGCTCCCCCCGTTGCCGCACCCGCCGTAAAACCAGCACCTGCCCCGAAGCCGGCAGCGAAACCGGTCATCAAGCCAGCACCCAAGCCCACGCCAAAGCCAGTGCCAAGGCCGGCCCCAGAGCCAAAGCCGGTGCCGCGACCTGTCGCGCGGCCAACTCCGAAGCCCGTACCCGTGGAGAAGCCGCAACATCATGCCCAGGAAGCCGCAGCGAAGCTCGCCGCCGAGCGTGCCGCCGCGGAAAAACATGCCGAGGAGCTAGCAGCACGACGCGCCGCCGCCAGGCAGGCGGCAGCCGAAAAAGCCGCGGCGGAAAAGGCCGCCGAGAGGCGCGCGGCGGAAAAGACGGCGGCCAAGCAAGCAGCGCAGGCGGCGGCCGAGAAGAAGGCGGCAGAGCAGGCAGCGGCCAAGAAGGCAGCGCAAGAAGCGGCGGAAAAGGCGGCAGCCGCCCGGGCGGCTGAGGTGAAAAAGGAGCTGGCAGCGCAGGCCGCCAAGGCGGCGCAAGCGGCTCGGGCAAAAGCGCTGCAACAGCAATTGGCAGCACAGCAGGCCAAGGCACAGGCAGAAGCCAATCTTGCGGCGGCCCATGCGCAGCAGGCCGCTGAAAATCAACGCTTGGCAGCGCTATTTGGTCAGGAGATCAAGCGCCGGGTGTCGCGCGCTTGGGACACTACGTTTGCAGCGGCACTCAAGTGCGCAGTGAGTATTCGTCTTAGCCCAACGGGTACCATTATTGGTCAACCACAGGTCGTCGGTAGCAGTGGTAATCCAGCCTTCGACCGAGCGGTAATTCAGGCCGTGGAGGCGGCGGCACCTTTTGTACCGCCTCTGGGTCTTCCCTACAGTCAATACGATAACGTCACAATTCAATTCAATGCCGAGGATCTTAATCATGGCTAAGCGCATTGTTCTTTTCCTATTCGGGCTGCTTTGTCTGGGCTTTGTGTTGCCGAGCGAGGCAACCCTTACGGTGCAGGTCACCAAGAGCGTGTCGAGCGCCCTGCCCATCGCCATCCCTTCCTTCGGGCCCGGCATTCCTGGACAGCCTAGTGTGGCGGAGGTTGTGCGCAACGATCTCAGTCATAGTGGGCTCTTCAATGTCCTATCCCCCGCCAGTTATCCCAGTGACCCGCAGGCTCCTAGCGGAGTGCAGGCCAATGCCTGGACGGGGATCGGGGCAACTGGCTTGGCAATTGGATCGGTGCAGCGCGCAGGACAGGGCTATGCCGTGACCGTCTACGTTTATAACGTCGCTACTGGTAAGGAGCTGGCGGCAAAACGCTTCAGCTGTTCCCCCGCGGAGCTGCATATGACGGCGCACCATGTGGCAGACGTCATCTACCAAGCCTTTACCGGCAAGCCGGGGCCCTTTGCCACACGGATTGCTTACGTGCGTCAGGTGGGGGCCGAGTATGCGCTCATCGTTGCCGAGTCGGATGGCTGGAATCCGCATGTGGTCGTGCAGGGACGTATGCCGCTGCTGTCGCCGGTCTGGTCTCCCGACAATCGCCGCCTTGCCTATGTGACCTACGTGAATTCACGCGCTACCATCTTCGTGCAGGATCTCGCTACCGGGCAGCGCCAAGCCATCGCTCCCGGCGGACAGATCGTGAGTGCGCCGAGCTTCTCTCCCAATGGTCAGGAACTCGCCTATGCCCGTTCCGCGGGTGGCGAAACCAACATCTTCACCGTCGATCTGGCCACCGGCCAACGCCGGCAGCTCACCCGTGGTGGTAGCATCAATACCTCGCCTTCGTGGTCGCCCAGCGGCGAGATCGCCTTTGTGTCGGATCGCGACGGGGGTCCGCAGATCTTTGTGATGAACCCACAGGGGGGAGGGCAGCATCGCATCAGCTTTAGCGGTAATTACAATGCCAGCCCCTCCTTTTCGCCCAATGGACGAAAAATCGCCTTCATCCATCGTAGCAATGGGGTCTATGCTTTGGCGTTGATGAATGCCAGCGGCGGCGGTCTCGACGTGCTCGATGCCCAGGGCAACTGCGATCATCCAAGCTTTGCCAAGAATGGCCAGATGGTGATTTACGGTACCCATCGCGGCGGGCGTAAGGTGCTCGCCGAGGCGAGTATCGACGGTCGGACCCTGGCCATTTTGCATGGCATGGGCGACGACAGCCAGCCGGCCTGGTCCAACTGAGGCGTTTCTCCGTCTGCCTGAGCCGAGTATGAGCCTGCACCTGTGGCTGCTTTATGTGGCAACGGTGCTGGTGATTTCCGGGATTCCCGGGCCGAATATGCTGCTGGTGATGAGCCACGGCGCCCTTCATGGTCTGGGGCGCTCGGTGGCAACCATGTTCGGCTGTTTCTCGGCACTTTTGCTGATGATGGTCGTCTCGGTCGGCGGCCTCGGGCTATTTTTGCAAAGTTGGCCACGTCTCTTTGCTCTGCTGCGCATCGTCGGGGCCTTGTATCTGGTCTACTTGGGCGTATCGGCTTGGCGACAAAGTCGCAACCCTGGCCTTGACCCCATCGAGACGACACAACAGCGTCTTGCGCCCAATGCGGTCGAGCTCTACAAGACGGGCTTTCTGGTAGCGATGAGCAATCCCAAGGCCTTGCTCTTCACCTTGGCGTTAGTGCCCCAATTCATGCGCTACAACGGTAACCTAGCAGTACAGTTTACCGAACTTGTCCTGAGCTTTGCCGTCATCGAGTTCAGTTGGTATGTGCTCTACTCCGCGTCGGGGGCACGCTTGGCGCGCCTGCTGCACGGGGCACGGGCGCAACAACGCCTGCAGCAGTGGAGCGGTGGAATTTTTGTCTTGCTGGGACTGGGCTTACTGCTCTTGGCCGTGGAGCAAGTGCCGCACTAGCGATATGGTGCCGGGTCAGTCTGCCCAAGTTCGGCGAAGGCAGCCAAGCGCAGTCGGCAAGCATCGCAGCGACCGCAAGAGCGTCCTTCGGCGTCGAGCTGATAACAGGAGCGGGTGAGGCCGTAGTCTACCCCCAGATCAAGACCCGTCTGGATGATCTCGGCTTTGCGCATGTGCTGCAGCGGGGCATGGATACGCGGCGCCTCCCCCTCTACGCCCAGCTTGGTGGCAACCGCCGCCAGGTGCCCAAACGCCTCGATGAAGGCCGGCCGGCAATCGGGATAGCCGCTATAGTCTTGGCTGTTGACGCCCACGAAGATATCCCGCACCTGTAGCACCTCTGCAAGCGCCAAGGCATAGGACAGGAACACCGTGTTGCGGGCGGGCACGTAGGTAATCGGGATACCAGCACCCACGCCATCCTCGGGCACCGCCAAGGCCGCGTCGGTGAGGGCGGATCCACCCAAGCCACCCAGGTCGATCTTGAGAATGCGGTGGCTGGCCACCCCCATCATCTGGGCAATCAGCCGTGCATGGTCGAGCTCATTTTGATGCCGCTGGCCGTAGTCAAAAGACAGGGCGTGGATGGCGTGGCCGTCGCGGCGCAGCAGTGCGGCCACCGTTGCCGAATCGAGGCCACCGGAAAGCAAAAGGATTGCCTGTTCTGCCATTGCCATCTCCTTCAATGCCCAGGAATGTCGCCCCAAATGAGCTTGTGCAACTGAATCTGTACCCGCACCGGCAGGGCATCGGCGAGCACCCACTCGGCCAAGTCACGCAGGGGTAGCTGCGCATGGCTCGGCGAGAAGAGAATTTCCTGTACCGGCAAGGGGTGTTGCCGTAGAAAATCACGGGCCCACTCGTAGTCTTTGCGGCTGCAGAGAACGAATTTGACTTGATCCTGCGGCTGCAGCAACGCGAGATTGTCCCAGAGATTTTTCTCGACCTCTCTGGAGTCTGGGGTTTTGATGTCGAGGATCTTGACCACCCGCGGGTCTACCGCAGCAACAGGCAAAGCGCCGCTGGTTTCGAGGTAGACCTCGCGCCCGGCGTCGCAAAGGGCGCCCATGAGCTCGTGCACTGCCGGCTGGGCCAAGGGCTCCCCGCCGGTCACCACCACCAACTGGCCGGATCGTTCCGCGACTCGGTCGAGGATGGCTGCTTGCTCCATCCATTCCCCGCCATGAAAGGCATAGGCGCTATCACAGTACTGGCAACGGAGGGGGCAGCCGGTGAGCCGTACAAAGGTAGCAGGGCGACCCATGGCGCTGGTCTCCCCCTGCAGACTATGAAAAATCTCGGTAATGCGCAGCCGCGCCATGCCTAGTGGCCGCTGGCTTGGAGCTGGGCCTGAGCCTTTTGCGCAGCGGGAGTGCTGGGGTAGTGCTGCAGTAAGCGATGGAAAGTGGCGCGCGCCTTAGCAGGTTGACCGCTGGCCTGGTAGAGCTGCCCCAGCTGTAGGAGCGCATCCGGCGCCTTGCTGCTTTGGGAATACTTAGCGGCCGACTCATAACTGTGAATTGCGGCGTCATTTTGCCCAAGCACATACTGAGCTTGTCCGAGCCAGTAATAGGCGTCTACCACTAGGCTACTTTGCGGGTATTTTTTGATGAAGGCTTGAAAGCCGGTGACGGCGGTGCCGTACTTACCGGCACGGAGCAGATCAAAGGCGCGCTGGTAGTCGGCCTGGCCCAGGCCAGAGACGGGACTATTGACAGTGCTTTGTGCCTCGGCAGCGATGGCCTGGGCCGGCGCCGGGGTAGTGACCAGGGCGGCGTTGCTACTGCTACTCGCCGTTGCCGCCGTGGCCCTGGTAGCCGTGGCCGCCGCCAAGGCGTCGACTTTGGCGTTGATCTTTTGCTGCTCGAGTTCGAGGGCATGGGTTTTACTCTCGAGATCACCGCGCAGCTCGCGGATTTCCTGTTGCATGTGCTGGGAGCGATTGAGCAGGTCACCCAAGGCTGCTTGGCTGCCGCGACTAGCCTTTTGGACCGCAATGAGACTCTGGATCTCGCCCTGCATTACTGCCACCTGCTGCTGCAGCTGGAGAATCTGCTGGCCTTCCGAATCTGCCCAGGCCGGTGCACTGGCGAGCAGAAACGTAGTCATCAGCGCGGCAGTCAGCTTACCCTTCATCGAATGCGACCTCCCAATCAGCCGTTGTATCCCCCACTATAGACAAAATCGACCCGTCGATTGCGCGCCCAGCAGGCTTGGTCGTTTTGGCTGCAGAGGGGATTGTCCTTGCCAAAGCTAACGGTGCTGACGCGGGCCGCACTCACTCCCTGAGACTCCAAATAGCGCTTGACCGTTTCCGCGCGCCGTTCGCCAAGGGCAAGATTATATTCCTGAGTACCGCGATCATCGGTGTTGCCCTCGAGGCGCACCTGCACGTGCGGATGATTCATCATGAATTGGGCATTTTGCGCGGCAATGGCTTGGCCCGTCGCATCCATGTTGTCGCTATCAAAGGGAAAATGCACCCGTAGCTGGCTGGGCAGGGCAGCGAGTTCCGCGGCGGTGAGACCGTGATTACTGCCGCCGATGGGGCCGTTGGCGTTGAGGTCTTGCGAGTTGACCCCCTGGCCCTCGTAGCCGTTGGTGGCTACGGAGCTCACTGGGGCAACCGGCCCGACGGCCTTGGGCGCGCCGCTGCCCACATTACGCGCGCATCCAGACAGAGCCAA
This sequence comes from Candidatus Igneacidithiobacillus chanchocoensis, assembly GCA_038447835.1. Lineage (GTDB taxonomy): Bacteria > Pseudomonadota > Gammaproteobacteria > Acidithiobacillales > Acidithiobacillaceae > Igneacidithiobacillus > Igneacidithiobacillus chanchocoensis. Next base: position 20,055 of record JAWNZB010000005.1, on the reverse strand, counting down.
AAGAGAAATACCAAAAACGGTGACAAGGATGCGAAGCTGCATGCGTTTTCTCCAAAAGAATTTGGGCGATTGTATCGCGCCCGGCAGAAATTCAGCAATGACCGATTTCCACGGCTTGACAGAGTGGGCAGCGCTGCTAAGGTTGGGCGTTTATTACCGGACACGAACCGACCCATGACTGCTTTGCGTATCGGCACCCGCGCCAGCCCCCTCGCCCTGTGGCAGGCGGAGCATGTGCGCACCGCCCTGCAGGCCCGCGATCCCTTCCTCGCGGTGGAACTCGTTCCCATGACCACCACCGGCGACCGCGAGCTTGCCGCCCCCCTGCATCAAATTGGCGGCAAAGGCCTCTTTGTGAAGGAGATCGAGGCGGCTCTCCTGGCTGGCGAGGTCGACCTGGCCGTGCATTCGATGAAGGACGTACCGGCGCAGCAGCCACCGGGCCTAGAATTGGCGGTGATCCTCGAACGCGAAGAGGTACGCGATGCCTTCGTCTCCAATCAGTACGCGAGCGACGACGCCCTACCCGCCGGTGCGCGTGTGGGGAGCTCGAGCCTGCGGCGGCGCGCCCAGTTGTTGCATCGATACCCAGAGCTCGTGCTCGCCGATCTGCGCGGCAATGTCGCCACCCGTTTAGCCAAACTCGACAACGGCCAATTCGATGCCATCATCCTCGCCGCTGCCGGCCTCAAGCGCTTGGGCCTCGCAGAGCGTATTCGCCATCTATTTGCCGTGGAGGACTCCTTGCCAGCGGTCGGTCAGGGCGCCATCGGGATCGAAATTCGCGGCGACGACGAGCACACCCGCGCCTTGGTTGCTCCGCTCGCCCACCGAGAAACCAGTCTTTGTGTGCTCGCCGAACGGGCCATGAACCGCAAACTCGGGGGAGATTGCCGTCTGCCCGTTGCCGCCCTGGCGCAGATGCAAGAAGACGGCACGCTGCTCCTGCGCGGGCGGGTGGCAAGCCCCGATGGTCGACAGCTGCTGCACGCCGAAGCGACAGGCATCGATCCCGTCACTCTTGGTGCGACGGTTGCCGACGATCTTTTGACCCAGGGTGCAGGCAAGATTCTGCGGGAGTTACCCTCAGCATGACGACGACGTTACAGAACAAGGGCATCGTGGTGACCCGTCCGAAGGAACAGTCGGCAGAGCTGGTCGCTGCCCTGCAGGAGCGCGGCGCCCGCCCCATTGCTTTCCCTGCCTTGCAAATCGAGGCGCCCGAGACCTGGCATTCTCTGGACTCGGCCCTGGAGCGGATCGCGAGCTTCGACTGGGCGGTCTTTACCAGCCGCAATGCCGTGCATTTTGCCCTTAGTCGCTGGCAAAGCCGAAGTGCCCAGGATTGGCCGCAGGGTCTACGCGTTGCCGCCGTCGGACGCGAGAGTGCCAAGGCGTTGGCGGAGTTTGGTGTACATGCCCAGCTGGCACCCAAACGTGCCGGCTCCGAGGCGCTGCTCGAGAGCCCGGAGTGGCAGGAGGTAGGCGGTCTGCGCTTTGCCCTCTTTGCCGGCGATCAGGGGCGGGAGTTGATCGAGCACACCCTGGCCGAGCGCGGCGCTGTGGTCGAAAAAGTCTTTTGTTACCGGCGCATCGTTCCGGGGCTGAACCCAACGCCGCTTTTGCACGCCTGGGCGCGGGGCGAGCTCGATGCGGTAACGGTGACCAGCCCGGAGATCTTCCACAATTTTTATCAGATGGTGGGTGGATTGGGACAACGGTGGCTGAAAAAGACCCCCATCATTGCCATCAGCGAGTTGACCGCCGAGGCGGTGACCAGCAAGGGGCTGCCGCCGCCCTGGATCGCCCCGGAGGCCAGCAATGCCGGGTTACTCGCAGCCCTGGAAGAATGGGCGCAGACAGCAGGGAGGGATCCTTCATGAAGCATTTTTTCGCCTCCAGCCAACAACCGCGGCGCCTGCGGCGACATCCCTCGATGCGCGCCCTGCTGCGGGAAACCCTGCTGCAGCCAAGCGATTTTTTGCTGCCGATTTTTCTCGTTGAAGGCGAAGGGATCCGTAGGGAAATCATCAGTATGCCCGGCGTCTATCGTCACAGCATCGACTCTGCCCTGCGCCTTTGTGCCGAGGCCGCTAACCGCGGCATTCCCGGGGTTTTGCTGTTTGGGGTGATGGACGCCAGCGTCAAGGACGAGGTGGGTAGTGCTTCCTGGCAGAGCGATGGCCTGGTGCAGCGCGCCAGCCGCGCCATCAAGGGGCAGTTTCCGCAGCTCTTGGTCGTTGCCGATGCCTGTTTTTGCGAGTATACCTCCCACGGTCACTGCGGCGTTCTTGCCCACGACGGCGATCGCGATGATCAGGCGACCCTCGAAAACCTGCAGCAACAGGCCCTTTCCTACGCCGAGGCGGGGGTAGACGTCATCGCCCCCTCGGGCATGGTCGATGGGATGGTGATGGCGATTCGCGAGGCACTGGATGCCGCTCGCCACGAGCGAGTAGCGATCCTCTCATATGCCATCAAATACGCCAGTGCCTTTTACGGACCCTTTCGCGACGCCGCCGACAGCGCCCCGAGTTTTGGCGATCGTCGCGCCTATCAGATGGACCCCGCCAATCGGCGCGAGGCCTTTCGCGAGCTCGCCCTCGACCTCGAGGAGGGCGCCGACATGGTCATGGTCAAGCCTGCCATGCCCTACCTGGACCTGATCCGCGACGTGCGCGAGCGCTGCGATGCACCGGTCCTTGCCTACCAAGTATCCGGCGAATACAGCATGCTGCACGCGGCGGCGCAGGCGGGCTATCTCGATCTGCGGGGTGCGCTGCTCGAGTCGTTGCTGAGCATCAAGCGCGCTGGCGCCGATGCCATCATCAGCTACGCTGCCCTCAACGTCTGCGACTGGCTCCGCTAGCGCGCGGCAATTTCCAGCGCCTCCAGGCTCTGCGCCCGCGACTCGACGCGGTAACGCCACGAGACCAAGATAGCCAGACCGGCCAAAGCGGCGGTCAGTAACAACACCCAGGCGAGCCCCAAGTCGCGCTGCAGGATGGGGAAGAGCAGAGCGGAGCTGACGGCGCCCAGGCGCGAAATCGCCGTCGCCCATCCGGACACCGTCGCTCGCCAAGGGGTAGGAAAGAGCTCCACCGCCAAGGCAATGACCGTCACCGCCGGCCCAAGACCGAGACCAATTGCATAGAGCGCCGCGCCGAGCAATACCACTAGGGCATGATCGCCTGTTGCTGCCCAGGCAAAAATCGTGAGGCCAAGCGCCATCAGAGCGAAGCCCGCCATTTGCAAGGGAATGCGTCCCCAGCGATCGAGGCGCGGCAACACAAAAGCAATGGCCAGCGCCGAGAGCACCAAGAGGGCGGCATTGATGGCTGCCGCCGCTTGGCTGCTGGCGACCCAGCTCTGCTCCCGCAGCACCTCGGGCAGATAGAGGGCAATCCCCAGGCTGACCATGTCGAGCAAAGACCACGGCAGAATGGCCAGAATCAGGCGTCGTCGCCAAACACCCCGAAAGAGATCACGGAGCGGCAAAGACTGACCGGTGTACCCTCGCAGCGCCTGCTCTTGTGTGGCGGCATCCCAGTCGGGATGCAGGGCAGCGAGGGCTGCCGCCGCCCGTTTCCGCTCCCCCCGGCGCCAGAGCCAGCGCGGCGATTCCGGCAGATCGCGACGCAACCAGCCGAGGAGGAATACCGGTAACACGGCACTGCCCAGCATCCAGCGCCAGGATGTATCGCCCAAAGGCAATAAGGCCCAGCCCAGCACAGAAGAAGCGAGGGCACCGACAAACCAAGAAAGATTGATCCAGGCAAAGCCGCGGCCGCGCCGCGCCGTGGCGCTGAATTCGGCGACGATGGTCGCCACCAGGGGGTAATCGAGGCCAATGGCGACCCCGGTAAGGAAACGTCCAATTTCGAGTTGCAACAAGTCGGGGCTGCAGGCGCTCCACAGGGCACCGAGGCCGTAGAGCAGGATATTGGGCAAAAGCAAGCGCCGTCGGCCGAAAGCATCGCTCACCCAGCCACCACCCAACGCGCCCACAAAGGAGCCGATCAGCACCATGGCCATGATCGACCCCGTTTGCCCCGGACTGAGCTGCCAGACCCGAGCCAGGGGCAGCAGGGCAATGGCCATGATGCTGAGGTCGAAGCCATCAAGAAACATTCCCAGCATGGCAGCCGCAAGGGGGTGCCCAGCGGGCTTGGAAAGAGACCGAATCGCCACGGAATGCCTCGCTACGAGATCGACGCGCCGCTATTAGGACACAGCCGCACCAGCAGGTCTAGGAAAGCTCAGATGCGTTTCTGCCAGGCCTCGATGGCGAGAAGAATCGTCTCGTCAAATTGCTCGGGCGCTGCCCGCCGGATCCCATCCTTGGCCTGCTGAATGCGCTTGGTCTGGGTAAAGGTGTAGTAAAACTGTTGAAAGAGTGGATCCTCCGCTACATAGCAGTGGATTTGCGCATCATGACGGCGGAGTTTCCAGACCTTTTCCTCGCCATCGCTGCGACAGCGCAGAAATTTGTCCTCGACCTGCAGCACCTCGACCGCTTCAATGGCGGTCACCGTGTCGCTATAGGGCTCATGCCGTAAACGGAAAAAACGATCACCCGGCTCGGCCTCGTGCAGATCCAAAAAGCGGTATTGGGCGTCGCCGCCGGTCTTCAGCATGGATTATCCTGTAGTCGTGCCAGCAAAAAACCACCAGAGTAGAACCAAAACGGCGGCGCTGGCCAGGGTAATCGCCCCACTGTAGAGAAGCAATTTGAGCAGCGCGCGCGCCTCTTCATAGGAAGATTTTTCTTGCGTCATGGGCATTGGAGTGCAAAGGTTGACAAGAGTTTCCCAGGTCGTGACGGGAACGCCCTTGGGCGCAAAGAGGAGCGCGTGATGACTTTTGCTTTGGTAGCCGTAGTAAGCCTTGCCATTACCCTTGCCGCAGCGTCGGTGGGTTCAATCTTCCGGCCCGACGCCTGGTACGCCGCTTTACGGATGCCCAAGGGGACGCCGCCACCCTGGGTATTTCCCGTGGTCTGGACCATTCTGTACATCCTGATGGCCTTCTCCGCCGCCCTGATTTTTGTGTTGCCGGCTACTCCATTGCGCTCACTTGCCCTACTACTGTACGGCGGCCAATTGCTGGCCAATGCTGCCTGGTCTTGGATTTTCTTTGGCCGACACCAGATTTTCTGGGCATTGCTTGATCTTCTTTTACTATTGATGCTGGTGATTGCCTGTTGCATCGTCTTTGCCTTGCTTAACGCATGGGCGGCATGGCTGCTGGTGCCGTACCTCCTCTGGCTCTTGGTGGCATTATATTTGAATGCAACAACTTGGCGACTCAATCCCTCCGCGTAAAGAACGTATCCCTCGAGGTGCTCCATGCGAAATGTACTACGGGTGTTTTTGTTAGTGATCGGTATTGTGGTGCTACTTTCCGGTCTGCTCTTTTTTCTGCAAGGCACGGGGATCTTCCCGTACCCAAAAACCAGTTTCATGATCAATGAAAAGATTTGGGTTTTGCGCGGTGCCTTGTTGTTTATTCTCGGTATTTTTCTTCTCATTATTCGCCGAGCGCTGAGAAGAAGGTGACTTCGACGCGACCGGATTACAGTAAAATCCCGGACGGCGTAGAGAAGAGCGCTGGGTGTTCTTCGGTACGGACACCGGCAAGCGACTCGCCTAAGGCCGGCAGGGCAGGAGGGAAATTGGTGGCGCTTCAGGGATTCGAACCCCGGACACGCGGATTATGATTCACGCTTTATTGCATAATAGGCAAATAACGGGAACAGATAGCAGACAATAAAACAATGCCTTGCGCTCTTCCCCTGCTTCCCGATATTTCCCGATTATTGCCAGTTTTTGCCCCTCAGTGTCCCACCAGTGCCCCATGGGACAGCGGGCCATTTCCACCCTTGGCGGTTCGTTACACTGTCACGGCTTTTTCGTTTTCCTTTGCCCTGCCAGCCCTTGCCGTTACTGGCTCGGCTTGTTGCTTTTGATTTGTTTTTATATCCCCTAGAAAGTCCTTCATGGGGTTCGGTTTCACAAAACTGCTAATGAGGTTCGGTTTCGCAAAAGCTGTGACAAGGGCATGAGCGCGATTCATGCGGGTGTTCACAATGCGTTCACGATGGCCCGCAAGCCCTTGGTGGCGCTGGTTTTCGCTGTCCACAATGGAAAGCCCCGCTAAGGCCCCTAGCGTGCCCTCTGAGCGATTCTCTAGGCTTGGCGGTACGTTTCCCTATCCCGCGCCCTTTGCGTGCGCTGTAGGGCAGCTATGGCCGGGAGTTTTCCGAGTCCATACGCGCGAGGAGTTTTCCGAATGGTACGCGCGCGCGAGCTCAGCACCCCGCGCGAATTTCGCAACAGGTACGCGCGCGAGTCTTTTTTATAGACGGGAGATTCGGCAGCGCCAGCGATTCGGTATCAAGGGATAGCAGCGGCTCAAGCCCAAAGTCCAGCGGCTCAAGTGTGAAGTCCAGCGGGCCTAGTTCTTCCTCTTGGTGGTAGGGTAGCCCCACCGCGGCCCCTTGCGTCGATTCTAGGGCAGATTTGGGGCCTTTATGGGGCTTCATGGCAACGATTCCCGAATGACGGTGCAGGCGTCCGGTAAGGCCATCTCGCACAGGCTACCCGGCACGGTGAAGGTATCGGGTGCGACGTGGTGCAAGTCGAGGACAGCACGCCACGGCTTGCGGCTCTGGCGGTAGAACAAAACAGGCTTGCGGCCCGTCTGCTCTGCCTGCCTCTCGGCCTGATTCCACCAAGAGCCAAGGCTGAGGGCTTCGCAACGCTTGCACTCAATAGCCCAGCCCTCGACGCTCAGACTATCGCAGCCGCCTTCCCATCTGGCGGCATGGTTCCGAACCACGGCAAAGCCCAACTGCTCCCCCAGCAGCCGGAAAAGCTCGCGCTCGCCAGCGACTCCTTTGCTCCTTTCGCTGGCGCTCATACCGTCACCCGGCCTACTTCGGCCCCGTCCTCGGTTTCGGCCACCAGTTGGGAAGCGTCGCAGTCGAACCATATCAACAGGGATTCGCCCCCGCAGGTGGTGAGGGTAGCTTGCTCAAGGTGCGGCAATGCTTGGAAGAACGGCACAGCCTGGCGCAGTGCCTCTTGCGGGTTCCATGCCGCCAGAGTTGAATTAGTCTGCATAAATCCCCCCATCGTCCGGCATCGCATCATCTGCATCACCCCTAAAGGGTGGTGATGCAAACGATGCAGAGTGTGCCCCCGCATCGTTTGCGTCATTTGATGCGGATGATGCAAGTGATGCGAACACCCCATCTATCGTGACAAGGCCCTTATCCTCGAGGCCGCGTGCCAGCCGGGAAAAGTTGCGGGTATCGACTCCGGCTTCCTCCTTGGTGGCCTTCCGCCAGTCGGAAAGCTCCACCTTGGCGGCCTTGGTATCTCTGCCGCTCTCGGCAAGGTTGCGCTCATGCTCTGCCTGCAATCGCTTGAGTATCGACAGCGCGAGGCGTTGCTTGTCGCCTAGCCCCTTCATCTCCGGCTTGGTGTTCGGTATCTCGCAGGGGTGCAGCACGGCGGATTCTGTCGGATTGCCGTCTGCATCGTTCCACGCTGGCGGAAGCTCCACGGTGCGGAATTGGAAGCCCAGCGGGCGGGCAGTATCTCCCCCGCGTTGCTTTGGGTTGGCTAATACGATGATTCCGCCCTCTCGAGCGCCAAGCGTTAGCATGGTGTCGATTGCACCTTTGAGCGAGGAATGGCCGCGCGGCTCTCCCGGCATCGCCTTGCTTGGGTGATGAATGACAAGGCAAGTGCAACGGTAGCGGCTCCGCAGCGTATCCAGCGCAGAGACAAAGGCGTTCATGTCGGTTGCTCCGTTTTCATCCCCGGCAAGCCCGCGTTGCAGGGTGTCCACAATCAAGAGGCCGGGCGGCTCCGGCATGGTGTCGATTTCCGCTTGCATCACGGCTAGAGCGTCCGGCTCGTTCAGTGCCACGGCCCCGCTGCTCAGGTGCAATGGTGCCTTGCTCAAGTCCTCGTAGACGATGCTCCACGCGCAGGCCCGGCGCACCATAGCGGCCCTACCTTCACCCGCCAGAAACAGGACGGGCGCTTGCTTGGTGGGTGTCCCGTGCCACGGCCTGCCAAGCGCCACGCAGCAGGCAATATCGAGGGCGGCAAAGGATTTGCCCCGGCCCGGCTCCGCAATCAATGCGGCCACGGTGTCACGTTCCAGCCAGCCTTTAACCAGCCAGTCCACGGGCTGAGGGTGCGCCAGCAATTCGCCTATGCGGGTAAACAAAGGGCGCGAGGCTGGTTCCGGCTCTGGCAGTTCAGCGGCGGCCTCGATATATGTCTCCATTGGTGGAAAAGGCGGCAAATCGTCCGGCTCGGTGAGGCCGCGCAGGCTGGGGAATTCGCGTAAATCAGCCATGGGCCACCCCCTGCCTTTTGGCGCAGAAAATGTCGTTCCAATCGCTCGCACCCGCTGGAATCTCGGCAGGCGGCGGGAGTAGCTTTGCACGGGCCTTCTCTGCCGCTTCTCGCCCTTTCTGGCGGCCTATCTCGTCAAAATCGGGAGCGATTACCAGCGAGACGCTAGGCCAACGCTCACGGATGGCGAGGGCCAGCGGGAGCAAGTTTCCAGCGTCCCCAGCGGCGGCTACCTGTACAGATGGCCGCATACTTGCGACTGCCGCGCCAGTGGCCCATCCCTCGACAAGGTATATCTCGCGGCTATCGTCGAGGGTGCCTGTCACGGGCAGGTAATGCCCCTTCTTGGCGGTGCCGGGCAAAAACTTCTTGCCGCCCTGCTCGTCAATGAATTGCAGGCCATGCAAGGCCCCGTCGAGGCCCACCACGGGCAGCACCAGAGACGCCCCGGACTGCCGCGCGATGCCGGGCGCAATGCCTTTGCGGATAAGGTAGGGGTGCCGTGGGTTGGCTGGCTTGGCGTTGTCCCATACCCACGCAGCGCGGGCCGCAGCCTCAGCATGACGGCGGCGAGTCTCGGCCTCGGCCTCTGCCCGCTCTCGGCGGATGCGTTCGCGCAGGATGGCACGCTCGGCAGGGGTGAGCCGTTCCGGGCGCTTGCTGCACCAGTTCGTGCGCGCCCCGGTTTTCCAGCTTCCGCCCGCGCCACTGGCCGGGCTGTCGAGGTGCAAAACGTGCCACCCGTTCAGGCTGCCGGGCTTGTCGCCCTCGATGCGGTGCCGGTGCAGTCGCCCATCTGCCACCAGAGCAGACGGGCTTGCGGGGGCCACGCCAGCAGCTTGCAGGACGTCATAGAAGGCCGCCAAGGGGTTATCATCCATGACGCACCCCCAAGGCCCGGCGCAGCTTGCGAAAAGCCCACCAGCAGCGGGCGAGGTTGCGGCGTATCTCTCGGAATGTGCTATTATTTTCCACGGTTGCCGCCTCCCTTTTTGGTGGTAGCCCCGTCCTCGGAATCCCCGGCGCTGTTCCCAGCAGCGCCATCCCTTGCGCTTTTCGATAGCTCTAGCGGCCCTTCGGCCTTCCCTAGTCGGTAGTAGGCAATCCGTGCAGGCCCCCGGCGCTCGGTGACAATCGGCCACCTGTAGCGATGGCGTAAAACGTAGACGATGGCCCCAAGACGCCACCCGCCAGCTTCCCCGATTTCGTCCGGGTGGCAGATTTCACGCCCCCGGATAAGCTCGCGGCAGGCCCAAGCAATGGCCGTATCAGAGCTAAACCACAGGCCCCCGCTCATGCTGCACCCCGGACACTTCGCAGCGCACCAGAGCGGGCAAGCTCGAGGAACTTTTCCTCGTCGATTAGCACGCGGCGGCCAACACGGCAGATAGCGCCTTGGGCCTCGAGAAAGTCGCCCCGCCAAAAAACAATGGAGCGCACCCCACCAATGGCAAAGGCCGGGTTATCGGTTGCGAATTGCTTGACAGTTTTGAGCATTGGAGTTGCCTTTAAGTTGTCGCGCCAATATCGACGCGATACCTACACTAGACGGCAACTCTCACGAAATAAACAGCAAAAACAGCAAGTTGTATTACTTTGCGCGGTACTGAGTTACTTTGCGCGCAAAGTCACTTTTTCTTTTTTGCCCGCATCATGTGCAGGCGGATTGCCTCGGCAGCCTGGGCCTCAGTTTCCCAACCGAAAGGCGCTTTACCGCTGGCGCTGGGTTGCGCCTCTAGGTTCCATTGGAGCGCCAGCTTCGCAACAGCCGCGCGCGTATCCACGGCTTTCATGCCCCGTTGCTCTCTCATGGCGGCCTCAATCTTTCCCCATATTGCGTCCCTTGCATCGGTTCGGGCTTTGTTAGCGTTCTTGGTGAGTTCCTTTCTAGTGGCTTCCGCTGGCGCTTCCGGGCGCAGTCTGTCCGGGGTGAGCATGGCACGCATAACCTTTGCGGCCTCTGCCAGTCTGGGGCTATTCAGCGCCTTTGCCTGATATTCCATCTGCCCAACAGCTAGAGCGACAACGTGCCATTCTTGGCCCTCCCGGCTATGGGCCCTGTGCAAAGCGCCTAGAAAATCCCGGCCTGCCTTGTCCTCGAGGTGGCGCAATTCCGCCAGCAGTTCGCGCAGGGTGTCCCTATCCCCTCGCAAGCCCCAAAACGTCGAAAGGATGCCCACCCGGTAAAGCTCGGCCTCTAGCTCGTCAAAAAAGCTGGGCCCTGTCATGGTTCCGTGCCAATTCTTCCGAAGCCATGACAGCAGGGCGCGGGCGTCTGCCTGGGCCTGCTCTGTCTCTTTGGCGGTTGGTTCCCTGCCCATCGTTTGCAGAGCAAGCGCGGCCTCTGTCTCTAACTGTTCCTCCAATGAGGGGCGCGGCCTTTCCTGCTCGGGTGTCAGGAATGCCACCAAGGCGGCACGATGCTCTTTGATGGCGGCCATATCCTCGGGAGTCAATGCCTCGGAAGGGCTGGCGCTGAGTTTGCAGCCGTCGAGGGTGAGGGTAATGCCTCGGTACATGAGGCGGCCAATAAGCAAGACGGCTGGGCTTGTCTCTCCCTGCCCGCGCTTTGGAATATCTGGACTGAGGGCATTTACAGTCTTGAAGGGCTGCCAAGCGTCGGCACTCATACCGCACCCCCCAACATTTTGCCCGTCACGTTTTCCAGCACCCCGGCGATGTGCTCGGTGCTCAAGTGGCTATATCGCTTTGTCATCTGCATGGACTTATGCCCCAAGATTTCCGCAATGGTGCCCATAGGAACCCCGGCCATTGCCAGCCATGAGGCGCAAGAGTGCCGCATGTCGTGGATGCGGAATCCTGAAATGCCAGCAGCGGCCACGGCTTCACGCCAAGGGGCCTCAATGGCAAGAGGCTTGCGCGGGTTGCGATGGCTTGGGAACAACAGCGGCGAATCCAAGCGGCGCACCCGCTTTTGCAGCAGGGCCAAGACAGGCGCGACTATGGGCAGGCTGCGGCGCTCTTTGTTCTTCGTGTGCTCTAGCACGATAACCCGGCGCTGCATGTCTATTTGTCGCCACTCTAGGCCCATGATTTCAGACTTGCGCGCCCCGGTGCTGAGACTCAGCAGGGTGAACAGGTGCAAATCTTCGTGCCTGGCAGTTTCCCTCAGCAGCGCGTCACGCTCAAAGTCAGACAAAAAGCGCACCCTACCCGGTGGCTCTTTCCGCTTGGCTACGCTTTCCATTGGTGAGCGTTCCAGCCATTGCCATTGCTTGGCGGCTACAGACAGGACGCCAGAGAGGGCGGCGAGGTAACGGTTAATCGTTGCCGGGCTACGGTGCCGCATGGTGCCGCCTTTCCCCGGTATCGGCTCGGCGGCAAGTTTGCCTTGCAGCTCGGTGATACGGGCGGGGGTGATTTCCACCAAAGAGAAAGCCCCGGCGCGCTCTGCCCACCAGTCGAGTTGACGGCCTCGGCGCTCTCCGTCCCGTAGCTCGGCCAAGTGCTCGGCTTTGTAGCGGGTAATAGCTTCGGCCAAGGTATGCTTGCGGGCCTCGGTGGTGGCGAAGTGTCTGCCCGCCCGTATGTCGCTCTCTACCTGTTGCGCCCACCTTTTGGCGTCGGATAGACGCTCGAAAGTGGCGCTCTGTACCGGGTGCCCGCGCAGTCTGATTTTGGCTCTGTAGCTGACGGTGCCGTCCTCGTTCTGCCGCCTCTCGATGCTTGCCATGTTATGCCCTCCAAACGGTGAGGGCTTGGGGTATGATTTGCGTATCCATTGGCGGGCCTCCTGACGGCTTGCGGTGGTAGGGCCGGGCGGGTGTTAGCGCACCCCTCGGCCTGTCTGTTTTCAGCATAGCGCAACGGCAAAAAAAGGAAAGCGAGGATATATAATCCGCAGCGCCAGCAATCCAAGGCAATGATTTATAGTAACTCTCTAGCGCGTATTCCGACTCATGGGGCACTCATGGGGCAGTGAGGGCAGTTATCCACAGGCTGGGCGGGTGTCTGCACGCCACTAAAGAGGCGGGCAGATTGTGCCCTACGCTTGCGGCTGAGTGTCCCGCCAGTGTCCCGCAGGCAAAAGAAAAGGCCCTAGCAGTTGTGCTAGAGCCTTGTTTTCATTGGTGGCGCTTCAGGGATTCGAACCCCGGACACGCGGATTATGATTCCGCTGCTCTAACCGACTGAGCTAAAGCGCCGTGGAGCAGGCATTTAAGCCGCAAGCATCGATGCTGTCAATAGGGGGCGTGAGCCCCCCGTTGGATTACAACTGCGGCTGTACCCGCATACGCTCGATCTTCTCGAGGCTACCCCGGGTTTCGACCCGGAATACCCAAGTCACCACCGCCCCCAGGAGGGAGGTCCCCACCAGAATAATCAACAGCAGCTGGGTGCCGATGCTGTGCAACAGAATGGGGAAGAGAAACGCCGTCATCACCGCGCCTACCTTGGCGAAGGAGGCCGCAAAGCCAGCGCAATAGCCACGAATGGCGGTAGGAAAAACCTCTCCGGCAAGAAGATAGGTCTGCGCATTTGGCCCGAGGTTGGTCATGAAGTTAAAGAGCATGAAGCCGGCAAAGAGCAGGATGGTCTTGATCCCGTCGGGCATGGCCAAGGACAAGGCCGCCAGCCCCAGGCCGGCCGCGCAGCCAATAAACCCAATGATCTGCAGTCTGATACGGCCACTGCCCTCAACAAGGGCGATGGCGACCAACACGCCAATCACCAGCAGAACATCGAGAAGGGCCGTACCCTTGGCAGAAATCAGCACATTGCTTACCAAGTCATTGAGTGAATGCACGGCATGCGAGGAGCCAAGAATGCTGCCGAGAATCACCGGGGTGAAGATGCCGATGCCGTAGGTGCCGAGATCCTGCAAAAACCACGGCACCGAAGCGAGGAGGGTGGCACGGCGGTTGTCGCGATTGAATAGCACCCCCAAACCGTGCTTTTGCACCTGGTGTTGATGATGCTCGCGATCCAACTCAATGTTTTTGGGATATTGCGGCACGCGATGGAGCAGGCGCCGGGTTTCGCGCTCGGCCTCGTCTACACGACCTTTGCTCGCCAGCCAATGGGGGCTATCGCAGATAAAGAAGCGCCCAAGGATAACGAGAAAGGCAGGGATGATGGCCGCAGCGTACATCCAGCGCCACGCTTCGACGCTATGGTAAGCATCCAACACAACAATGGCGAGGCCCGCACCAACAATGGCGCCAATGGCCTGAAAGGCAAAGGCACCGAGTACCAGGCCACCGCGTCCGTGACTGGGTACGGCCTCAGAAATCACCAAATGCGCCGTCGGGTAATCGCAGCCCAAGGCGAGACCAATACCAAACAGGCAGATGACCATCCACCAAAAACCCTGGCTGAGGGTAAGGCCAATCAGAAAGAGTACAAAAAGTACCATCTCAAAGATGAACATCCGCTTGCGACCGAAAACGTCCGAGAGACCGCCCAGGGCCGTTGCGCCAATCAGAATACCAAAGAGGCCAACGGCAGCGATGATACCTTTCTGCTCGGCGCCGAGGCCAAAGTCTTGCACAATGAGGGGCAGGGCGATACCGGTCATGAAGATGATGAGCCCCTCAAAAAACTTTCCCGCCACCGCCAAGATCCAGATCCGCCACTGCATCGACGTCATCGGCGCGCGGTGCAAGCGCGTGCCGTCGGGCCAGGTCGGCGCCTCGTCGATATAGTCCTGAATGCTTCTTTTCCCGTTACCGGGCTCCATCACACCTGCTGTCATCGTTTTTTCCTCCCAGAGGTCCTGCTTCGTTGCCGTGCGCGCCAGTACGGATAGGAACAAAGGCCTTTTTTCCGCCCTTGGAGGCTAGCACAAGATTGTGACACTTTTATGACAATTCAAGGAGTTGCTGTTGGGGTAGACAAAAGACAAGGGGGCAACTAATTACCCCTCCAGGTAAGGCGCATCTGCGCCCAACAATTTTGCGTAACAACAAGGTGACCCATTGGCAAACTCTCTTCCGGAAAAACTCGCCGATCCCTTCCGTTGGCGCAGTAGAACAGTCTTCGCGACCTGGTTCGGAGCGACCATTCTGATACTCGCCGGCACATTCTTTCTAAGCTGGTACCTGCAAACCGACTATGAAGCGCGTGCCAATGCACAAAATAGCCGCGTTGCGATGGATAATCTGCACCGCACCGCAAGCTTCCTGGGGACGAGCATCGCCAGCCATGCCCAGGATCTGATTCCCTTCACCGAGTTTTCGATCCTGCGGCAAACCCAAGGCATGGATAGCTACCGTGCCCTGCATTCCCATGTGGTCGAATTCTCCTGTGCGACCAAGGCAGCAGCCTTGCCCTACGCGTTGTCCTCCTGCACCGGTGCCAATCCGGCCCTCGCGGGAATCAGCTGTCGCGTCGGCGAACCCAGCAGTTCTCATGGTTTGTTGCGCCTGCCCATACAAGTAGAAAACCATAAGCAGGGACGTACTTGCTCGGCGGTACTGCAATTCTATGGTCTGGGATCGGACCAGGATGTGCTGCTCTCCCTGCTGGACCGCGACCAATTACTGGCAAGCTGGTTTCACAATGGCTGGCAAGATATGGCAGCGCCCGCCACTTGGAGCAATGCCAACACCGCCGTGCCCGGCACTCCCTGGACCATGCGCGCCTTCTGGAAAGAACAGCTCAGTGCGGCAGAACAAGAGTTTCTTCTGCGCCTGCGCCTCGGGACGGCACTGCTGATGAGCATCGAGATCATGCTCTCCATCTTGCTTTTTTTCTGGATCTACCGACGCGATCAAGATCGGCGCTATCACTGGGTGCAGGAGCAACTGCGCAAGAGCATGTTGGCCGACGTCCCCCTCGCTGACCTGCTGCGCCAGCTGGCCCAACTCGCGGTGAGCGTCTTGCGCGCCAAAGGTAGCTATGTCGCCGAGCCGGCTGGCGAGAAGCGCCTGCAGGTCAGTGCTGTGTATGGGCGTAGTCCCGCGCTGCAGGAAACCTTGACTGCCCTGCCCCTCAGTCTGGACGAGAGCCTCAACCCCTGGGGACGCTTGCTCCCCACCCTTGCCTTTCGGCGCCGGCAGCGGGTCGATCGCCACAGTCCGCAAGACAAAAGCGCCTGGGCGCAAGCGCGGGCACAATTTCCTGCCCTGCGCGAGATGAAGCGTCCCAGCGTCTGGCCACTGCTGCAGGGGCCAGAACGTCCGCCGGTTGGTGTCTTTGCGGTGGAAGCTACCGGTTTGCAGCACTACATCCTCGGCAACCAGTTGTTACGCCACTGGGATCCTATCCTTGCCGAGTTGCAGGTGCATCTGCAAGCCTACTGCGACGCCCAAGAACAGCAACATCTGCTGCACTACGACAAGCTCACGCAGCTGCCTAATCGAATGCATTTTCTTGATCTGGCGGCGGAACGACTCGAGGGCAACAATTCCTACTGGCTTTCGGTGATCGACCTCGACCATTTTAACGAGATGAATACCGTATTCGGTAGCCGCAGTACCGACTCCTGTTTGCAAGCTGTGGCGAGCAAGGTTCTTGCCGCCCTGCCCAAGGATGCACTCTTTGGACGCATTGGCGGCGACGAATTTGCCGGGCTGATTCCTGAACGCTTCGGTCCAGAAGAAATCAGCAAGGCCATTGCCAAGGCCGTTGCCGAGGCTGGGCGAGAAACCCTGAAGGCCACCCTCACCTGCTCCCTGGGTTGGGCGCAGTTTCCGGAAGACGATCTCGACCTCGGCGACCTCTTCCACCACGCCAACGAAGCCCTCGCCCAAGCCAAGATTGCTGGGCGCAATGTTTGGCAATTGTATGGCGGCGTCGTGCGCGAGCGAGCCCAGCGCCGACTGCGCGTGCATCATCAATTCCCCGATGCCATTGAAAAAGGGGACATCGCGTTCTTCTTGCAAGGCAAGGCGGACATGGAAAAACAGCGGATCAGCGGCGTCGAGATGCTGGCGCGCTGGCGGATGGCAGACGGCAACTGGCTAGGCCCGGGAAAATTCATGTCTTGGGTGGAGGAAAATCCTCGCCTGATTCGCCTCTTGGGACGTCATGCCCTCTCCGAGGCGATGCGCCTGCGTGACAAGGCCAAGCAACTAGGCCTGGAAGATTGGTCAATTTCCCTCAATATCGGTGCACGCCACTTCCTGGCCCCGGAATTCATCGATGACCTCTCGGAAATCTGTCCCGATGGCCGCGGTTTGGTCCTCGAATTAACCGAGACTGCCCAGGTATTGGGACGTCGGCCGGCACGGCCGATCATGGAAAGCTGCCGCAAGCTCGGGTACCAGCTCTCGATGGACGACTTTGGTACCGGCTACTCGTCGCTGCTCTCGGTGGCCCGCCTACCCTTTGACGAGCTCAAGCTCGATCAGAGTTTCATCCGTCAATTCCGCTATGATATCGGTAGCTTTGGCATTGCCGGCGCCGCCCGCCTACTCAGCCAACTGAGCCATATCCGTCTGCTCGCAGAGGGGATTGAGCGCCCTGAGGAGTTACGCCTCTGGCAACAGATGGGCGGCCGCTATATTCAGGGCTTCCTCATTGCCCCGCCCTTGCCGGAACAAGCCTTCTTTGACTGGTATAACGACCTCGTGCCGCATCTGCTGCATGCCAAGCCCCCCATGCCGCTGCAAGACCTTGGTATTCTTTGGCAACAACTGCAGGAAGATCAGCGCAGCAAGCGGCGGCGCAGCAAATAGGCGGCCAAGAGGTAGGCGGCCAGAGCATAGGCCAGCAAAACGCCGAGGTGCAGCCAGACGTTACTTGGCAGCTGCCCGGTAAGCAGTGGGCGCAACAACAGCACCGCATGGGTGAGAGGCAACACCAAAGCAATCTCTTGCGCCAGCAGCGGCAGGGTCTTGAGGGGATAAAAAACCCCGCAAAAGAGGAACATCGGGGTCACTGCCAGGGTGAAGTAGTACATAAAAAAATCATAGCTGCGCGACAGCGCCGTAAAGGCCAGGGCGATGGCGCCAAAGCTGAAGCCGGTCAGCAAGATGACCGGCAAGGCGAGTGGCAGCCAGCGCCAGTCGATGGCGCCAAAGAAGCTTGCCACCAGAATGATAGCGACAGCACTGATGGTCCCCTTGATGGCACACCAGAGTAACTCGCCAAGGACGATATCGCCAATCTGCAGCGGTGTCGCGAGAATTGCCAGATAGGTATTCTGCACCGCCATGCGCGTATACGCGGAGTACAGTCCCTCGAAGGTTGCCGTGTTCATTGCTGAGCTGGCAACGATGCCCGAAGCGATGAAGGTAATATAGGGCATTCCCTCCATGCGCCCCACGAAATGCCCCAGGCCATAGCCCAAGGCGAGCAGATAGAGCAAGGGGTCGACAAAATTGCCCAGCAGGCTGGGCAGCAGCAACTTGCGCCAAACCAAAAAATTGCGCCGTAGCAAAGCCAAGGCACCCCAGCCGGGCAAGGCATAGTGGCGTCGCATCATTCTTCTCCCTCTCGCAGCTCCCGCCCGGTCAGGCGCAGAAAGACATCCTCGAGGGTGGCCGGACGTTGCAGTAATTGATACTCGGGATCGGCAGCAAAATGGGCGCGTACGCGCTCGGGCTGCGGGTCGAAGAGAAAGAGGGTATCGCCGCTGCGCTCCGCCGCTGCCACCCGGCCCTGGTGCCAATTTTCGGCATCGGGCAGGGCGCCATCGCGCCGGCGCAATTCCAAGACCTCGCCCGGTATATGCTTCTGGATCATCGCTACCGGCGCATCCTCGGCAAGGATACTGCCATGCTGGAGGATGCCAACACGATCCGCCAAGCGCTCTGCCTCATCGAGATAATGGGTGGTGAGCAGCAAGGTGACTCCCTCTCGCTGCAGGGTACGCAAGCGCTGCCAAAGCAAATGCCGGGCCTGGGGATCGAGGCCAGTGGTGGGCTCATCGAGGAGAAGGAGCTGCGGCTGGTGGATGAGTGCCCGCGCCACCGAGAGCCGCCGCCGCATCCCCCCAGAGAGCGACTGGATGGGGCGTTGGGCAAATTCCTCGAGGGCCATGAAGGCGAGGAGCTCGCGACTACGCTGGCGGATCAGCGCTGTGGGCAGACGAAAATAGCGCCCGTAGGTCCAGAGATTTTCCTCGACGGTAAAATCGGGATCGAGTTGGTCCTGCTGCGCCACCACCCCCATACGCGCGTGGCCGCCGGCAGGCCAGTCCGCCAGGGGGCGACCATCGAGGCAGATATTCCCGACATCGGGGCGGGTCAGCCCCTGAATGCAGCGGATGGTCGTGCTTTTGCCGGCGCCGTTGGGGCCAAGGAGGGCATGGCATTCCCCCACGCCAACAGAAAAGGAGAGATCCCGCAGCACCGCACGCTGGCCATAGGATTTGGCCAGGCCCGCAAGTTCAAGCCGGGGAGAAGGCACGGCAGGGTTGCGCAGCATCGATCCCCGCACCCAGTTGCGCATGGTAGAGATCGAGCAAGGTCTGACTCAGCAAATTCAATTTGCCATGGAAAAAATGGTCGGCAGGCAAGGGCACCCACTCCGGCTGCCGCTCTAGAGACTGCATCCAGGCCCGTACCGCGGCGGGCGGCACCAGTTCATCATTTTCCCCCTGCACCAAGGTCCATGGACAAGTGGGCGTCGCCACGCCGGAAAAATCGAAGAGATTGACCGGCGGCGCAACGGTGAGCAAGCGTTCTACCCGCGCATCGCGTGCCGCCACTTGGTAGGCCACGTAGGCACCAAAGGAAAAGCCGGCCAACCAAATGGGAAAGCCCGGACGACGCTGGGCGACCCAATCGAGCACGGCGAGGCAGTCGTCCACCTCGCCACGGCCAGCATCGTAGCTTCCGGTGCTCTTGCCCACCCCACGAAAATTGAAGCGCAAGGAGGGAATGCCAAGGAGATTACAGGTGCGGCTCAGGTAGTGCACCACCTTATTGTTGAGGGTACCACCGTAGAGGGGGTGGGGATGTAGAATGACTGCGACCACCCCGCGGGTTTCCTTCTCGGGGCAAGCGGTGAGCCCTTCGAGAATGCCTGCCGGGCCGGGAATCTCCACCGCCTCGCCAACGCACTCGGGGGCGAGTTCTTGGCCGTCGTAGAGGTGGCTGCGATCGATGGGCAGCATCAGATACGCAGCCGTTCCACCGGTTGGCCGTCGCGCAGATGCGATTCGACAATTTCGCGAACATCCTGCTCATCGACGTAGGTGTACCAAACTCCCTCGGGGTAGACCACTGCCAGCGGCACCTCGCTGCAGCGCCCCAGGCAACCGGAGCGATTCACCCGCACCTGCCCCTCGCCGTGTATACCGAGGGCCTTGGCGTGCTTCTTGGCGGCGTGGAAAGCGGCAGATGCCAGCTCCCCCTGATTGCAGCACTGCTTCCCATCCTCGCGCTCATTCAAGCAAAAAAAGAGATGGCGCTGATAAAAACCCATGCTTGACCCTCCCCATGCAGGCGGCCATGATAACCCGAAACGACTGCTTAGGTCAGATCACTGATGAACCCTCTCGATCAAGCCATACTCTCGGTAGACAATGCCTTGCGCACCCTCAGTGGGCACAGCCGTGGCAGTGGTCGCCCCAATCCCGCCGCCGACAGCGCCGACGCCCTGCTGCGCCCCTGGGAGCGCCGCCAGGCGGCACGCATGATGCGCGTCAATCATGCCGGCGAAGTGATGGCTCAGGCGCTCTACACCGGGCAAGAAATGGGCACCGACGACCCCGAGCTCGCAGCAGTATTACGCAACGCGCGGGCCGAGGAAGAGGACCATCTGCGCT